>NZ_JBIWGG010000009.1:0-446880 GCF_044763415.1 Streptomyces sp. NPDC096048
CGCCCGGTTACATTTCGAACCCGGAAGCTAAGCCTTACAGCGCCGATGGTACTGCAGGGGGGACCCTGTGGGAGAGTAGGACGCCGCCGAACAATCTTTGGAAAGGACCCCTGGTCCCCAGCGTTCAGCTGGGGACCAGGGGTCCTTTCGTTTTTCCAGGGCGCACCGGGTACCCGGTTGCGCGAGAATGACTTGCAGTACCGAAGACAGGAGTCACCGATGTCCCCCAACTCTCCCGACGACCGACCGGAGCGCGACCAGCGGCGACGGGACAGTGGTGACCGCGGTGACCGGAGCGGTCAGCGCGGGGACCGTGGCGGCTTCCGTCGTGACAACGACCGCGACCGCGGCGGATTCCGCCGTGACGACAGCCGTGGCAGTGACCGTGGCGGGCAGGGTGGTGGATTCCGTCGGGATGACCGTCGGGATGACAGCCGTGGTGGTGGGTTCGGGCGTCGTGACGACCGTGACCGCGGGCCGCGTCGTGACGACCGCGACCGTGGGCCGCGTCGTGATGACCGTGACCGCGGCGGGGACCGTGGTGGTTTCCGTCGCGACGACCGGAGCGGTGACCGTCCCCCCTTCCGTCGCGATGACCGCGGTGACCGTGGTGACCGTCCCTCCTTCCGTCGTGACGACCGCCGTGACGACCGAGGCGAGCGTGGTGGCTTCGGCCGGCGTGACGACAGCCGTGGCAGTGACCGTGGCGGGCAGGGTGGTGGATTCCGTCGGGATGACCGTCGGGATGACAGCCGTGGTGGTGGGTTCGGGCGTCGTGACGACCGCGACCGTGGGCCGCGTCGTGATGACCGTGACCGCGGCGGGGACCGTGGCGGTTTCCGTCGCGACGACCGGAGCGGTGACCGTCCCCCCTTCCGTCGCGATGACCGCGGTGACCGTGGTGACCGGCCGTCCTTCCGTCGTGACGACCGCGGTGACCGTGGTGACCGGCCCTCTTTCCGTCGGGACGACCGTCGTGACGACCGGGGTGACCGGCCCTCTTTCCGTCGGGACGACCGCGGTGACCGTGGTGACCGGCCGTCCTTCCGTCGGGACGACCGTCGTGATGACCGCGGTGAGCGCCCCCCTTACCGTCGTGACGACCGTGGCGATCGTGGTGGCTTCCGTCGTGACGACAATCGGGGCGAGCGCGGCGGCTTCGGTCGGCGTGATGACAGTCGCGGTGGTGAGCGTGGCGGGTACCGAGGTCGGGACGACCGTGGGAGCCGTGGGCCGCAGCGTGATGACCGAGGCGGGCGTCCCGGTGGTTTCCGTGGGCGGGACGACCGGCACGGCGGCGGTGGCCGTTTCCGTGAGGAGCGGGACCGGGACCGCGAGCCGATCAAGCGCCTGCCGATTCCCGAGGAGGTCACGGGCGACGAGATCGACAAGGACGTACGGCAGGAGCTTCAGAGTCTGCCCAAGACGCTTGCGGAGGACGTCGCCAGGAACCTGGTGATGGTCGCCCGGCTTCTCGACGAGGACCCGGAGACCGCGTACGCCTACTCCAAGATCGCTCTGCGTCTGGCGTCCCGTGTCGCCGCCGTACGGGAGGCGGGCGGGTTCGCCGCGTACGCCAACCAGAAGTACAGCGAGGCTCTGGCCGAGTTCCGGGCGGCGCGGCGGATGACCGGGTCCGTCGAGCTGTGGCCGGTCATGGCCGACTGCGAGCGCGGGCTCGGCCGGCCGGAGAAGGCGCTGGACATGGCCGGTGCCCCCGAGGTGCACAAGCTGGACAAGGCCGGTCAGGTCGAGATGCGGCTCGTCGCGGCCGGCGCCCGGCGTGACATGGGACAGCTGGACGCGGCCATCGTGACGCTGCAGAGCCCCGAGCTGGCCTCCAACTCCGTGCAGCCCTGGACCGCGCGACTGCGGTAC
The DNA here is from genome assembly GCF_044763415.1 of Streptomyces sp. NPDC096048. Taxonomy (NCBI): domain Bacteria; kingdom Bacillati; phylum Actinomycetota; class Actinomycetes; order Kitasatosporales; family Streptomycetaceae; genus Streptomyces; species Streptomyces sp. NPDC096048. Next base: position 1,879 of record NZ_JBIWGG010000009.1, read on the forward strand.
GCCTACGCCGACGCGCTGCTGGCCGCCGGCCGGGAGCAGGAGGCGCGGGAGTGGTTCGCGAAGGCCGTGGAGGCCGACCGGGACGGCAGCACGGACGCCTCCGACCGTCTCGCCGAGCTGGACGGCGTCGAGTTCATGGACGCCCTTGACGAGGGCGAGGGCGAGGGCAACGTGGAGGGTCCCTCCGCCGAGGACAAGGGCACGGACGGGGACGCGGACGGGAACGAGGACGGCGAGAAGGACTGACGTCCGTGGCATGACGGCGAAGGGGCGGGACCGGCGTACGGTCCCGCCCCTTCGTCGTCGTGTCGACCTACAGGTCCAGCGTGCGCAGCACCAGGCCCGAGGCCGGTTTCGGGCCGAAGGACGTCGACTTGCGGGGCATAGTGACGCCTTGTTGGGCCAGCTCGCGGACGACCTCCTCACGGACCGGGTGCATCAGCACCGCCGTACCGCCGTCGCGTTCGGCCTTCTCGACGGTGGCCGCCGTGTCGTGGATGTAGGAGATGTGGGTGGCGGAGTCGTCCGGGACGCGCCAGACGTGGGCGAGGAGGGTGGCGTGCAGGACCGTGGCGTCCAGGGTGCGCCAGGCCTCCGGGCGGTCGGTGGGGACCGTGCGGGCCAGCAGCCCGGGGTCCGGCCGGTCGACGAGGTGGAAGGCGCCGTCGCCGGCGAGCAGGAAGGCGTTGCCCGCGTCGGCCGCCTTCGCCAGGGCGTCCATGGACTCGGCCCGCGGCGTGTCGAGGCGGCGGACGCGGAAGTGGCCGTCCAGGGCGGCCACGGCGTCGCTCACCGGGAGATCGTGCAGCAGGCGGTGGATGGCGCGGACCCGGAGCGGGTAGCGGGCCGTGTCGACCAGGAGGACCAGACCGTGGTCCCAGGGGCTGGGGGAAGGGTGCTCGGCGCGGAGCGTGCGATAGGTCGCCCAGCGGTGGTGGCCGTCGGCGATGAGGGCCTGGTGCCGCGCCAGCTCGGACCGGACGCGGGACAGGGCGTCGGGGTCCGTCACCGACCACAGGCGGTGGCAGAAGCCGTCCTCCGTGGTCGTCGAGAGAAGCGGCGGCTGTTCGGCGGTGCGTTCCACGACGGTGGTCGTGGCCGCGGTGGGGCCGTCGCCGCGGTAGGTGAGGAGCAGGGGCTCGAGGTTCGCCCAGGTGGTCCGCATGAGCGCCGCGCGGTCGGCGACGACGTGCGGCATGACGTCCTCGTGCGGCAGGACGACCTGCTCCGACGGGTCCGACACGCGCAGGGCGCCGATGATGCCGCGTTGCAGCATGCCCTCGCCGTCGCGCTGTTCGTAGACGTACAGGCCCGGTTCGGGGTCGGCGGTCAGGACGCCCTCGGCCATCCATCGCCGCAGGGTGTGGGCGGCCTGGTCGTTGCGCGCCTCGGGCGTGGCGGCCTGGGGCAGGATCAGCCGGACGATGTTGTACGGGTCTGCGGACTCGAGGTGGAGCAGGCCGTCGGGGCGGACCACGACGTCGTAGGGCGGGGACGTCACGGCGGCCAGGCTGCCGACCCGGTCGGGGTCGTAGCGGAGGCCTCGGAACGGGGTGAGTTCCAGGCCCCGGCGCGCCGTTGCTTCCGGGTGACCTGCTGAGTTCATCCCGGCATCGTACGTGTGTCAGTGGCATGGGGGATGATCGGGGGAAAGGCACCGAACGAGGAGCGATGTGCAATGAGCCGGAGCGTCAGGACGAGGCCCGAGGGCAGTGGGCGGGGCCTGAGCGAGGCGTACGACACGGCGCTGCTCGACCTGGACGGCGTGGTGTACGCCGGGGGGAACGCGATCGCTCACGCGGTCGACTCGCTCGCCACCGCCCGCGCGGGCGGCATGCGTCTGGCGTACGTCACGAACAACGCGCTCCGGACCCCCGACGCGGTCGCCGAGCATCTGACCGAGCTGGGCATACCGACGGGTGCCGACGACGTCATCACCTCGGCCCAGGCGGTGGCCCGGCTGATCGCCGAGCAGGTGCCGTCGGGTGCCCGGGTGCTGGTGATCGGCGGCGACGGGTTGCGGGTGGCGCTGCGGGAGCGCGGCCTGGAGCCCGTGGAGTCCGCGGAGGACGATCCGGCGGCCGTCGTGCAGGGATTCGGCGGACCCGAGCTGCCGTGGGGGCGGTTCGCGGAGGCCTGCTACGCCATCGCGCGCGGCGTGCCGTGGTACGCCTCCAACACCGACCTGACGATTCCGGGCGCCCGCGGCATCGCACCGGGCAACGGTGCGGCGGTGGAGGTCGTGCGGATCGCCACCGGGGCCGATCCGCAGGTGGCGGGGAAGCCGTTGCCTCCCATGCACCGGGAGACGATCCTGCGCACCGGCGCGCAGCGGCCGTTGGTGGTGGGCGACCGGCTGGACACGGACATCGAGGGCGCGTTCAACGGGGAGGTCGATTCGCTGCTCGTCCTGACCGGCGTGACCGACGGAGCGCAGCTGCTGGCGGCACCGCCGCAGCACCGGCCCACGTATGTCGACGCCGATCTGCGCGGGATGCTCACCGGGCAGCCGGAGGTCACGGGCGGCGCGGACGGGGGCGGCGGGTTCCATTGCGGCGGCTGGACGGCCACGGCCGGCGAGCAGCGTCTGGAGCTGGAGGGCGAGGGCGCGGCGCTGGACGGGTTGCGTGCGCTGTGCGCGGCGGCCTGGACAGCGGGCGGGGAGGCCGGGTGCGGACTGGACTCGGGGAAGGCGTTGGCGCGACTGGGGTGGTGAGCCGTCGTACGGGGAAGGCGCCCGGCCGAGGGCGGAGCGAGGAAGATCCTCGGGATCGTGAGCGGTTGGCAGGGTAGGCTAACCTAACCGGGTGTTGGTCGACAGTCCCCCCGAACAGCGCGCGGAGACCGCCCCCGCGCCGCCCCCCAAGCGCCGTGTCCTGCGTGCCGTCGGGCTGCCCGTCTCGGCGGCGGTCCTGGTGCTCATCGCGTTGACGAGTATCGCGATCGGCGCGAAGGACCTGTCCCTGGCGCAGGTCTGGCACGGCTTGTTCCACGACTCGGGCACGTACGGCGATGTCGTGGTGAGCGAGCGGCTGTCGCGAACCGTGCTCGGTCTGCTCGCCGGTGCCGCGCTCGGCCTCGCGGGAGCCGTACTGCAGGCGCTCACCCGCAATCCGCTGGCCGATCCCGGGCTGCTCGGCATCAACGCGGGCGCCTCGGCGGCGGTCGTCACGGCCATCACCTTCTTCGGCGTCACCTCGCTGACGGGATATGTGTGGTTCGCCTTCGCCGGTGCGGCGGGTGTGGGCGCGCTGGTCTGGTTCCTGGGCGGCAGCCGGGGGGCCACGCCGGTGCGGCTGGTGCTGGCCGGCACCGCGATCAGCGCGGCGCTCTTCGGCTACCTGCAGGCCGTGATGATCATGGACGACGCGGCGCTGGGCAGGATGCGTTTCTGGACGGTCGGTTCGCTCTCGTCGGCGACGAACGGCACCATCAAGGAGGTGCTCCCGTTCTTCGTGGCGGGCACGGTCCTGGCCCTCGCGCTCTCCCGGCCGCTCAACGCCATGGAGATGGGCGACGACACCGCCAAGGCCCTCGGTGCCAATCTCAACCGCACCCGGGCGCTGTCCATGCTCGCGGCGACCGTGCTGTGCGGGGCCGCGACCGCCGCCTGCGGGCCGATCGTGTTCGTCGGACTGATGGTCCCGCACATCGTCCGCTCCTTCACCGGGCCCGACATGCGCTGGATCCTGCCGTACGCCGCGATCCTGTCGCCCGTGCTGCTGCTGGGCGCGGACGTCCTCGGCCGGATCGTCGCACGGCCCTCGGAGCTTCAGGTCGGGATCGTCACCGCCGTCCTGGGCGGGCCGGTCTTCATCTATCTCGTACGACGGCGGAGGACGGCCCAGCTGTGAGGAACGGGAAAGTCGTGAAGACCGATAAGACCGGTAAGCCCGCCAAGACTGGTAAGACTGGTAAGACCGGTAAGGCAGGTAAGGCCGGTACGACCTCGATGGCCGGGAAGACCAACCGTGCGGTGCGGAGCCCGGGTGGGCTCTCGTTCCGGGTGGATGTCCGGGCCGTCGTCGTCGTCGCGCTGCTGATGGTCGTCGCGTTGGCGGCGAGCGTCGTACTCATCGGCACCGGCGACTTCGAGATACCGGCCGCCGACGTGCTCAGGACCCTGGTCGGCGAGGGCAACGCCAGCCAGGAGTTCATCGTCAACGAACTGCGGCTGCCGCGCGTCCTGGTCGGACTGCTGGTCGGCGCCGCGCTCGGGCTGGGCGGTGCGCTGTTCCAGGCCATCTCGCGCAACCCGCTCGGCAGCCCGGACGTGCTCGGCCTCGGGCAGGGCGCGACCGCCGGCGCCCTCACGATGATCGTCCTGTTCTCCGGCAGCTCGGCGCAGGTCACCGTCGGTGCGCTCGTGGGCGGCCTGGTGACCGGCCTGGCCATCTATCTGCTCGCCTGGAAACGGGGCGTGCACGGGTACCGGCTGGTCCTGGTCGGCATCGGCGTGTCCGCGATCGTCACGGCCGTCAACGGGTATCTGCTCACCCGCGCGGACATCGTCGACGCGTCCCGCGCCGTCGTCTGGATGACCGGCTCCCTCAACGGCCGCGACTGGGACCACGTCTGGCCCCTGCTCGCGCTGTGCGCCGTGCTCGTCCCGCTCGTCCTCACCAACGGACGGGCGCTGCGGATGATGGAGATGGGCGACGACGTCTCGTACGCCCTCGGAGTGCGCGTCGAGCGTGTGCGGGCGCTGCTGATGGTGGCGGCCGTGCTGCTCACCGCCGCGGCCACCGCCGCCGCGGGGCCGGTCAGCTTCGTCGCGCTCACCGCGCCGCAGCTCGCCCGGCGCCTCACCCGTTCGCCGGGCCCCAACCTGCTGCCGTCCCTGTGCATGGGCGCCGCCCTGCTGGTCAGCGCCGACTGGGTCTCGCAGCGGGCCTTCGGCGCCGACCAGCTGCCCGTGGGCGTGGTCACCGGTGTGCTCGGCGGCGTCTATCTGCTGTGGCTGCTGGTCACCGAACGCAAGGCGGGCCGGATATGAGCGCCGGCGCCGGTACCCGCAGCGGCCTGAACAACCGAAGGAGCAACGTGAGCCGCCTGACCGCCGAGAACGTCACCCTCGCCTACGACCAGCGGGTCATCGCGGAGAAGCTGTCGGTGGAGATACCCGACAACTCCTTCACCGTGATCGTCGGCCCGAACGCGTGCGGCAAGTCCACGCTGCTGCGGGCCCTGTCGCGGATGCTGAAGCCCACCCAGGGCCGGGTGCTGCTCGACGGATCGGTCATCCAGTCGATGCCCGCCAAGCACGTGGCACGGACCCTCGGCCTGTTGCCGCAGTCGTCCATCGCGCCCGACGGGATCACCGTCGGCGACCTCGTCGGCCGGGGCCGCTACCCGCACCAGGGCATCCTGCGCCAGTGGTCGGCCGAGGACGAGCGGGTGGTCCAGGAGTCGATGGCCCAGACCGGCATCTCGGAACTCGCCGAGCGCTACGTCGACGAGCTCTCCGGCGGTCAGCGCCAGCGCGTGTGGATCGCCATGGCGCTCGCCCAGCAGACCCCGCTGCTGCTGCTCGACGAGCCGACGACGTACCTGGACATCCAGCACCAGATCGACGTCCTCGACCTCTGTGCGGAACTCCACGAGGAGCAGGGCCGCACGCTCGTGGCCGTCCTGCACGACCTCAATCACGCCGCCCGGTACGCCACCCACCTCATCGCCCTGCGCGACGGGCAGGTCATCGCCGAGGGCGCGCCGAAGGACATCGTCACGGCCGAACTCGTCGAGCGGGTCTTCGGGCTGCGCTGCCAGGTCATCGACGACCCGGAGACGGGTACGCCGCTGGTGGTGCCGGCCGCGCGCAAGGCACGGGCCGGGGCCGGGGCCCGCGCGACGCTCGAGAAGGTGGCGGCTACAGAAGCTTCCTGAGGCGGAACAGGTCCCGCAGGCCTGCCTCCAGCTTCACCCGGCCCGAGCCCCAGGCCTTGGCGAAGTTCAGCTCGCCGCCGACCAGGGCCACCAGGTCGTCGCCGGCCATCGCCAGCCTGATCTCGGCCTTCTCCCGCGGCGGCCCCTCAAGGGTCTCGCGCACGTCGATCCGGCCGTCCGCCATGCGTCCGGCGAAGGTGACGTCCAGATCGGTGATGTGGCAGCTCACCGAGCGGTCCAGCTCGGCGGCCGACCGCACGTCCCCTTCGGCGCTGCGCATGTTGTCCGAGAGCTTGTCGAGTGCGGCGCGGCACTCCTCAGTCGTCGCCATCGGGACCGACCGTACCCCAGTGGTACGCGGTAGCGTCGGGGCATGAGCGACGCAGTACCGGAGCCGAGGGCACAGGCGACCGACGGGGAGCCGACCGAAGCGCGGGCGCCGGAGCACGACCCCGCCGCGCCCGCCCCCCTGGACGTCCCCCGCGCCCCCACCGGAAACGCCGAGGTGGACGCCCGGCTGGCGCGGCTGGCCGACGCCGACCACCTGGCCACGGACGGACATGTCGAGGTGTACGAGGATGTACACCGGGGGCTGCGCGACGCGCTCACCGCGCTCGACGCCCGCCCGGGACCTCCGGCGCCCCCATCGACGTACGTCCCTAGGAGCTGAACCGAACGTGGCAGGAGTCGCACGCCGCCGTCTCGACGCGGAGCTGGTCCGCCGCAAGCTGGCGCGCTCGCGCGAGCACGCCAGCCAGCTGATCGCCGCCGGGCGGGTCACCGTCGGCAAGGCCGTCGCGACCAAGCCCGCCACGCAGGTGGAGACCGCCGCCGCGATCGTGGTGACCGCCGACGACAGCGACCCCGACTACGTCTCGCGCGGCGGCCACAAGCTCGCCGGCGCCCTGGACGTCTTCGTACCGCAGGGGCTCGTCGTCGAGGGACGGCGGGCGCTGGACGCCGGCGCGTCCACCGGAGGCTTCACCGACGTACTGCTGCGGGCGGGGGCGGGGCACGTCGTCGCCGTCGACGTCGGGTACGGACAACTCGCCTGGTCTCTCCAGCAGGATGAACGCGTCACCGTCAAGGACCGTACGAACGTACGCGAGTTGACGCCGGAAGCGATCGATGGGGAGCCCGTGGACCTTGTCGTGGGGGATCTGTCCTTCATCCCGCTCGGACTGGTACTGCCCGCACTGGTGCGGTGCACGCGGCCGGACGCCGACCTGGTGATGATGGTGAAGCCGCAGTTCGAGGTGGGCAAGGAGCGGCTGGGCAGCGGGGGAGTGGTACGCAGTGAGCAGCTGCGGGCCGAGGCCGTACGGGGAGTCGCCCGCAGGGCCTGGGAACTGGGACTCGGGGTGAAGGGGGTCACCGCCAGTCCGCTGCCCGGTCCCTCCGGGAACGTCGAGTACTTTCTGTGGCTGCGGGCCGGGGCCGACGAACTGGACCCGGCCGACGTTGACCGTGCAGTGGCGGAGGGGCCGCGTTGACACAGAACCGAGCTCGTACTGTTTTCCTGCTCGCCCACACCGGGCGCCCGGCGGCCATCCGCAGCGCGGAGCTCGTGGTCAAGGGGCTGCTGAACGCCGGGCTGGGGGTGCGTGTCCTGGAGGCGGAGGCGTGCGACCTGCCGCTGCCGGGCGAGGTGGAGCTGGTCGGCGAGGCCACCCCGCAGTGCCTCGACGGCTGCGAGCTGCTGATCGTGCTGGGCGGTGACGGGACGCTGCTGCGCGGCGCCGAGTTCGCCCGCGCCTCCGGGGTGCCGATGCTCGGCGTCAACCTGGGCCGGGTCGGCTTCCTCGCGGAGGCCGAGCGCGACGACCTCGACAAGGTCGTCGACCGGGTGGTGAGCCGGGCGTACGAGGTCGAGGAGCGGATGACCGTCGACGTCGTCGTGCACCGCAACGGCGACATCGTGCACACCGACTGGGCGCTGAACGAGGCCGCCGTGCAGAAGGCCGGCGCGGAGAAGCTCCTGGAGGTCGTGCTGGAGATCGACGGGCGGCCGGTGACGGGGTTCGGCTGCGACGGCATCGTGCTGTCGACGCCGACCGGGTCGACGGCGTACGCCTTCTCGGCCGGGGGGCCGGTGGTGTGGCCCGAGGTCGAGGCGCTGCTGATGGTGCCGATCAGCGCCCACGCGCTGTTCGCGAAGCCGCTGGTGACCTCGCCGGACTCGGTGCTCGCGGTGGAGGTGCTGCCGCACATTCCGCCGGGGGTGCTGTGGTGCGACGGGCGGCGGACGGTGGAGCTGCCGCCGGGGGCGCGGGTGGAGGTGCGGCGGGGGGCGGTGCCGGTGCGGTTGGCTCGGCTGCACCACGCGTCGTTCACGGACCGGCTGGTGGCGAAGTTCGCTTTGCCGGTGTCCGGGTGGCGCGGGGCGCCGCACTAAGCCTGACCCGGCGCGGCGCCCGGATCCCCGCGTTTGCGGGGAGCGACGTATCCGGAACTCGCCGAGTACGGACACGACCGGACCATTCCTGCGGCAGCGGGGAGCAGTACCCGTGCAACGAGCGACCCGTCCGCAGGTGACGGCCTGCGGCTGCCCCGGTCGGGTGGGGTGGCGTCGCACACCGCGGGCGAAACCTCGTATGGTCGGTGCGTGCTTGAGGAGATGCGGATACGGTCGCTCGGAGTCATCGACGACGCCGTGGTCGAGCTGTCGCCCGGGTTCACCGCTGTCACCGGTGAGACGGGTGCCGGCAAGACCATGGTGGTCACCAGCCTGGGGCTGCTGCTGGGCGGACGCGCGGACGCGGCGCTCGTGCGGATCGGGGCGAAGAACGCGGTCGTCGAGGGGCGGATCGCCGTGCCCGAGGACGCCGCGGTCGCCGTCCGGGCCGAGGAGGCCGGGGCCGAGCTGGACGACGGAGCGCTGCTGATCAGCCGGACGGTGTCCGCCGAGGGGCGGTCGCGCGCGCACCTGGGCGGGCGGTCCGTGCCCGTGGGGATGCTCGCCGAGCTGGCCGACGAACTGGTGGCCGTGCACGGGCAGACCGACCAGCAGGGGCTGCTCAAACTGTCCCGGCAGCGGCAGGCCCTGGACCGGTACGCGGGTGACGCGGTCGCCGGACCGCTCGCCAAGTACGCCGAGGCCTACCGGCGGCTGCGGGCCGTCGCCACGGAGCTGGACGAGATCACCACGCGCGCGCGTGAGCGCGCCCAGGAAGCCGATCTGCTGCGCTACGGCCTCGACGAGGTGGCGGCCGTCGAGCCGCGCGCCGGTGAGGACGTGGAGCTGGCCGAGGAGGCGGAGCGGCTGGGCCACGCCGAGGCGCTCGCGTCGGCCGCCACGGCCGCTCACGCCGCCCTGGCGGGCAACCCGGAGGACCCCGAGGGCGTGGACGCGGCGACGCTCGTCGCGGGCGCGCAGCGGGCCCTGGACGCCGTGCGGTCGCACGACCCGGCGCTGGCCGCGCTCGCCGAGCGGATCGGCGAGGTCGGGATCCTGCTGCGCGACGTGGCCGGGGAACTGGCCGGGTACGCGGACGACCTCGACGCCGACCCGCTGCGGCTGGCGGCGGTCGAGGAGCGCCGGGCCGCGCTCACCGCGCTGACGCGGAAGTACGGCGAGGACGTCACCGCCGTCCTGAACTGGGCCGAGCGGAGCGCCGCGCGGGTGACCGAGCTGGACGGCGACGACGAGCGGATCGGCGAGCTGACCGCCGAGCGGGACGCGCTCCGGACGGAGCTGGGCGGGCTGGCACAGGCACTGACGGACGCGCGCACGGAGGCCGCCGAGCGGTTCGCCGCCGCGGTGACCGCGGAGCTGGCCTCGCTCGCCATGCCCCACGCGCGCGTGTCGTTCGAGATCCGGCAGACCGACGACCCGGAGGGCGTGGAGGTCGCCGGACGCACGGTCGCGTACGGGCCGTCGGGCGCCGACGAGGTCGAGCTGCTGCTCGCCCCGCATCCGGGCGCGCCGCCGCGGCCGATCGCCAAGGGCGCGTCCGGCGGTGAGCTGTCGCGCGTGATGCTGGCCGTGGAGGTCGTGTTCGCGGGCACGGATCCGGTGCCGACGTACCTCTTCGACGAGGTCGACGCCGGGGTCGGCGGCAAGGCGGCGGTGGAGATCGGGCGGCGCCTGGCGCGCCTCGCGAGGAGCGCGCAGGTCGTGGTCGTCACGCACCTGCCGCAGGTGGCCGCGTTCGCCGACCGGCAGCTGCTGGTGGAGAAGACGAACGACGGCTCGGTGACCCGCTCCGGAGTGAAGGTGCTGGAGGGTGAGGATCGGATCCGCGAACTGTCCCGGATGCTGGCCGGCCAGGAGGACTCGGAGACGGCCCGGGCCCACGCGGAGGAACTGCTCGCGACGGCACGGTCGGACGCGTAGGCCCGGCCGGACGCGCAGGCCCGGCCGGCGGGCCGCGTCGCGGGACGCCGTCGGCGCCCGCCGACGGCGCGGGAGGGGCCCCGTAGGGTGGCCCGATGATCGACCGCGCTCGCCGGACCGGCTCCTCCTTCGCCCTCGCCGCCGCTCTCGCGCGGACCGGCCTGTCCGCGCTGCGCGCCACGGCACCGGGCGGCCGGGAACGCTGGGAGCGGAAGAACCACGCCGGACGGGCCGTGGAGCTGTACGCCGGGCCCGCGTCCGCCGTGGCGGCGGCGGTGGGGACGGCGCGGGTGCGGCCCGCCGCCGGGTTCGCGGTGCTCGCCGCCGGGGCCTGCGGGGCCTACGACGACGTGGTGGGCGCCGGGGACTCCCGGCGCGGGTTCCGAGCGCATCTGTCGGCGTTGCGGGACGGCGAGGTCACCAGCGGGGCGGTGAAGCTGCTGGGGATCTCCGCGGCCGGGCTCGCCGCGGGTGCGGTGATGAAGGAACGGCCGCTGGACAAGGTGCTCGCGGGCGTCGTCATCGCGGGGGCCGCGCACTTCGTCAACCTCGTGGACGTACGCCCCGGGCGGGCCGGTGCGGCGGTCCTCGCGCTCGGTGCGCCGGGGCTGCTGAGGAAGGGGCCCGGAGCGGAGGCCGTCGCCGTCGCCATGGGAGCCGCCGCGGCTGTACTGCCCGACGACATCGCCGAGCGCACGATGCTCGGTGACACGGGAGCGCACGCGCTGGGCGCGGCCCTGGGGGTCGCGGTGGTGGCCGGGAACGGCCGGGCGGCGCTCGCCGCGCACGCCGTCGCACTCGTGGCCGCGGCGGCGTACGGGGAGAAGGTGAGCGAGGCGGCACGCTCACTCGTGTGAGTGAAGTGGCCCGTCCCGTTGCCCCCACGGTCGCCCGCGCGGGACGGTCGTCGTTCCCGGAACACCCGTACGGCCTGGCATCCTTGACGGAGCAGCGCGCTGGAAACCGCGAGGCGCGCCCCCTCCGCGGCATCCTTCTGTACGTTCTTCGTGACCGTCCCCCGCCGAAACCAGGAGTTCCCGGCCACGTGACCCCCGTGAGCAGCCACGCACCGCACGGCCAGACGTCGCTGCGCACCGTGCAGGTGCTGGGCGGCGGCAACGCCGGCAGCAGCACCCACGTGCGCTCCCTGGCCGCGGGGCTCGTCGCGAGGGGCGTGAAAGTGACGGTGTGCGCCCCCGCCCATGCGGAACGCACCTACGACTTCACGGGCGCCGGAGCCGACCACGTGCACGTGCCGCGCAGCAGTGATCCCGTGTCCGTTGCCGCGCTGCGGGCGGTGTGCGCGGAGGCCGACCTGGTGCACGCGCACGGGCTGCACGCCTCCTTCCGCGCCGCGCTGGCCCTCGGCGGACGCCGGGTGCGCACTCCGCTCGTCGTCACCTGGCACGACCGGGTCCACGCCGAAGGAGCCCGCGCCCAACTGCTGCGCGTGCTGGAACGACGGGTGATGAAGGCCGCCACCGTGGTGCTCGGCGCCACCTCGGAACTGGTCGACCGGGCACGGCGAACAGGCGCGCGGGACGCCCGGCTCGGCCCCGTCGCGCTCCCCGCCCGGCCGGGCCGGCCGGCCGACCCCGACGACCCCGACCGGCGGCGCCCGAAGGTCCGGGCCGAACTCGGCGCCATCGGCCGCCCGTTGCTGATCGCGGTCGGCTCCCTGGAGGGGCACCGGGGGTACGACGTCCTGCTCGACGCCGCCCGTGTCTGGCGCCGGCACGACCCCGTACCGTTGGTCGTCGTCGCCGGGGAAGGCCCGCTGCGCGCGGAGTTGCAGCGGCGGATCGAGGACGAGGGACTGCCGGTGGTGCTCATCGGCAGCCGCGAGGACGTCACCGACCTTCTCGCGGCGGCCGACCTGGCCCTGCTGCCGAGCCGCCGGGAGGCACGCTCCCTCCTCGCCCAGGAGGCCCTCCACGCGGGCGTGCCGCTCGTCGCGAGCGACGTCGGCGGCATCCCCGAACTCGTCGGCGACGCCGCCGAACTCGTCCCGGACGGGGACGCGGAGGCCCTCGCCGACGCCGTCGTCCGACTGCTCGCCGACCCGGGGCGGTGCGAGGAGCTGAGGGACAGGGGCGCACGGCAGGCGGCCACCTGGCCGACCGAGGACGAGACAGTCGCCCAGGTCCTCAGCGTCTACGACGAGTTGACGCAGCCCACGCCGCTGCTCTAGGCGTACTGCCTAGGGCACGTGCCGACGTGCGCGCAGCGCCAGGCTCAACGCCAGGACGGTCTGCGGGTCGTCGAGGTCCGTCCCCAGCAGCTCCCCGATCCTCGCCAGCCGGTTGTACAGCGTCTGCCGGTTGAGGTGGAGTTCGCGTGCCGTCTCCGCCTTGCGGCCGGCGTGCGCCAGGTACGCCTGGAGGGTGGGCAGCAGGGGCGGCTTGGAACGGTTGTCGTGGTCGCGGAGGGGGCCGATCGCCCGGTCCACGAAGGCCGCGAGGTCCGGTTGGTCACGCAGCCGCCACAGCAGCAGGTCGATGTCGAGGCGTCGGGCGTCGAACCAGGGCCGGTCGGGGAGACCCTGCGCCGCGGTGGCCGTCTCCGCCGCGTGCCTGAGGCCCGAGGCCGCCGCCGCCCAGCCGCCGGCCACGCCGACGACCACGACGGGCGGCTGCGCCCCCGGCGCCTGCATTCCGGCCCGCTCCACGCCCGCCCGCAGCGCCGCCGCGACCCGGTCCGCGACCGCCGCCCGCTCCGTCTCCAAGCGCAGGCCCAGCAGAAGCGGCACCCTGCCCTCCACCGGCCGTACGCCCAGCAGGACCGGCACCCCGACCGACGCGAGTTCCTCGGCGACCGCGCGCGCCAGCACCGCCCAGCCGCCACCGGCGGGGGACAGGGTGTCACCGAGCCGCATCACCACCGGGAGCAGCGGGCCGGCGCCCGGTTTGAAGCCCAGGACGCGGGCCTGTGCCGGGGCGTCCTCCGGGGCGATCCGGCCCTCGGCGAGGTCGGTGAGGAAGTCGCCGCGACCGCGCGCCGCCAGTTCCTCCTCCTGACGGGCCTGCATCAGCACCACGGCGAGGATGCCGGCCGCCCGCTCGGCCGCCATCCGGTGCACCGGCGCCAGCGGGGACCGTACGGGCAGCAGAACGAGCCGGGCGCGCACCGCCCCGGTGCCGGGCCCGCCGCCGGGCACGTCCACCAGGACCGAGCCCGCCGGGGGCGGGGCCTCCTTGTGCGGGCCGCGCAGCCCCTCCCACACCTGGAGCGGGTCGGCGCCCTCGGGGCCGGAGCCGGCGGCGTACAGCAGTCGGCCGTCGGGGGTCTCCAGGAAGACCGGGTTGTCGCCGAAGTCGGCCAGGATGCCGAGTACCTGCGGCACCCCGCCGCCGCCGAGGAGCGCCTCCGTGCAGCGGCGGTGCACCTCTTCGGCCCGCTGGAGCAGTGTGTAGTGGCCGTTGACGATCTCGGTGTGGATCTCCTCGGTGACCGTCACGAACGGCACCTCGCGGTGCAGCTGGACCAGCGGCAGTCCGGCCGCGCGGGCGGTGTCCACGAGGGCGGCCGGCAGGCGGCCGAAGCGCGGGCCGAGTTCCACGACGAGGGCCGCGATACCGCGCTCGGCGAGGGTGCGGACGAAGGCGCGCTGTTCGGCGGGGCGGGTGCCGAGGCCGTAGCCCGTGGTCAGGAGAAGCTCGCCGCCCTTGAGGAGGGAGGCGATGTTGGGTACCTCGCCGGCGTGGACCCAGCGCACGGTGCGGTGCAGACGGTCGGCGCCGGCGAGGATCTCCGGGAGGCCGCTGCGGAGGCCGGGGAGTTCCAGGGCCCGCTGCACGGTGATCCCCGAGGGCGGGGGTGCGCTGGGGGTGTTCATGGAGCGGACGGTACCTGGGGGCGCCGGGCGGGCACATCTTCGGAGGCCGGTGCCTCTGCCGTGAGCGGCTGGGGGCGGAGGGTGGGCCTGCCGCCCGGCGCTGGACGGCTGCCCGGCGTGGGAGTGGCCGGGGGGTGGGGCACGCGGCCCCCGGCGCTGGCGAGGCGCCGCTGCGCCCACCCGTGCCGCCCTGGGGCCTCCCAGGCCGTTCAGGCACTGGGGGAGGGGCGACTGAAGGGGCGACCGCCCGCGTGCGGCGACTGCCCGCGGCGGCGGCGCACGACTGCCCGCAGCTGAGCGGCTGCGGGCAGTCCGCTGTGCGTCAGCCCCCGTACGCCCCGCTCGCCGTCAGCCTCAGTGCCGTGTCGATCAGCGGGACGTGGCTGAAGGCCTGGGGGAAGTTGCCGACCTGGCGTTGGAGGCGGGGGTCCCATTCCTCGGCCAGGAGGCCCAGGTCGTTGCGGAGGGAGAGGAGCTTCTCGAAGAGCTTCCGCGCCTCGTCCACCCGGCCGATCATCGCCAGGTCGTCGGCCATCCAGAACGAGCAGGCCAGGAAGGCGCCCTCGTCGCCGGGCAGGCCGTCGACGCCCTCGCTGCCGCCCTCCGTCGGGTAGCGCAGGATGAAGCCGTCCGACGTGGACAGCTCACGCTGGATGGCCTCGATGGTGCCGATGACCCGCTTGTCGTCCGGCGGCAGGAAGCCCATCTGCGGGATCAGCAGCAGCGAGGCGTCCAGCTCCTGGGAGCCGTAGGACTGCGTGAAGGTGTTGCGTTCCTTGTCGTAGCCCTTCTCGCACACGTCCCGGTGGATGTCGTCGCGCAGCTGCTTCCAGCGCTCCAGGGGGCCGTCGGCGTCGCCGGACTCGATCAGCTTGATCGTGCGGTCGACGGCGACCCAGGCCATCACCTTGGAGTGCACGAAGTGCCGGCGCGGGCCGCGCACCTCCCAGATGCCCTCGTCCGGCTCCTGCCAGTGGTCCTCCAGGTAGCGGATCAGCTTGAGCTGGAGCAGCGAGGCGTAGTCGTTGCGGGACAGGCCCGTCATGTGGGCCAGGTGCAGGGCCTCGGTGACCTCGCCGTAGACGTCCAGCTGGAGCTGGTGCGCGGCGCCGTTGCCGACCCGGACCGGGGTGGAGTTCTCGTAGCCGGGCAGCCAGTCCAGCTCCG
Source organism: Streptomyces sp. NPDC096048 (assembly GCF_044763415.1). Classification (NCBI taxonomy): domain Bacteria; kingdom Bacillati; phylum Actinomycetota; class Actinomycetes; order Kitasatosporales; family Streptomycetaceae; genus Streptomyces; species Streptomyces sp. NPDC096048. The sequence continues at coordinate 17,103 of NZ_JBIWGG010000009.1, forward strand.
CCTCGCCCAGCTCGCGCTCGCCGGCGATGCCGTACATGATCTGCAGGTTCTCCGGGTCGCCGGCGACCGCGCGCAGCAGCCACTCGCGCCAGGCGCGGGCCTCCTCGCGGTAGCCGGTGCGCAGCAGCGAGGACAGGGTGATCGCCGCGTCGCGCAGCCAGGTGTAGCGGTAGTCCCAGTTGCGGACGCCGCCGATGTCCTCCGGCAGGGAGGTGGTGGGCGCGGCGACGATGCCGCCGGTGGGGGCGTAGGTGAGGGCCTTCAGGGTGATCAGGGAGCGGACCACGGCTTCGCGGTAGGGGCCGTGGTACGTGCAGTGCTCGACCCAGCCGCGCCAGAAGTCCTCGGTGGCCTCCAGCGACTGCTCGGGCTCCGGCAGCGCCGGCGGCTCCTTGTGCGAGGGCTCCCAGGAGATGGTGAAGGCGATCCGCTCACCCGGCGAGACGGTGAAGTCCGCGTACGTGGTGAGCGCCTTGCCGTAGGTCTCGGCCTCTGTGTCGAACCACACGGAGTCGGGGCCCGCGACGGCCACCGTGCGGCCCTCGTGCTTGTGCACCCACGGGACCACGCGGCCGTAGCTGAACCGCATCCGCAGCTCCGAGCGCATCGGCACCCGGCCGGAGACACCCTCCACGATCCGGATCACCTGCGGCGCGCCGTCGCGCGGCGGCATGAAATCGGTCACCCGGACCGTGCCGCGCGGGGTGTCCCACTCGGATTCCAGGATCAGCGAGTCGCCGCGGTAGGTCCGCCGGGCCGCGGTGGGCGGTTCGGCGCCGGGGGCGTAGGCGGGTCCGAGCCGCCAGAAGCCGTGTTCCCCGGTGCCCAGCAGACCGGCGAAGATGGCATGCGAGTCGAAGCGGGGCAGGCACAGCCAGTCGACTGTGCCGTCCCGGCAGACCAGGGCGGCGGTCTGCATGTCTCCGATGAGTGCGTAGTCTTCGATGCGCCCGGCCACGTGCAACTCCAGTCGAACGGCCACGTCACCCCGCGTGGGGGCGGTCGCTAGTGCGGTCAAGGGTGGGGTCAGGGGTGTGTGTCAGGGGATGTGTGTCATGCGTCGTTGAGCCATGAAGCAAAGCAGCCGTCCGGCCGTGAAGCCAAACGCTGTGCCGCAAACGACAATTGTTGCTCAACGAACTGACGAGCTCTCGTTGTTCCGGTGCTGACGGGCGAGGGGTGGTGCCGTGTCGCCGGGCTGGCTCGGCAGCGAACGTCCGAGCAGGATACGACGCACGTAGATGATCTGTGTGCCGCTCCGGGCAACCCGGGTCCGCCGAACGGGTGACCATCGGGTGAGGAAACGGTGAGCCGCGCGCCTGGGTGTCCGGGCGTACGCGGAGGGTGGCCGGAAGCCACCGCCCCGAGGCGCTGATACGCTGGTAGCCCGTGGACCGGTGGGAGAAAAACCCCGGAACCGCAGCGACGGCGCCGCCGACGGCAACCCGGGAACAACGGGTGGCACGACGAGCGCACCGCACCCCAGATCGCGACCACGGGAGCCCCCTCTTGGCCATGCCGCCCGCCGTTTTTCGAAACAGCACAGCCTCGACGACCAAGCACATCTTCGTCACCGGGGGTGTCGCCTCCTCGCTCGGCAAGGGGCTGACCGCCTCCAGCCTCGGCATGCTGCTCAAGGCACGGGGTCTGCGCGTCGTGATGCAGAAGCTCGACCCGTACCTCAATGTCGACCCTGGCACGATGAACCCCTTCCAGCACGGTGAGGTGTTCGTCACCAACGACGGCGCCGAGACCGACCTGGACATCGGCCACTACGAGCGTTTCCTCGACCGCGACCTCGACGGCTCCGCGAACGTCACCACCGGCCAGGTGTACTCGACGGTGATCGCCAAGGAGCGGCGCGGCGAGTACCTGGGCGACACGGTGCAGGTCATCCCGCACATCACCAACGAGATCAAGCACCGCATCCGCCGCATGGCGACGGACGAGGTGGACGTCGTGATCACCGAGGTCGGCGGCACGGTCGGCGACATCGAGTCGCTGCCGTTCCTGGAGACCGTCCGTCAGGTCCGGCACGAGGTCGGCCGCGACAACGTCTTCGTCGTCCACATCTCGCTCCTGCCGTACATCGGCCCCTCGGGTGAGCTGAAGACGAAGCCGACCCAGCACTCGGTCGCGGCGCTGCGCAACATCGGTATCCAGCCGGACGCGATCGTGCTGCGCTGCGACCGCGAGGTGCCGACCGCGATCAAGCGCAAGATCTCCCTGATGTGCGACGTCGACGAGGCCGCCGTGGTGGCCTGCCCCGACGCCCGCTCGATCTACGACATCCCCAAGGTCATCCACGCCGAGGGCCTGGACGCCTACGTCGTCCGCAAGATGGACCTGCCGTTCCGCGACGTGGACTGGACGACCTGGGACGACCTGCTCGACCGCGTCCACAAGCCCGAGCACGAGATCACCATGGCGCTGGTCGGCAAGTACATCGACCTGCCCGACGCCTACCTGTCGGTGACCGAGGCGCTGCGTGCGGGCGGCTTCGCCAACAAGGCCCGCGTGAAGATCAAGTGGGTCACGTCCGACGACTGCAAGACGGCGGCCGGCGCCAAGGCGCAGCTCGGTGACGTGGACGCCATCTGCATCCCGGGCGGCTTCGGCGACCGGGGCGTGCTCGGCAAGGTCGGCGCGATCCGCTACGCCCGCGAGAACAAGATCCCGCTGCTGGGCCTCTGCCTGGGCCTGCAGTGCATCGTGGTCGAGGCCGCGCGGAACCTGGCCGGCATCACGGACGCCAACTCCACCGAGTTCGACCCGGCCACCTCGCACCCGGTCATCTCGACCATGGCCGAGCAGCTGGACATCGTGGCCGGCGAGGGCGACATGGGCGGCACGATGCGGCTCGGCATGTACCCGGCGAAGCTGGCCGAGGGCTCCATCGTGCGTGAGGTCTACGACGGCAAGGAGTACGTCGAGGAGCGGCACCGTCACCGCTACGAGGTGAACAACACCTACCGCGCGGAGCTGGAGAAGAAGGCCGGCATCCTCTTCTCGGGCACCTCCCCGGACGGCAAGCTCGTCGAGTACGTCGAGTACCCCCGTGACGTCCACCCCTACCTGGTCGCCACGCAGGCGCACCCGGAGCTGCGCTCGCGCCCGACCCGCCCGCACCCGCTCTTCGCCGGGCTGGTCAAGGCCGCGGTCGAGCGGAAGACGTCGAAGTAACACACCAGTTGTACGGTGGCCGGGGCGCGCGCATTCAAACGCGCGGGCCCCGGCTTTTCGCGTACGTCTGGAAGGGCAGGTCAGGCATGACGGGCAGCACGATCAAGGACATCCCCGAGGAGTGGGAGGTCCGGGGCACCGAGACCCCCTTCCGGGGCAAGAAGACCTCCGTCCGCACGGACGACGTGGTCATGCCCGACGGCTCCGTGGTGACCCGCGACTACCAGGTCCACCCCGGCTCCGTGGCCGTCCTCGCCGTGGACGACGAGGGGCGGGTCCTGGTCATCCGGCAGTACCGGCACCCCGTGCGCGAGAAGCTGTGGGAGATCCCGGCCGGTCTGCTCGACGTCCCCGGCGAGAACCCGCTGCACGCCGCGCAGCGCGAGCTGTACGAGGAGGCGCACGTCAAGGCCGAGGACTGGCGGGTGCTGACCGACGTCTACACCACCCCCGGCGGCTGCGACGAGGCCGTACGGATCTTCCTCGCCCGGAACCTGTCGGAGGCCGAGGGGGAGCGCTTCGAGGTCGAGGACGAAGAGGCCGACATGGAACTGGCCCGGGTGCCCGTGGCGGACCTGGTCCGGGGTGTGCTCGCGGGCGAGCTGCACAACAACTGCCTGGTCGTGGGCGTGCTCTCGCTGGTCGCGGCGGAGCGGGGGGACGGGCTCGACGCGCTCCGCCCGGCGGAGGCGCCGTGGCCGGCGCGTCCGTTCGAGGCCTGAGGAACCCTCTCGCCCGTCGTGGTGTGACCATCGGTTGATCCGATCGGGGGATGTGCCCGCCGCGCTCCGCAGGGAACGTAGCAGAGCGTGAACTAGGCTCTGCAAACGCCCGAACCGGGGTTCCGGCGGGCGCCGGCGTGCGGTGGGATCGGGAGTGTGGCCCGTGACGGATCAGGCGGTGGACACGGACGGCGTACGGCTGTCGGAGGACCCTGCTGAGGAGAGTCGGTTCCTGGGCCGCACCCGGGAGTTGAAGGAGCTGCGCGCCGACATCGAGCGCGCGGGACTGGACACCCTCTCCGGCCGCAAGGCCCCCCGCGCGCGCGTGCTGCTGATCGCGGGCCGCCCCGGATCCGGCCGCACCGCACTCGCCGAGGAGCTGGCCGCCCAGGTCGCGGACGGTTACCCCGACGGCGTGCTGCGCGCCCGGCTGAGCGAACCGGACGGCATGCGCGTGCCCGTCGGGCGGCTCGCCCGGGAACTGCTGGGCGAGCTGGACCGCCCCGCCCCGCCGGGGGCCGACGAGGACGACCTCACCGAGGCGCTCCGCGCCGCCCTCGCCGACCGCAAGGTCCTGCTGCTGCTCGACGACGCGGCCGACGCCGAGCAGGTCGACGCCCTGCTGCCGGACACTCCGGAGTGCCTGGCCGTCGTCGTCGCCGAGGGCCCGCTCACCGGAATCGCCGACGTCCGCCCGTGCACGCTGGGCGGCCTGGACACCAAGACGGCCGTGGAGCTGCTCTCCCGGCACACCGGATCCGTGCGCATCACCGTCGACCCCCGGGCCGCCGAGCAGCTGGTCGAGGTCTGCCAGGCCCAGCCCGCCGCGCTGGCCCTGGCCGGCGGCTGGCTCGCCGCCCGTCCCCAGGCGGCCGTCGCCGACCTCGCCAAGCACGTGCACGCCGAGGGCGACGAAGGCACCGCCCTCAGCCGCGTCTTCCGCCTCGCCTACGCGTCCCTGCCCAGCCCCGCCGCCCGGATGCTGCGGCTGCTCTCCCTCGCCCCGGCCGGCCTGGTCGACCCGCACACGGCGTCCGCGCTCGCCGGCTGCTCGGTCAACGGCGCCCGCACCACCCTGGACGACTTCGTCGCCCTCGGCGTGCTGCGGGCGGTCGACTCGCCGCTGCCCGAGTACGAGGTTCCCGGGTGCCTGCACGACCTGCTGAGGGCTCTCGCCGAGACCCACGACCGCCCCGCCGAGCTCCAGCTCGCCCGCGCCCGCATGCTGGAGCGGACGGTGCGGCTGCTCCAGTCCTGCCGGGCGGTCACCGAGACCGACAGCCCGCAGGCCCGCGAAAAGCTTCTCGGCATGCCGCGCGCCCTGCGCTTCCCGCATCCGAGGGCCGCCGCCGACTGGCTGCGCGTCCGCCGGCCCGCCCTGCTGGCCGCGGCGCGGCTCGCGGTCGCCGACGGAGAGCTGGACACCCTCGCCCGGAGACTGATGTCCCAGCTGGTGCGGACCATGGTGGCCCACTTCGGCACCCAGGCGGCGGCCCCCGACCTGTACGGCATCCACCGCCTCGTCCTCGACGTGGCCGAGCGCCGCGAGCTGCCCCGGGAGAAGGCGGCGGCCCTGCTGAACCTGGCCGACCTGGACGCCCGTACCGGCCGCACCGCCGAGGCCCTGGTGCGCTACCGGGCGGCGCTGGACGCCGGTCGTGAGGCGAACGACCCGTACGCGACCGGCCGCGCGATGGAATCCGTAGGCGGCGCCCATCTGGAACTCGGCGACTACGACCGGGCCGCGGACTGGTTCGGCAGGGCGCTGGCCCAGCGGCTCGCCCGGGACGAGCGCGCCGACGCCTCCCGCGTCTACGGCCGCCTCGCCACCGCCCACACCTACGCCGGCCGCTACGGCGAGGCGCTGCGGGGCTGGCGCGCCGCGGCCGCCGGGTACCGCAAGGCGGGCGACGTGGCCGCGCACGCGCGGGCGTTGAGCGAGCTGGCCCGCGTCCAGGAGTACGCGGGACGCCCCGAGGAGTCGCTGCGCACCTGCCAGGAGGCCGTCGACTGGGCCCGCCGGGCCGAGGACGTCCGGCTCCAGGCCGCGCTGCACCTGCGGCTGGCCGACACGCTCGACCGCCTCGGCGATCCCACCGCTGCCGGGCTGCAGCGGAGCGCAGCAGATCGCATGCTGAGGGAAGATCCCGCCGAGGCCTGCGAAATCCGCAGCGCAGTGACTGAAGATTGATGCTTTGAAAGGCTGGACAGCGGGAACACCTTCATTAGACTGGCTCTGCCGCACGTTCTTGCGGACTCTCCCGTTGTGCCCACGTGTGCGCGGGTATGTGTAGATATAGCCCAACCCTCTGAGCCAAGGACCGTGATCGACGTGAAGGTCGGTATCCCCCGCGAGGTCAAGAACAACGAGTTCCGGGTGGCCATCACCCCCGCCGGCGTGCACGAGCTGGTGCGCCACGGTCACCAGGTCGTCATCGAGCGTGACGCCGGTGTCGGCTCCTCGATCCCCGACGAGGAGTACGTCGCCGCCGGCGCGCGGATACTCGACACCGCCGACGAGGTCTGGGCCACCGCCGACCTGCTGCTGAAGGTCAAGGAGCCCATCGCGGAGGAGTACCACCGCCTCCGCAAGGACCAGACGCTCTTCACCTACCTGCACCTGGCCGCCTCCAAGGAGTGCACGGACGCGCTCATCGAGTCCGGCACCACCGCCATCGCCTACGAGACGGTCGAGCTGCCGAACCGCGCGCTGCCGCTGCTCGCCCCGATGTCCGAGGTCGCGGGCCGGATCGCCCCGCAGGTCGGCGCCTACCACCTGATGGCCCCCAACGGCGGGCGCGGCGTGCTGCCCGGTGGCGTGCCCGGCGTGACCCCCGCCAAGGCCGTCGTCATCGGCGGTGGCGTCTCCGGCTGGAACGCCACCCAGATCGCCGTCGGCATGGGCTTCGACGTGACCCTGCTCGACCGCGACATCAACAAGCTGCGCGAGGCCGACAAGATCTTCGGCACCAAGGTCAAGGCCGTCATGTCCAACTCCTTCGAGCTGGAGAAGGCCGTCGTCGACGCCGACCTGGTCATCGGCGCGGTGCTCATCCCGGGCGCCAAGGCCCCGAAGCTCGTCACCAACGAACTGGTCTCCCGGATGAAGCCGGGAAGTGTTCTTGTCGACATCGCGATCGACCAGGGCGGCTGCTTCGAGGACTCGCACCCCACCACGCACGCCGAGCCGACCTTCAAGGTCCACAACTCGGTCTTCTACTGCGTCGCCAACATGCCGGGCGCGGTGCCCAACACCTCCACCAACGCGCTCACCAACGCCACGCTGCCGTACATCGTCGAACTGGCCGACCGCGGCTGGGCCGAGGCGCTGCGCCGTGACCCCGCGCTGGCCAAGGGCCTCAACACGCATGACGGCAAGGTCGTCTACCGCGAGGTCGCCGAGGCGCACGGTCTGGAGTACGTCGACCCGGCCACCCTGCTCGGCTAAGTCACCAACCGGAAAAGGCGATACGTCAACAGACGCCGTCAACCCCACACACCCGGCCGGACCTTGCCCGACAAGGTCCGGCCGGGTGTGTGTATGGTCACTTTGCGATTCTCGGCCAACTCGCCTCGAACGTAACGCTTCAACCGATTCGCGCACCGGTGAAACCTGCTGTGCGACGGCCGTACGCCCTTGACAGAGGGATGTTTCATTGCCGACACATCGGGCCGGGTCCGGCGGATTGTGTTGCTGCGGACGCCCGACACGCCATAGAGTCGCCGAACGTCGGCATGGTGCCACGCTGACCTGTCTAGAAGTTTCCTGGTCACCAAGGAGGTAAGACGACTTGTGAATGAGTCGACATTTACTCCCGGGGGTGGTCAACCAGGAACGCCTGCACGGGCCCACGGCCCCGGGCGTCTCGAGGCTGTCGGCTCCGTCGCTGTACGCACCTTCGCAGCCCACCAGAGTCCGCAGGCAACTCAGACAGCACACATGAGTATGGATGGCCAACACGTGAACGCCATGGCCGGCAACGGAAGTGGCGCGTCCCGCAACCACTTCGCCGACTACGACGAACTGCCCGAGGGGCACTTCTACGACCCGGACGCGGAGTACGAGCCCGATCCCGAGTACGCCGCCACGCTCGCGCCCGACGCGGCCCGCCAGCGCCGTGAGCGCATCGGTCCGACCGGACGCCCGCTGCCCTACTTCCCGATTCCGGGCCCGCTGACCGAGCACGGCCCCGCGAAGATCATCGCGATGTGCAACCAGAAGGGCGGCGTCGGCAAGACCACGTCGACCATCAACCTGGGTGCCGCGCTCGCCGAGTACGGGCGCCGGGTGCTGCTCGTCGACTTCGACCCGCAGGGCGCGCTCTCGGTCGGTCTCGGCGTCAACCCGATGGAGCTCGACCTCACCGTCTACAACCTGCTCATGGAGCGGGGCATGGCGGCCGACGAGGTGCTGCTGAAGACCGCGGTCCCCAACATGGACCTGCTGCCCAGCAACATCGACCTGTCGGCGGCCGAGGTGCAGCTGGTGAGCGAGGTCGCGCGCGAGTCCACGCTGCAGCGGGCGCTCAAGCCGCTGATGGACGACTACGACTACATCGTCATCGACTGCCAGCCCTCGCTCGGCCTGCTCACGGTCAACGCGCTGACGGCCGCGCACAAGGTGATCGTGCCGCTGGAGTGCGAGTTCTTCGCGCTGCGCGGTGTGGCGCTGCTGACCGAGACGATCGAGAAGGTCCAGGAGCGGCTCAACCCCGACCTGGAGCTGGACGGCATCCTCGCCACGATGTACGACTCGCGCACGGTGCACAGCCGTGAGGTGCTCGCGCGTGTCGTCGAGGCGTTCGACGATCACGTCTACCACACGGTCATCGGGCGTACGGTCCGCTTCCCGGAGACCACGGTCGCCGGTGAACCGATCACCACGTACGCCTCCAACTCCGTCGGTGCCGCCGCCTACCGCCAGCTCGCCAGGGAGGTGCTCGCCCGGTGTCACGCCGAGTGAGTCTGCCGGGGGCCGACGAACTCTTCCGTACGACAGGGGGGATGGGGCTCCAGGCGTCCTCCCCGCGGCGACCGGCCAACGGCGAAGCCCGGGTGCCGGCGCCGGCGGGGGAGAGTGACCAGGCCGCCGCCGAGGACGCACCGCAGTCGGTGCCCGCCCAGGGCGGTGACGGCGGGGGCGCGGAGCACGCCGCGGCGGACGCGGAGCCGGGCTCGGCGGGCGAGTCGCGCAGCCGGAGCGCGGAGCGCTCCGCGCGGGGCGCCGTGCCGAGCGTGGGCGCGCAGGAAGGTTCTGCCGCCGCCCAGCCGCGCAAGCGCGGGCGGTCCCCCTCGCGCCGGCCCAGCGGCCGGGAGCGCCACGACGAGAAGATCACCGTGTACGTCTCCGCCGAGGAACTGATGGACCTGGAGCATGCCCGCCTGGTGCTCCGGGGCGAGCACGGACTGGCCGTCGACCGCGGCCGCATCGTCCGCGAGGCGGTCGCCGTGGTCCTCGCCGACCTGGAGACCCGCGGGGACGCCAGCATCCTCGTACGACGGCTGCGCGGGCGGTAGCGGTAGCCTGCGGGGGCCATGACCTCGAACGACGCCCCCCGCCCCGGCGCCCGCGCCGGCCGCCGGCGTGCGCTGGGGCGCGGACCGACGCAGCCACGGGTGGTTCCGCCGGTGCCGTCGCTCCCCGGGGTGCCCCAGGCGCCCGAGGCGGTGCCGTCCGGCGCCGAGCCCCCCGAGCCCGCGGTCATGCGGGCGGCGCCGTCCGGGGAGCCGTCGGAGACCACGGCTTCGCCGGCTCCGCCGCCGACTGACGCGGCCTCTCCGGAGTTCTCCCGTGCGGCAACCGAGCCGGAGGCGGAGCGTGTCGGCCCGGACGCCGGGACACGTGGCGAGCCGGAAGCGGTGGCGGGCCCTCGGCCGGACGCCGCGCCGCGGCCGTCCGCCGTGGCACCGGAGGCCGCCGAGGCGGTGTCCCGGCTCACGCCGGGGACCGGGCCGCAGGCGCCCGCCGTCGCTCCGCAGGCCCCCGGGGCGGCGCACGGCCCCGCGGGCCGCGAGAGCGCGGCGCAGGGTGCCTCAGAGGCCGGCGGGGCGGTGGGAGAGGCCGGGACGGCGGGGGCGGGTTCCCTGTCCGCCGCGCCGGTGGCTCCGCAGGGGGCACCGGGGGTTCTGCCGCGAGGCGGGACCGAGCGCCCGCCTCAGGACGGAGCGGCGCCCCACGCGCTCCCCGAGGGCGCGCCCGACGACGGTCGCGACGGTGTCTTCAAGGTGCGGCTGGCCAACTTCGAGGGGCCGTTCGATCTGCTCCTCCAGTTGATCTCCCGGCACAAGATGGACGTCACCGAGGTCGCGCTCTCCAAGGTGACCGACGAGTTCATGGCGCACATCAGGGCGATGGGCCCGGACTGGGACCTCGACGAGACGACCGAGTTCCTGGTGGTCGCGGCCACGCTGCTCGACCTGAAGGCGGCCCGGCTGCTGCCCGCCGCCGAGGTCGAGGACGAGGCCGACCTGGCGCTGCTGGAGGCCCGCGACCTGCTCTTCGCGCGGCTGCTGCAGTACCGCGCGTACAAGCAGATCGCGGAGATCTTCAACGAGCGGCTCGAAGCCGAGGCCCGGCGCTACCCGCGTGCCGTCGGGCTGGAGCCCCACCACGCCGAGCTGCTGCCCGAGGTCGTCATCAGCATCGGGCCGGAGGGCTTCGCCAAGCTGGCCGTCAAGGCGATGCAGCCCAAGCCCAAGCCGCAGGTGTACGTCGAGCACATCCACGCGCCCCTGGTCAGCGTGCAGGAGCAGGCTGGGCTCGTCGTCGCCCGGCTCAAGGAGCTGGGTGAGGCCAGTTTCCGGGTGCTGGTCGAGGACACCGACGACACCCTGACCGTCGTCGCCCGCTTCCTCGCCCTGCTGGAGCTGTACCGCGAGAAGGCCGTCGAACTGGACCAGGAGACCGCGCTCGGCGACCTGCTGGTGCGCTGGACGGGCGGGGACGCGGACACCGAGCCGGTGGTGACCGACGAGTTCGACCGGCCGCCCGAGAAGACCGAGGAGGAGCGGAAGGCGTGAGTGAGGAGACCACGGAGGCCCTGGGCGGGCCGGGGGCCGTCGCCGACCTCGAACTGGGGCCCGCCCTCGAAGCCGTCCTCATGGTCGTCGACGAGCCCGCGACCGAGGAGCACCTCGCCCGGATACTCCAGCGGCCCCGGCGGCAGATCGCCGACGCGTTGCGCGAGCTGGCCGACGAGTACACCGTCCAGGGCCGCGGCTTCGAGCTGCGCCTGATCGCGGGCGGCTGGCGCTTCTACAGCCGTCCCGCCTACGCCGCGGCCGTCGAGGGCTTCGTCCTGGACGGTCAGCACGCCCGTCTCACCCAGGCCGCGCTGGAGACCCTCGCCGTGGTCGCCTACCGCCAGCCGGTCAGCCGCGGCCGCGTCTCCGCCGTGCGCGGCGTGAACTGCGACGGCGTGATGCGCACCCTCCTGCAACGGGGTCTGGTCGAGGAGGCGGGCACGGAACCCGAAACAGGTGCGATCCTGTACGTGACGACGAACTACTTCCTGGAGCGGATGGGCCTGCGCGGCCTGGACGAGCTCCCGGAGCTCGCGCCCTTCCTCCCGGAGGCGGCGGCGATCGAGGCCGACACACTGGAAGGGGTCCCGTCGTTCGATCCGGACGCCCCGGATTCCGAGGACGCAGACGACAAGACGGAACTTTGATGCGAAGCAGCAGCGGCAGGAACAGCAGCGGAAACAACGGCGGGAGCCGTGGTGGCAACAGCGGCGGCCGCGGCGGGAGCAGCGGTGGCCGCGGTAACCCCCGCGGTGCCGGTGGCAACCGCGACAACAAGCAGGGCGGCCGTCCGAAGAACCCGCGCCCCGAGGAGCGGCGCTACGACGTGGGGCCCGGCGCCACGCACGAGGGCCCGAAGTCGGGCCGCGGCCCGGCGGCCCGCGGCGGCGCCAAGGGCGGGCCGAAGAAGCCCCTGCAGCGGGGGCGCTCGGTCCCGGCCACGTCCCGCGAGTACGAGGCACGGGCCGAGGAGCGCAACCGCGAGCGGTACGCGGGCAAGAAGGACGTCAAGCCCCCCAAGACCTTCCCCGGCGCCGAGCAGGAGGGCGAGCGGCTGCAGAAGGTCCTCGCGCGCGCGGGCTACGGTTCCCGGCGTTCCTGCGAGGAGCTGATCGAGCAGGCGCGCGTCGAGATCAACGGCGAGATCGTCCTCGAGCAGGGCCGCCGCGTCGACCCGGAGAAGGACGAGGTCAAGGTCGACGGCCTGACCGTCGCCACGCAGTCGTACCAGTTCTTCTCGCTCAACAAGCCCGCCGGTGTCGTCTCCACCATGGAGGACCCGGACGGCCGGCAGTGCCTCGGTGACTACGTCACCAACCGCGAGACCCGGCTCTTCCACGTCGGCCGGCTCGACACCGAGACCGAGGGCGTCATCCTGCTCACCAACCACGGTGAGCTGGCGCACCGCCTGACCCACCCCCGGTACGGCGTGAAGAAGACCTACCTCGCGCACATCGTGGGCCCGATCCCGCGCGACCTCGGCAAGCGCCTCAAGGACGGCATCCAGCTGGAGGACGGGTACGCGCGCGCGGACCACTTCCGGGTCGTGGAGCAGACCGGCAAGAACTACCTGGTCGAGGTCACTCTCCACGAGGGCCGCAAGCACATCGTCCGCCGGATGCTGGCGGAGGCGGGCTTCCCCGTCGACAAGCTGGTGCGCACCGCCTTCGGCCCGATCACCCTGGGCGACCAGAAGTCGGGCTGGCTGCGCCGGCTGTCCAACACGGAGGTCGGGATGCTGATGCAGGAGGTCGAGCTCTAGCCCCGAGGGTTGTGAACGGTCGGCCACCCTCTTTATAGTCTCAGTGACTATTAAGGGGGTGGCCGCCTGTGCACGGCTACGACAAGTACGCCTTCGAACCCTTCGCCGTCACCGTTGACCTCGCCGTCCTCACGCTCCGCGCGGGCGCGCTGCACGTGCTGCTCGTCGAGCGGGGGCAGGAGCCGTACGCCGGCCGCTGGGCCCTGCCCGGCGGCTTCCTGCTGCCGGACGAGTCGGCGGAGGCGGCGGCCCGTCGGGAGCTGGCCGAGGAGACCGGTCTGGCCGACGTGAGCGCGCCGCACCTGGAGCAGCTGCGGACCTACAGCGAGCCCGGCCGCGATCCCCGGATGCGGGTCGTGTCGGTCGCGTTCGCCGCCCTGCTGCCCGACGCTCCCGAACCGCACGGCGGCGGTGACGCGGCCGAGGCCCGCTGGGTGCCGTACGACAAGGCCCGCGACCTCGCCTTCGACCACGACCGGATCCTGGCCGACGCCCGGGAACGCGTCGGCGCCAAGCTGGAGTACAGCTGCCTGGCCACCGCCTTCTGTCCGGCCGAGTTCACCCTCGGCGAGCTGCAACAGGTCTACGAGACCGTGTGGGGCACCGCCCTCGACCGGCCCAACTTCCGCCGCAAGGTCCTCGCCACCCCCGGCTTCGTCGAACCCGTCCCGGGCGCCGCCCGCCTCACCGGCGGCCGCGGCAAACCGGCCGCGCTCTACCGCGCCGGTCCGGCCACCACCCTGCACCCGCCGCTGCTCCGCACCCCTCGGGAAGGACGCCCCGCATGACCACGACCACCGTCACCAAGCGCGCCGCCACCGGGGCCCTCACCGGCCTCGCCCTCGGGGACGCGCTCGGCTTCCCGACCGAGTTCGAGGACGTCCCGTCGATCCTCGCCAAGTGCGGCCCCTGGCGGGAGATGGAACTGCCCCGGCCCGCGATCGTCACCGACGACACCCAGATGACGCTGGCGCTCGGGAAGGGGCTGCGGACCGCCATGGAGCGCGGGCTGCTCGGGCCCGAGCGCATGGAACGGCCGGTACGCGAGGAGTTCGTCGACTGGTACCAGTCGCCGGAGAACAACCGGGCTCCGGGCCACACCTGCCTCCGGGCCTGCGACCTCCTCAAGACCCCGGACCGCCCCTGGCAGGACGCCAGCCAGGTCCACTCCAAGGGCTGCGGCGCCAACATGCGCGTCGCCCCGGTCGGACTCGCCCCCGGCCTGAGTGACGAACAGCGGTCGGGCGCCGCCCAGTTGCAGTCCGCGCTCACCCACGGGCACCCGACCGCGCTCGCCGCCTCCGACCTCACCGCGCACGCCGTACGGCTGCTCGCGGAGGGAGCCGAGCCGACCGGACTGGTCGGGCTGCTGCGGTCGTACGCCTACGACAACCGCACCCGCTACCACGAGCGCTGGCTCGGCGACCTGTGGACCCGCGCCCAGGACCCCACGCCCGAGCACTTCATCGCCCGCGGCTGGGACGAGTGCCTGGCGGTACTCGACCGCCTCCAGCAGGCGGCGCGCACCGTCTCGCCGGAGACCGATCCCTGCCTCGCGGTCGGTGAGGGCTGGATCGCCGAGGAGGCCATGGCGGCCGGGCTGCTCTGCTTCCTGCTCTTCGTCGACGAGCCGCTGACCGCCCTGCGCCGCGGTGCCTGCACCTCGGGCGACTCCGACTCCATCGCGTGCCTCGCGGGCGCCTTCGCGGGCGCGTACCTGGGCGCCGACGCCTGGCCCGCCGAGTGGGCGGACCGTATCGAGTACCGGGGCGACCTGGTGGCCCTCGGGGCGCTCTGGGACGCTTGAGCCCGTGATCGACGCCCTGGAGGCGGAGCGCGAGCCCGGGGACGCCGGCGTCGACCACGCGCGCGTGCGCCCGACGTGGAGCGGCTGCACGGCGTACTGGACCAGGCGCGGGCGGCGTCAGCCCCGCCCGACGCCGCCACCTCGTACGACGCCCCGCACGACTTCGTCGTACGGATCCGGCTGGACCGCCCGGAGGGCTGAGGCGCGGCGCGTGCGGACGAGGAAGTCCTCGACGCGGCGCCGGTCCGGTTCCTCGGGCAGCGGACCGCGCCGCGCGGCCTCCTCGCCCTCCTCGGCCAGGCGGGTCATCCGGGACTCGACCTCCGGCCAGGGCACCTCGCCGCGCCTCACGGCGAGCAGCGACTCGCGCCGGTCGCCGACGTCGATGGTGAGGGTGCCCGTGCGCAGCAGGTCGCGGGCGGACATCAGCAGCCGCAACAGGTGCATCGCGTGCTTCCAGCGCGGGGCGCCGTGCGTGCGCACGTCGGCTTCGAGCTTGCGGCGTTGGCCGTGCGCGTACCCGGTGAACGTCGCGTGGACCCGGCGGGAGAGGAACGCCTCGCGCAGGGCGAGCAGTTCGCGGCCCGTGTCGTCGGCGTACTCCACGAGTGGGGAGTGCAGGCACTCCAGGATGTTCGGGTTCGCGCGCAGGGCCAGCTCGCAGAAGCGCTCCAGCTCCCAGCCGAACTGCTCCTCGGCCGGTCCCTCCACGTGCGTCGGCGGCTTCTCGAAGCGCCAGAACAGGGGGGTCGGGGCGAGGAACACGCCCCGGCGGTCGGTGTCGCTGCCCTCCGTCGCCAGACCGAAGGCGCGCGAACCCATGACACAGGCGTAGATCGTGTGGTCGCGTACCAGGGTCTCGGGGTGCATGCCGGGAGCGTACGCGGGCGCCTCACGCCAGGCGGACCGTATTTCCGTCCACCGCGATCCGCTCCTCGGGCAGCGGTCTCGTGGCCGGGCCCTGCTCCACCGCGCCGTCGGTGATGCTGAACCTGCTGCCGTGGCAGGCGCAGTCGATGGTGCCGTCCCGCACGTCCGACACCAGGCAGTTCTGGTGGGTGCAGACCGCCGAGAACGCCTTGAACTCGCCCTGCTCCGGCTGGGTCACCACGATCCTCCGGTCCGCGAGGATCTTGCCGCCGCCGACCGGGATGTCGCTCGTCGGCGCCAGCTCCTGACCGGGCGAGGCGGCCGAGGAGTCGCCGCCGCCGTCCTCGCCTCCGTCGCCGCAGCCCACGGAGAGCGCCGCGGCGCCCGTGCAGAGGAGGACCGTACGGCGGGTCGGGGTGTGGGTCATGTCGCAGCTCCGGGGGAGGGGAGGTTCCGGCCGGGGCCAGCGTCTCAGGAGACGGGCGCCCCGGGCCCGCACGCGCCGGGCTGACTAGGCTGGACGGACCAACAACCTTTACCCACGTCAGCAAGGAGCATCGCCGTGGCGGTACGAGCGGTCCGGGGCGCCGTCCAACTGGAGCGGGACGAGGCCGGGCACATGGACGAGCAGGTCGCGGCGCTGCTGACCGCCGTCCTGGAGCGCAACGACCTGACCGGCGACGACCTGATCAGCATCTGGTTCACGGCCACGCCCGACCTGCACAGCGACTTCCCGGCCGCCGCGGCCCGCAAGCTCGGCATCACCGACGTCCCGCTGATCTGCGCCCAGGAGCTGGACATCGAGGGCGCCATGCCCCGCGTCGTCCGGGTCCTCGCCCACATCGAGTCCGACCGGCCCCGTGCCGAGATCGCCCACGTCTACCTCGGCGCTGCCGCGGCCCTGCGCAAGGACATCGCCCAGTGAGAACCGCACTCGTCATCGGCACCGGTCTCATCGGTACCTCCGCCGCCCTCGCCCTGACCCAGCGGGGCGTCACCGTGCACCTGGCCGACCGCGACCCCGAGCAGGTCCGTACGGCCGCCGCACTGGGCGCCGGAACCGACGAGGCCCCGGACGGGCCGGTCGACCTCGCGATCGTGGCCGCCCCGCCGGCCCTGGTGGCCGACGTGCTCGCCGACGTCATGGGGCGCGGCGCCGCCCGCGGATACATCGACGTGGCCAGCGTCAAGGGCGGCCCCCGGCGCGAGCTGGAGGCGCGGGGGCTCGACCTCGCCGCGTACATCGGCACGCACCCCATGTCCGGCCGTGAGAAGTCCGGGCCGCTGGCCGCCACCGGCGACCTCTTCGAGGGCCGCCCGTGGGTGCTGACCCCGACCCGGGACACCGACACCGAGGTGCTGAACCTCGCCCTGGAGCTGGTCTCGCACTGCCGCGCGGTGCCGGTGGTGATGGACGCGGACGCCCACGACCGCGCCGTGGCCCTCGTCTCGCACATGCCCCACCTGGTCTCCAGCATGGTCGCCGCCCGGCTGGAGCACGCCGAGGAGGCCGCCGTACGGCTGTGCGGACAGGGCATCCGCGACGTGACCCGGATCGCCGCCTCCGACCCCCGGATGTGGATCGACATCCTCTCCGCCAACCCCGGGCCGGTCGCCGACCTGCTCACCGACGTCGCCGCCGACCTGGAGGAGACGGTACGGGCCCTGCGTGCCCTGCAGTCCTCCGACGAGGACAAGCGCCGCGCGGGCGGTACCGGCATCGCCGAGGTGCTGCGGCGGGGCAACGCCGGGCAGGTGCGGGTCCCGGGCAAGCACGGCAGCGCGCCCCGGGTCTACGAGACCGTGACGGTCCTCATCGACGACCAGCCCGGCCAGCTGGCCCGCATCTTCGCGGACGCGGGACGGGCCGGGGTCAACATCGAGGACGTACGGATCGAGCACGCGACCGGACAGCAGGCCGGCCTGATGCAGCTCATGGTCGAGCCGAAGGCCGCTCCGGTGCTGACGGCGGCCCTCCGGGAGAGGGGCTGGGCGCTCCGGCAGTGATCCCCGGGGCATACGCCTGTCGGAGGGGTCCCGGAGAGCCAGTAACCTTGTGCGGGACGCGTTCGCGTCCCGCACACCCTTCACCGCACCGCACCAGGAAGGTGTCCCCTCGTGGAAAACGGCGCCGCCCCGACCGTCCCGGCCGTGATTGTCGCCATCGACGGCCCCTCCGGCACGGGCAAGTCGAGCACGTCGAAGGCCGTCGCCGCACAGCTCGGCCTGAGCTACCTGGACACCGGCGCCCAGTACCGGGCGATCACGTGGTGGATGGTCAACAACGGCATCGACACCGACGACCCGCACGCCATCGCCGCGGCGGCCGGAAAGCCCGAGATCCTCTCCGGCACCGACCCGGCGGGCCCCACCATCACGGTGGACGGCGTGGACGTGGCCGGCCCGATCCGCACCCAGGAGGTCACCTCCAAGGTCAGCGCGGTCAGCGCCGTCCCCGAGGTGCGGACCCGGATCACCGAGCTGCAGCGCACCATCGCCGCCGCGGCGCCGCTCGGCATCGTGGTCGAGGGCCGGGACATCGGGACGACGGTGCTGCCGGACGCCGATCTGAAGATCTTCCTCACCGCCTCGGCGGAGGCCCGCGCCGCCCGCCGCAGCGGCGAGCTCAAGGGCGCCGACGTCAACGTCACCCGCGAGGCCCTGATCAAGCGGGACGCCGCCGACTCCAGCCGCAAGACGTCGCCGCTGGCCAAGGCGGACGACGCGGTCGAGGTGGACACCACCGAACTCACCCTCGCGCAGGTCATCGAGTGCGTCGTCACCCTCGTCGAGGAGAAGCGGGCGGGGAAGTGACCGCACCCTCCACCCCGCCGGTCCCCTCCGAGAAGGGTGCCGAGATCGGGCGGCGCATCGGCGTCGGCCTGATGTACGGGCTGTTCCGGCCGCGCGTGCTCGGCGCCTGGCGGGTGCCCGCGACCGGCCCGGTGATCTACGCTGTCAACCACTCGCACAACGTCGACGGTCCGATGGTCATGGGCGTGGCACCCCGGCCGACGCACTTCCTGATCAAGAAGGAAGCGTTCATCGGTCCGCTGGACCCCTTCCTGCTCGGCATCGGCCAGCTGAAGGTGGACCGCTCGACCGCCGACCGCGCCGCCATCACCCAGGCGCTGGGCGTCCTGGAGAACGGCGGCGTGCTGGGCATCTTCCCGGAGGGCACCCGGGGCGAGGGCGACTTCGCCGCGCTGCGCGCCGGGCTCGCGTACTTCGCCGTCCGAAGCGGCGCCCCGATTGTCCCCGTCGCGGTGCTGGGAAGTTCCGGCCGGCCCGGACGGTTGATAAAGGCGCTGCCCCCGCTGCGCTCCCGCATCGACGTCGTCTTCGGCGACCCCTTCGACGCAATCGAAGGGGTGCGAAGCTCCGGCACGGGTGGCGGTGGGCGACGGGCGGGCGGCAGCGGACGGCGCACCCGCAAGGCGCTGGACGAGGCGACCGAACGCATCCAGAAGCAGCTCACCGCGCACCTGGAAAACGCCAGGCGCCTCACCGGGCGCTAGGCGACACTGAGTAGTGGCCCGCCCGGTGAAACAGGGTGCGCCGCGATCACCACGATGAACGAGGTACGGACTTCATGAACGACCACATCCACTCCGAGGGCTCGGGCGAGGACCACGGGGCGCTCGGCGATGCCGAGTACGCGCAGTTCATGGAGCTGGCCACCGAAGAGGGCTTCGACATCGAGGAGGTCGAGGGCGCGATCGAGGAAGCCGGGCACGGCCCGCTGCCCGTCCTCGCCGTCGTCGGCCGCCCCAATGTCGGCAAGTCGACCCTGGTGAACCGGATCATCGGCCGCCGCGAGGCCGTCGTCGAGGACAAGCCCGGCGTCACCCGCGACCGCGTCACCTACGAGGCCGAGTGGGCCGGCCGCCGCTTCAAGGTCGTCGACACCGGCGGCTGGGAGCAGGACGTCCTCGGTATCGACGCCTCCGTGGCCGCTCAGGCCGAGTACGCGATCGAGGCCGCCGACGCGGTCGTCTTCGTCGTGGACGCCAAGGTCGGCGCCACCGACACCGACGAGGCGGTCGTGCGGCTGCTGCGCAAGGCCGGCAAGCCCGTCGTGCTGTGCGCCAACAAGGTCGACGGCCCGAGCGGCGAGGCCGACGCCGCCTACCTGTGGTCGCTGGGTCTGGGGGAGCCCCAGCCGGTCTCCGCGCTGCACGGCCGCGGCACCGGCGACATGCTGGACAAGGTCCTGGAGGCCCTTCCCGAGGCCCCGGCCCAGACCTTCGGCACCGCCGTCGGCGGCCCGCGCCGCATCGCCCTGATCGGCCGTCCCAACGTCGGCAAGTCCTCCCTGCTGAACAAGGTGGCGGGCGAGGAGCGCGTCGTCGTCAACGAGATGGCCGGCACCACCCGCGACCCGGTCGACGAGCTGATCGAGCTGGGCGGCGTGACCTGGAAGTTCGTCGACACGGCGGGCATCCGCAAGCGGGTCCACCTCCAGCAGGGCGCCGACTACTACGCCTCGCTGCGCACCGCCGCCGCCGTCGAGAAGGCGGAGGTCGCCGTCATCCTCATCGACGCCTCCGAGTCGATCTCGGTCCAGGACCAGCGGATCGTCACCATGGCCGTCGAGGCGGGCCGCGCGGTCGTCGTCGCCTACAACAAGTGGGACACCCTCGACGAGGAGCGCCGCTACTACCTGGAGCGGGAGATCGAGACCGAGCTCGGCCAGGTGGCGTGGGCGCCGCGGGTCAACGTCTCGGCGCAGACCGGACGGCACATGGAGAAGCTGGTCCCGGCGATCGAGACCGCGCTGGCCGGGTGGGAGACCCGCGTCCCGACGGGCCGGCTGAACGCCTTCCTGGGTGAGCTGGTCGCCGCCCATCCGCACCCGGTACGGGGCGGCAAGCAGCCCCGCATCCTGTTCGGCACGCAGGCGGGCACCAAGCCGCCGCGGTTCGTGCTCTTCGCCTCGGGCTTCATCGAGGCGGGCTACCGGCGCTTCATCGAGCGCCGACTGCGCGAGGAGTTCAGCTTCGACGGGACGCCGATCCACATCTCGGTGCGGGTGCGCGAGAAGCGCGGCGCGAAGAAGAAGTAGCGGCACCGGCGACGACGAGAGAGGGCGACCCCGGCCGGAGTCGCCCTCTCTCGACGTTCAGGTGGCTGTCAGGCACCTCTGCGCGGAGCCGGTGGCAGCGCGGCCGGGACGTGGTGCGTCCCGACGCGCTGCCACATCGACTGCTGGCCGACGCGGGCGCTGTGGGCTCCCGCGCTGTAGGCGCTGTACGAGCCCCTGCCGCGCGGGATGCTCCTGAAGGACGTGAACCCCAGCTCCTCCTCGCCGCTGCGATCGCCCGGCAGCGATCGGAAGGACCTGCCGTACTCGGCGTAGAGCGCGTCGTAGATCGGCGTGGCCGAGGGGCCCTGGCGGTGGAAGGCGTCGTATGCGTACACGTATGTCCAAACGACCTTGCACCGGAAGAGATGCGGCCCAGGCCGCAGGCGTCCGGCGCCCGCACGGAAAGCGCTCAGGTTCCCGCCAGCGGCAGCGCCGCCGCGACCAGCTGCCCGTTCGCCGCCGCCTTGTCCAGCGCGTCCCGCAGCAGGTCCTCGCGCGGCTGCCGTCCGATCGTCCCGACGGGCGCCGCGAACATCAGCACCTGCTGGTGCTTGTTGGCCGCCGTGCGCCAGCCCTCGGTGACCTGGAGGGGCTGGTGTGCCTGCCACCAGGCCACCGGCCGACCGCCGTTCGTCCCCGGCTGGAGCACCGCGTGCAGCTGGCCCATCGCGAGCAGTACCGACCAGCCGTGCAGCACGGCCGGGGTGGTGGACAGCTCGGTGACCGGCATGAAGCCCTGTTCGATGAGCAGCGGCAGGAAGTCGTCGCCCGCGCCGGCCGTGCCGGGCCGCGCGATGGGGGCGGTCGGCTCCACCACGAGGGCCGGGTGCAGCTCCCCGGCGATCAGGATCAGTCCGCTGGTGACGCCGAGCACGGCCTGCTCGGACGCGACCTTCTCGGGTGCGGCCTGCTCGGGCTCCGGGCGGGCGTTGTCGGCGTGGATGGACTTCACCGCCCCCTGGAGCTGCTCCTCGGTGACCTTGACGACCTGCGAGGGCAGACAGCCGGCGTGGGCGAAGGCGAGGACGGCGGTCTCGTCCCCGATGAAGAGAACGGTGCTGGTGCGCTCCTGCTCGCAGTCGCCCGGGGTGCGACAGGACGTGCAGTCGTAGCTGCCCGGGGCGGACTCCCCGGCGAGCAGGCGGTCGGCTTCTTCGTCGCCGATCTCGGCGCGTACGTCGTCGCTGACGTCGAGCATGCGCGGCACGGGTGGCTCCCTCGGGATGCGGTGCGTGACCGGACCGGGTGGGTCCCGGGCCGTGGTCCGGGCGGATCCCCGGCTCATGCTGATGACAACGGGCGATCTGTGGAGGGAGTCACGCCCCATGGCCAACGGAATCGAACCATCCGACGCGCACGGTCATCCGCCGGGCGGAGGCGCTCGGTCACCGCCAACTGGCAGGAAGCAAAAGGGTGTTGACCCGACGAGGCGTGTCCCGGATCGCCATGGCGGTTGGTCGACAAATCAGGAAATCAGCGAATGAAGCGGGTGTCCGGAAATAGCTGATACCCGAGGTAATGGCGGACTGGCCTGGAGTGACGGACCGTTGGCCGGTCCGGTCGGGGCCGCCTTCCGGTCGTGACCACATCGCAATCGGACACGGACAACCAGAAGGCGGGGTTCCGGGTCTAACCGGACGACGAGAAGCCCAGGGAGGAACCGCACCGCATGACGCCGCCGGCCCCACCGGCCGCCCCGCTGCGCGCCGACTGCATCGGCGACTCCGCGGGCGGTCTGACCTTCGACGTCGCCGCGCACGGGGATACCGGGGCGGCCCTCCTCATCCTGCGCCGCCGCGCCTCCGACGCCGCCGACGACACGGTCAGCCTGCCGCTGGCCCCCGCCGCCGAGGGCAGGCTGCGCGCCGCGCTGCCCAGCAGTGTGGCCCTGCCCGAGGGCCGCTGGGACGCCTACGCGCGCGTGTCCGCCGGCGAACCGCGGCGCCTGGTGCCCGGCGTCACCGACCTGCGCTCCCTGGCCGACCGCACCCCGGGCGGCCTGCTCGGCCACGTCGCCGTCCGCATTCCGTACGCCACCCGGCAGGGCAACCTCACCGTCCGCAGCTGGCTGCGCGCCCCGCACGCGGAGGCGGGGCAGCTCGCCTTCGCGGACGGCGGGCTGACCGTACGCGGGCGGGTGTACGGAACGCGGCTCGGCGCCGGCGCCCACGTCGAGCTGCGGGCCCGGCCCGGCACCGGTGAGGGGCCCGTACGCCGGCTGGACGTCGCGGCCGACCGGTCGGAGTTCGGCTTCACCGTGCCCTACGCCACCCTCGCGCCGGGCGAGTGGGACCTGTGGCTGCGGCCCGACGGTGAGC
Organism: Streptomyces sp. NPDC096048; assembly: GCF_044763415.1. Classification (NCBI taxonomy): domain Bacteria; kingdom Bacillati; phylum Actinomycetota; class Actinomycetes; order Kitasatosporales; family Streptomycetaceae; genus Streptomyces; species Streptomyces sp. NPDC096048. Next base: position 39,874 of record NZ_JBIWGG010000009.1, read on the forward strand.
CCGGTCCGGTCGTGCGCCTCGCGCGGCTGCTGGACGACGTCGCCGACAAGCACCCCGTGTTCACCTATCCACGCGCGCGTGTGCGGACGCCGCACGGCCCCGTGGAGGCCGGGCCGTACTACACCCGGGACAACGACCTGTCGCTGTCCGTCACCCCGCTGGAGACCTGACGGCCGCGGACAGAGCCTGTCCGCGACCGCCGGCGGACTCGGCGCCGTGCTGGAGACCTCGGCACGACTCCCGCGCCTGCTCTCCCTGCTCCAGGCCCACCGCGAGTGGTCCGGCACCGTCCTGGCCGACCGCCTCGGCGACTCCCCGCGCACCGTGCGCCGGGACGTGGACCGGCTGGGCGAGCTGGGCTGCCCCGTCGGCGCCGGCCCGGGTACCGGCGGCGGCCACCAGCCGGGCGCGGGCGCCGAGCTGCCGCCGCTGCCGCTGGACGACGACGAGGCCGTCGCCGTCGCCGTCGGACCGCGCACGGCCCCCGCTTCGCCCCGCGCGAACCGCCCGCGGAGGACCTGGCCGCCTACGTCTCCGAGGGCGTCTGCCCGCGCGCGTACGCCACCCGCGCGGTCGTCCGGCTGCTGGTGCCGCTGGAGGAGGCCGCCGAGCGGATCTCGCCCACGGCGGGGGTCCTGGAGGCGGCGGGTCCGGGCAGCCGCCTCCCGCGCACCGGTGCCGGAAGCCTGGACGTCATGGTGGTGCGCCTGATGCTGCTCGGTTTCGACTTCGAAGTGCTGGAGCCGGCCGGGCTGAGGGAGGCGATCCGGACCGGACACGACCGGCTGATCCGCGCCCTGTCCCGGTCCGAACGCCCCGCGACCGGCGAGGAGAATCTGTGAGCGAGCGATGTACTTCCTGTGCTGATGTGCGGTCTCCGCAAGCCATCCGCAAGCCCGTTCGGGGGTGTTCGAACGTGAAATGCGGGGGGAGTGCCCGGGGCGCTTTGGAGGCCTTTCCGTCCGCCTATTCGAGGAGGCGATGCGACACGCGGCAATTCACCTGCCGTGACCCTGGAAGGCGTACAAAACCGTCCGTCCGTGTGACGGAGTTCGACCAAAACAGGGTCCGCGATCCTGTGACAGAAATGTGACCGTAGGTGCATGTGCGGCCCGTGTTACCGGGCTGGGCTTCCCCGGTCCCGGAGCAGGGCATAGCGTGGCGGCATGGCACCGAATCCGACACCACCGGCCGAACCCCAGGACAGTCCGGACGCATACGTCGGCCTCGAATCCGACGCGGCCGAACGGCTCGCGCGGGAGCGCGGCTGGTCGACGGTGCGGTCCCTGGCGCCGGGAACGGTCATCACCATGGAGTACCGCGTGGGCCGCCTCAACTTCGAGGTGAAGGACGGCCGCGTGGCACGGGCCTGGAAGGGCTGACACGCGGGGAGAGGCTGTGCGTACCGGCCCCCGCGCCGGGTCAGCCGCCCGACACGGGGCGTGCGGCCGGGGCCGCGCCTCGCGGATGGCGGTCGGCGTGCGGCGGCCTGCGGCTGCCGGCCGGGGTCACCGGCGTACGGTCCGAGCGGGCCGTGTGCGGGCCCGGAGCGAGGTAGACCGGAGCCCGGGTGCGCGGCGCGGCGACCGGCTCGCGGAGCGGGGTCTTCTCCGGGGCGCAGGCGGGTGGCGTGACGACCGCGGGCGGGCCGACCGGCGGCTTCGTCGCCGCCTTGCGGCCGAGGCGGGGGAACCAGCGGTCGCGCAGGCCGAGGATCCAGGCCTCGGACCGGGTGATCAGCGGCTCGAACCACGGCAGCGCCAGCAGGATCAGCAGCCCCGCGGCCCAGCCGAGGAGCACGTCGCTGAGCCAGTGCGTACCGAGGTAGACGGTGGACATGCCCACCCCGAGGGAAACGACCGCCGACAGGGCCGACAGCCAGCGCCGCGCCCTGGGCGTCGAGGCCAGATAGGCCAGGATGCCCCAGGTCACGACGGCGTTCGCGGTGTGACCGCTCGGAAATATATCGCCGCCGAGCCACATCTCGTTCGCGCCGACCGTGGTCGCGTAGTGCGGCCCGAGCCGGCCCATGCCGATCTTGGCGGCTCCCACCGTGACGTTCAGCAGGAGCAGGGAGACCCCGAGCGCGAGCAGGGGGCGCAGCGTGTGCTGCCGCCAGGAGCGCCAGCCGAGCCACGCCGCGACCATGACCGCGGTGGGGCCGCGCTGGCCCAGCACCACGTAGTAGTCGACGAACGCGTGGAGCTCCGGCCACTGCTGGTAGGGCCGGAAGAACATGACCTGCCAGTCGAGCCGGACCAGCCACGAGGTGATGACCACGGCCCACACGATCGCGATATAGAAGGCGAGAGTCCCGGCGAACAGCGCAATCCTGTGCCGGCTCATCGCCGGCACATCCAGGAGGGCCGGTCGTTCCGGCTCCCGGTCCAGTCTCGCGAACACCCGGTCCAGACGGGTGAGGTTCCGTTCGGTACGCACCCAATCGACGTTACAGCGAGTGAGGAGTGATCCCGGCCGAATCAACGGCTTTGTGATGACGATGTGATGTGGGATTCCTCTCAGGGAGTGGTTTATTTCCGAGGAATCCGCAATCCGGGGCGACCGCGGGCTTCATTTCCTTTGATCGGCCCGGTCGGCGGTTTTATCGTGCTTATGAATTCGTTAACCGAATGCTGGTACGGAATTCTCCCGGCGGCCATCGGACGGCCCGGGCCGGTCAGGGCGGGCCGGAGCCGTTCAGCCAGAACGCCCCGTACACCGCCGAAGCCACCGCGACACCGCCCACGATCAGCGCCGACCTGGGGGTTCGCAGCCGGGCGAGGGCGACGGCGAGGGGCAGCAGCAGCGGGAACGCGGGCATCAGCAGCCGGGGTTTCGAACCGAAGTAGCTCGACGCGCACAGGGCCAGGGCGATGACGATCCCCGTGTACACCAGCAGCGCGAGCGGCTGGCGCCGCCGTACGCACACGACGTACAGCCAGACCAGCAGCGCGACGCCGACGATCAGCCCGACGCCCGCCAGGGCCGACGGGAACGACGTGAACTTCCCGGCGACGAAACGGGCGAAGGCCACGCCTCCGTCGAAGCCGTTGCGCCAGCCGGCCTGGACGTCGAGGTAACCGAGCGGGCCCTTGCCGGTGCGGTGTCCGACCCAGAGCACGTACCCGGCGGCGCCCAGGGGCGCGAGGAGCATGCCGAGCACACGCCGCGCGCCGTCGCCGGGGGCGCGCTCCGGGCCGTGGGCGCCGTCCGGGACGGCCTCGCTCCGGCTTCGCACGAATGCCACGATCGCGGCCGCCCACACCGCCGCCGCCACCGCGAGCCCGACCGGACGGGTCAGCCCGGCCAGCGCGGCCAGCGCCCCCGCCGTCACCCAGCGCCCGGTCAGCACCGCGTACAGCGACCAGGCGGCCAGCGCCGTGAACAGGGACTCGCTGTACGCCATGGACTGCACGATCCCGACCGGCAGCACGGCCCACAGCAGCACCGCGCACACCCCGACCCGCCCGTCTCCCGCCGCCACCCTTCCAAGGCCGTGCTTCGCGCCTTCCGCAGTCCGGCCGTACACCTGCTCGGCCACCGCGAAGATCCCCCAGGCCGCGGCGAGCGAGGCGAGGAGGCTCACGGCGAACCCCGCGTCGGCGGGCGACAGGGGCGTCACCGCCGCGCCGAGCCGCTCCAGCCAAGGCAGCAGTGGGAAGAAGGCCAGGTTGGAGTGGACGTCGCCGTTGGGCAGTCGCACCTCGTAGCCGTAGCCCAGGTCGGCGACCCTGGTGTACCAGAGGGAGTCCCAGCGAGCGGTCAGCAGCGTGTACGCGCTCTTGTCGCGCGCCGCGCTCCACAGGGCCAGGGCGAGCAGGCCCAGGGCGCGTACGGCCGCGTAGCCGAGGAGCGCCGGGGCGGCCCGGCGCAGGGCTCCGGGGCGGCCCGCCGTGCGCGTTTCAAGATCGGTCACGGGCTCGATTATCTGCCGGGGCCGGCGGTGGCCGACGGGCCGGGTCGGGCGGGCCCGGGACGCAGTGGCGCATGCCACACGGGTGACGCGGGATGTGTGAGGCCCGCCACGTGTGCGGTGCGCTCTCTCGCGTACTCTGGCGAGTCACTCGCGTTCCGTTGCACGGCCCGGAGCCCCCGCTCCTCTCCGGCCGAGCCGCAGGGGAGTCCCCACCCCGCGCGGCCCGCCGGACGCGAGGGAACATCTTGGAGGTACGTACATGTCCGGGACGACCACGGCTGCCACCGCGCTGCGCCGCCGGGCGGCCGGGGCCGGTGCCAACCGCTGGGTGGTTCTGGTCGTCCTCTGCGTCAGCCTGCTGCTCGTCGCCGTCGACGCGACCGTGCTGCACGTGGCGGTCCCCGCCGTCACCGAGGACCTGAGGCCCGGCGCGATCGAACTGCTCTGGATCGTCGACGTCTACCCGCTCGTCTGCGCCTCGCTGCTGATCCTCTTCGGCACGCTGGGCGACCGGGTGGGCCGCAGACGGATCCTCCTGCTCGGCTACGCGCTCTTCGGCGTCGCCTCCGCTCTGGCCGCCCTCGCCGACAACGCCCAGCTGCTGATCATGGCCCGCGCGCTGCTCGGCGTCGGCGGCGCGATGATCATGCCGGCGACGCTGTCGATCCTGCGCCAGGTCTTTCCCGAGCGGCGGGAACGGGCGATGGCCATCGGCATCTGGAGCGCCGTGGCCGCGGTCGGCGCGGCGGTCGGCCCGCTGCTCGGCGGCTTCCTGCTGGAGCACTTCTGGTGGGGCTCGGTCTTCCTCGTCAACATCCCGCTGATGCTGGTCAGCCTGCCGGTGGGGCGGCTGCTGCTGCCCGAGTCGAAGGGCGACGGCCGCGGGCCCTGGGACGTGGCCGGCGCGCTGATGGCGGCGGGCGGTCTGTTCGGCGTCGTCCTGGGCGTGAAGCGGCTGGGCGGCGGCGAGCCGGTGGCGAGCGTGTTCACCGTGCTGCCGCTGGTGGTGGGCGCGGCCCTGCTGGTCGCCTTCGTACGACGGCAGCGGCGGCGTACGCATCCGCTGGTGGACCTGGAGATGTTCCGGCGGCCGGCGTTCAGCACGTCGGTGGGGTGCATCGTGCTGGCGATGCTGGCGCTGGTGGGTCTGGAGCTGATCGCGGCGCAGTATCTGCAGCTGGTGCTCGGGCTGTCCCCGCTGGAGACCGGGCTGCGGCTGGTGCCGCTGACCTTCGCGGCGATGGCGGCGGGGCTGGCGGGCGCCCGGATGCTGCGGCGGTTCGGGCCGCGGCGGATGGTGTGCGCCGGGTTCTGCCTGACCGCCTTCGCGGTGGTGCTGCTGACGGCGCTGGGCCGGGCCGACAACTGCGCGCTGATGCTGTCCGGGTTCGTGCTGCTCGGCTTCGGTCTGGAGACGACGCTGTTCGGGGCGTACGAGTCGATGCTGAGCGAGGCCCCGCAGGAGCAGGCCGGCGGGGCGGCGGCGATCGGGGAGACGTCGTACCAGCTGGGCGCCGGGATCGGGATCGCGCTGCTGGGCAGCGTGATGAACGCGGCGTACGCGCCCGGGCTGGCGAGGGGTGTGCCCGGGGTGCCGGCGTCGCAGTCGGCGGCGGCGGGGCATTCGCTGGGGGAGGCGTACGAGGTCGCCGCGCGGCTCGGCGGGCCCGCGGGGGGCGCGCTGCGGCGGGCTGCCGGGGACGCGTTCGTGCACGGGCTGCATGTGACGTTGGTGGTGAGTGCGGGGTTGTTGCTGTTGGGGGCGGTGATGGCGCTGCGGTTGCCGCGGGTGATGCAGTGCGAGGGGGTTTCCGTGCCGGGGCCTCGGGAGGCGGCGGAGTCACGCGTGTCGGTGTGAGCGACATGGTCTCTCACCCGCGCACCGCCCGTTTGCCGCCCGACGCTCACCTCCCGACGGGCGGTGAACGGGTGGCGCGGGGGCGGGAGGCGCATGGTGGACGTTCGCCACGGTGCACCGTAACGTCGGCAGGAGAACCGTAACTAGCAGCGCTAGTTTTCACAGTCCCGGAGGGTGTCCCCATGGCCTCGTCCCCCAAGTTGCCCGCGTTCGACCCCGCCGACCCGCTCGGCGTCGACGACCTCCTCGGACCGGAGGACCTGGCGATCCGGGACACCGTTCGCACCTGGGCCGCGGACCGCGTGCTGCCGCACATCGCTGAGTGGTACGAGAGCGGCGAGCTGCCCGGCGTCCGGGACCTCGCCCGCGAACTCGGCGCCGTCGGCGCGCTCGGCATGTCGCTCGACGGCTACGGCTGCGCCGGCGCGAGTGCCGTGCAGTACGGGCTCGCCTGCCTGGAGCTGGAGGCGGCCGACTCCGGCATCCGTTCCCTGGTCTCCGTCCAGGGCTCCCTCGCCATGTACGCCATCCACCGCTTCGGCAGCGAGGAGCAGAAGCAGGCCTGGCTGCCGCGCATGGCCGCGGGCGAGGTCATCGGCTGCTTCGGGCTGACCGAGCCCGACCACGGCTCCGACCCCGCGAACATGCGCACCCACGCCAAGCGCGACGGAGGGGACTGGGTCCTCAACGGCCGCAAGATGTGGATCACCAACGGGTCGGTGGCCGGTGTCGCCGTCGTCTGGGCGCAGACCGAGGACGGGATCCGCGGCTTCGTCGTGCCCACGGACCGCCCCGGCTTCTCGGCGCCGGAGATCAAGCACAAGTGGTCGCTGCGGGCGAGCGTCACCAGCGAGCTGGTGCTCGACGACGTACGGCTGCCCGCCGACGCCGTACTGCCGGAGGTCACCGGACTGCGCGGACCGCTCAGCTGTCTCTCCCACGCCCGCTACGGCATCGTCTGGGGCGCGATGGGCGCGGCCCGCAGCTCCTTCGAGGCGGCCGTGGAGTACGCGAAGTCGCGGGAGCAGTTCGGGCGGCCCATCGGCGGCTTCCAGCTCACCCAGGCCAAGCTCGCCGACATGGCGGTCGAACTGCACAAGGGGATTCTGCTCGCCCATCACCTCGGGCGGCGCATGGACGCCGGCCGCCTGCGTCCCGAGCAGGTCAGCTTCGGCAAGCTCAACAACGTACGCGAGGCCATCGACATCTGCCGTACGGCCCGCACGATCCTCGGTGCCAACGGGATCTCCCTCGAATACCCCGTGATGCGGCACGCGACGAACCTGGAATCGGTGCTCACCTACGAGGGCACCGTCGAGATGCACCAGTTGGTGCTGGGCAAGGCGCTCACCGGACTCGACGCCTTCCGGTAGGAGTCCGTAGGAGTCCGGCGGGGGCGGGGCCGTGGTGTGCGGCCCCGCCTCAGCTCTGGTTGAAGAAACCGTCGGAACGGTGCGCGGCGGGCTCGCCGCTGATGACCTGGGTGTCGGCCGGGCTCAGCAGGAACACCCGGGTGGACACCCGCTCGATCGAACCGCGCAGACCGAAGATCAGACCGGCCGCGAAGTCGACCACGCGCTTGGCGTCGGTGGCCTCCATGGCCGTCAGGTTCATGATGACCGGGACCCCGTCCCGGAACAGCTCGCCGATGGACCGTGCGTCCCGGAAGCTGTCCGGGGTGACGGTCGCGATGCGGCGGCCCTTCTCCTCCGCCACGTCCGAGGCCACCTTCACCCGCGGGTCCGTGACCCAGGCGTCCCCGGAATCGGAGCCCTCGGTGTAGTCGTCGTCGTAGTAACGCTCGTCATCGTTGTCGTCGACGAGGCCGAGCCACGCACTCGCCTTGCGTACCGATCCCATGGACGCCTCCTCTCACAGCGGTCTTTCGTGCTCCGCATCCCTATGGTCATCCATGATGCGGACGTCGCGCCAAGTGGATAGACGCCGCCCGGGGGGTTTGTGACGGTACTGGTGCACAGCGAATCCGTCGAGAGTCCTTGTGTCCCAAGGGTCCTTTCCCAAACGGATGCTGACTGTGAGTGAAATATGATTCTTCCCGGCACACGGGTGAGGGAGGGTGCGTACGGGTGAACGCGGCGATCGATACGATGCCGCAGCTCAACGTCGTACCAACCACGGGGGAATGTCGTGTTCGGAATCGTCAGACCGTGCAGGCACCGGCTCGGGGAGAGCCTCACGAGCCAGTGGATGGCGCATTTGTGCGGGTTGTGCCTCGCGCTGCGCAAGGACCACGGACAGTTCGCGCGGATCGTGACGAACTATGACGGGCTGCTCATATCTGTTTTGACGGAGGCTCAGGCCGGCGGGGCCGGTGCGGGCGCCGGGCGGCGTACGGCGGGACCGTGCCCGCTGCGCGGGATGCGCACCGCGTCCGTCGCGCACGGTGAGGGTGCCCGGCTCGCGGCGGCCGTCTCCCTGGTGCTGGCCTCGGCCAAGGTGCGCGACCATGTCGCCGACGGAGACGGGCTGCTGGCCCGTCGGCCGGTGGCGCTCGCCGCCCGCCGGGTCGCCACGGGCTGGGACGCGGCCGGCGCCCGCGGCGGAAGTGCCGTCGGGTTCGACACCGGCGTACTGGTCGACGCGGTTGACCGGCAGGGCGGCATCGAGGCGCTCGCCGGGCCCGGCACGCCCCTGCTCACCGTCACCGAGCCGACCGAGACCGCGACCGCCGCCGCGTTCGCGCACACCGCGCACCTCGCCGGGCGGCCGCACAACGCGGAGCCGCTCGCCGAGGCCGGACGCCTCTTCGGCCGGCTCGCCCACCTCCTCGACGCCGTGGAGGACAAGGAAGCTGACGCCGCGTCGGGTGCCTGGAACCCGCTCACCGCCACCGGGACCCCGCTCACGGAGGCCCGGCGGCTGGCGGACGACGCGGTGCACGGGGTGCGGCTCGCGCTGCGCGAGGCGGAGTTCCGCGACGGCCGGCTGGTGCACCGGCTGCTCGCGCACGAACTGGGCAACTCCGTCGACCGCGCCTTCGGCACCGTCTCCCGCGCGCACGGCAGCCACCCGTACGCACCGCCCGGGACCCCGGGTGCCCCGGGCGGGCCGACGCCCCCGGAGCCGCCGCGCCGCGACCGGCGCGGGCTGCTCGCGGGGTGCGCCGTGTGGCTCGGGCTGGCCTGTACGTGCCAGATGTGCTGCGGCACGTACCACGACCCCTGGAGCGGGGAGCGCAAGGAAGGGACGTGCGCCAACTGCGACTGCGGCGGGTGCGGTGACTGCTGCAGTTGCTGTGACTGCTGCGGGAACTGCTGCGGTGACGACGGGTGCGGGTGCGACGGGTGCGACTGCGGCTGCAGCTGCTGAGGCGGTCCGTTGTGCGAGGGTTGTCTCCATGACGACGGACGCATCCGACGAGTGGAAGCGGTGGCACGAGCAGCGCGTCGCGGCGGTGTCGGCGCCCTACGGGCCCCTCGCGCTGACCGGCACGTACTGGCTGGAGGACTATCCGGACGGGCAACTTCCGGACATCCCCGGTAACTGGTCGGCGGACGGCGACGCGGTACTGCTGACGGCCGCCAGGGCGGACGGGCTCACCGTGGACGGGCGGCCCCTCGACGGCGGTGTGCGGCTCACGGCCGACCCGGGACCGGCGAGCGCGGCCCGGGTGGCCTGCGGCGAGCGGCGGATCGTCGTCCTGCTGCGCGAGGGTGCCTGGGGCGTGCGCGACTTCGACCCGGCCGCCGGGGCGCGCCGGGCGTTCCGGGGCATCGCGGCCACGCCCTACGACCCGCGCTGGTCGGTGCCGGGGCGCTTCACCCCGTACGACAGCGGGCGGCGCAGCGTGCTGGTGCCGAACGCGGACGGGCGGGAGCGCGGGCTCGGTCTCGGCGGTGAGCTGGCCTTCACCCTGGACGGGCGGCACCTCACGCTCCAGGTGAGCGTCGAGGGGGACGGCTCGCTGTGGGCGGTCTTCGCCGACGCCACCAGTGGCAGCACCAGTTACCGCTTCCGGTTCCTGCGTCCGGCCGCCCCGGACGCCGAGGGCCGTACGACGGTCGACCTCAACCGCGCGCTGCTGCCGCCGTGCGCGTTCGCCGACCACTTCGTCTGCCCCTTCCCGCCGCCGGGGAACACCCTGGACGCCCGCATCGAGGCGGGGGAGCGCGAACCGCGCTGAGGCCCGCCGGGGGTCGGTGAAGGTCGTTCAATGGGTGACGGCCGAAAGGCACTCTTGCGCCGACCGGCCGTTCGGCCGAATACTCCAACCTCAGCGCTTGTCAGGGGCACGACGCATTCGGAACCCGGACGTCCACCCCTGACTGCGCCTCACGGGCCCCAACCCCACAAGAGGGCCCCCGACTTCCTTTGTGGAGGAACGAAAAGTGAGGATCAAGCGCACCACCCCCCGCAGCGGTATCACGAGACGGACCCGGCTGATCGCCGTGTCCTCCGGCCTCGTGGCCGCGGCAGCGATCGCGATCCCCAGCGCGAACGCGGCACCCACCCCGGCCACCTTCACCGCCGCCGAACTGGGCAGTGCCAGCGGCGCGGTACTCAAGGCCGACGTCCCGGGCACCGCCTGGGCCGTCGACAGCAAGAGCGGCCGGGTGCTTCTCACGGTCGACAGCACGGTCTCCCAGGCCGAGATCGCGAAGATCAAGGAGCAGGCAGGCGACAAGGCCGGCGCGCTCACGATCAAGCGCACTCCCGGCACGTTCAACAAGCTCATCCAGGGCGGTGACGCCATCTACGCGAGCAGCTGGCGCTGCTCCCTCGGCTTCAACGTCCGCAGCAGCAGCGGCGTCGACTACTTCCTGACCGCAGGTCACTGCACCGACGGCGCGGGCACCTGGTACTCCAACTCCGGGCGTACGTCGGTCATCGGCTCGACGGCCGGTTCCAGCTTCCCGGGCAACGACTACGGCATCGTGCGGTACTCGGGGTCGGTCAGCAGGCCCGGCACCGCGAACGGCGTGGACATCACCCGTGCGGCCACCCCGAGCGTGGGCACCACCGTCATCCGCGACGGTTCCACCACCGGCACCCACAGCGGTCGGGTCACCGCCCTGAACGCCACCGTCAACTACGGCGGCGGCGACGTCGTCGGCGGGCTGATCCAGACCACGGTCTGCGCCGAGCCCGGCGACTCGGGTGGCCCGCTCTACGGCAGCAACGGCACCGCGTACGGTCTCACCTCCGGCGGCAGCGGCAATTGCCGTTCCGGCGGTACGACGTTCTTCCAGCCGGTCACGGAGGCCCTGAGCGCCTACGGCGTCAGCGTCTACTAGTCCGTCGGTCCGTACACCGAAGCGCAGCCGGCAGCACGACGAGCCCCCGTACACCCACCGGTGTGCGGGGGTTCCTCCTTGCCCGGACCCCGGAGTCGGCCGATGGCGGCCGCGCGGCAACCACCGCGTGTAGACGCACACTCGAAGGCCGGGCGCAAGAGGCGAATTCGAGCCAGGGCCGGACCTCGCCGCCCGATCCTCGGTTACTCGCTCGTAGCGTTTGCTGGATTGTTCGCCGCGCGAATCCTGCTGGAAGGGACATGAAGGGTGAAGGACGTGTGTGCGCACTGAAGTTGTCGTGCGCACGTCCTGAAGTCGACCTTGTGTGCCCTCTGTGCGTTCGGAAGAGTTAGCGCTCGTCAACCAGCCTTCCGGCCCGTGAGGTCCCCACAATCTCCCGGGCCGACCCCCCACAGGAGGACGTGAGTTGAAGCACCGACGCATACCCAGGCGGCGTGCCGCGGTCGTAGGCGCGGGTATCACCGCACTGGTCGCAGCGGGAGTCACCTTCCAGAGTGCGAACGCCAGCGAGGCCCCGCAGGCCTCCGCCCCCGAGACCCTGTCGGTCACGGCGGCCGGAAAGCTCGCCTCCACGCTGCTCGGCGACCTCGGCACCGACGCGGCGGGTACGTACTACGACGCGCAGGCGAAGAGCCTCGTCGTCAACGTGCTCGACGAAGCCGCCGCGCAGACCGTCGAGGAGGCCGGCGCCAAGGCGAGAGTCGTCGAGAACTCGCTCGCCGAGCTGAAGAGCGCGCGCGCCACCCTCACCGAGGACGCCACCATCCCGGGCACCTCGTGGGCGACCGACCCGACCACCAACAAGGTCGTCGTCACCGCCGACCGCACGGTCTCGAAGGCCGAGTGGGCCAAGCTGACCAAGGTGGTCGACGGACTCGGCGCCAAGGCCGAGCTCAAGCGGACCAAGGGGGAGTACAAGCCCTTCATCGCGGGCGGTGACGCCATCACCGACGGCAGCGGCCGCTGCTCGCTCGGCTTCAACGTGACCAAGGGCGGGGAACCGCACTTCCTCACCGCGGGTCACTGCACCGAGGGCATCACCAGCTGGCAGGACTCCTCGGGCAACCAGCTCGGCGCCAACGTGGCGTCCAGCTTCCCCGACAACGACTACGGCCTGGTCAAGTACACCGGCCAGGTGGACCACCCGAGTGAGGTCAACCTCTACAACGGCTCCACCCAGGCCATCTCGGGTGCCGTCGAGGCCACCGTCGGCATGGAGGTGACCCGCAGCGGCTCCACCACGCAGGTGCACTCCGGTGCGGTCACCGGCCTGGACGCCACCGCGAACTACGGCAACGGCGACATCGTCAACGGCCTGATCCAGACCGATGTCTGCGCCGAGCCCGGCGACAGCGGCGGCTCGCTCTTCTCGGGAGACAAGGCCGTCGGCCTCACCTCCGGCGGCAGCGGCGACTGCACCTCGGGCGGCGAGACCTTCTTCCAGCCGGTGACGGAGGCCCTGTCGGCCACCGGTACGCAGATCGGCTGAGCCGCACCGCACCTGTGAAGTACCTCTGAGGTACCGCTGAAGTCCCGTCCCGCGCGCGAGGGGCGGGACTTCGGCGTTCTCGCGTGCGTACGGCAGTGTGCTCGCGTGCGTACGGCGGGTCAGCCGGCCTGCGTCGGCAGCTCCGCCTCCTGCCGCCTGCGGCGCAGCGCGGCCGCCAGAATCGTGATCACCGTCCCCGCGACCGCCCACGCCCACAGCACCAGCAGGGAGACGGTCGTGTCGTTGCCCTTGAAGTAGGCGATCGAGCGGGCCGCCCAGGTGCCCGCGCCCGGTGGCAGCCACGGGCCGATCTCCCTCCAGAACGGCGGCAGCATCGGCAGCGGGAAGGCGCCGCCCGCGCTCGGGTTGCCCGCGATCACCATCAGCAGGATCGCCAGCCCGATGCCGACGATCCCGAAGACGCCCTGGAGGGCGAGGGTGGCGGCGCCCACCGCGAAGGTGATCAGCGCGCCGAGCCCCCACAGGTCCACCACGCTGCCGGGCAGCGCGTCCAGGATCGGCCCGACGACCACCGCGCCGCCGAGGCCGCCGACGATCGACACCAGGGCCATCACGATCAGCCGGATCGCCGCGCGGCGCGGGTTGGCGGGCCGGGCGCCGGTGCTGATCGCCAGGATCGAGGCGCACAGATAGCCGCCGACGCACCAGCCCACGACCAGGTAGAAGGACGACAGCCCGTCGAAGTCCCGGGGCGAGGCCGGGGCCACGTCGACGGTCCGCACCGTGCGGCCCTCGGCCTTCTCCACCTTGGCGACCAGGCCCTCCAAGGTGGTGGCGAGCACGGTCCCGCCGCCGGAGGCGACCAGCAGGGTGTCCTCGGTGCCGCCCGGGTCCACGATCAGGGCGCCGTCGATCTCCCGGTTCTCGATCTGCCGCCGCGCGCTCTCCGCGTCGGCCACCGTGCGCGGATCCAGCGGCGACCCGGGCAGCCGCTCCAGCCTGCTCACCGTCCGCTCGGCGGCCGCCGGGGGCGCGGCCACCCCGAAGGGCACGTCCTTCGGTTTCGGGTCGTGCAGCGCCCCGACGTAGGAGGCGATGAAGAGCAGCTGGAGCGCGAGCACGCCGAGCACGAGCAGGGTGGCCCGCGGGGTGACGGCGTCTTTCACCTCACCGAGGAAGGAGCCGCTGCGACGGGGGGTGACCGGGGTGTGCGACATGTCCCCACGGTCCGGGCCGACGGGCGTTTGCGCAGGTGGGGCGGGGCCGAACGGATGTCGCACACACATTCGAAAATTGGTCTATGGTGGGGGTGAGGTAGTTGGGAACAGGCGTTCGATAAGTGCGTCGGGTTCATGGGATCGGGAGGTGCGTGTGCCGGGTTTCACGCATCTGCACACCGTCTCCGGATTCTCCGCACGCTACGGCGCCTCCCACCCGGAGCGGCTGGCCGAGCGTGCCTTCGAGCGGGACATGGACGCCCTCGCCCTCACCGACCGCGACACCCTCGCGGGCACGGTCCGCTTCGCCAAGGCCTGCGCGAAGGCGGGCGTCCGCCCGCTGTTCGGCGCGGACCTGGCGGTGGCCGCCCCCGAGCCCGAAGCGGACCGCACGGAGACCTCCGTACGCCGGGACCGACGCCGTGTCCCCGTGCGTGGAGGCGCCTTCGTCGACGAGTCGGCCCCGCGGGTGACCTTCCTCGCCCGGGACGGCGCCCGCGGCTGGGCAGACCTGTGCCGGCTGGTGTCCGCCGCCCATACCGCGCCGGACACACCCCTGCTCTCCTGGGCCGACAACCACGCCGACGGTCTGACCGTCCTGCTCGGCCCCGACTCCGACGTCGGCCGCGCCCTCGCCGCGGGCCGCCCCGACCGGGCCGCCCGGCTCCTCGTCCCCTGGCGGGAGGTCTACGGCGACGCCCTGCGCCTGGAGGCCGTCTGGCACGGCCGCGAGGGCACCGGCCCCGGCTCCCTGCGTCTGGCCGCCCGCACCGTCGGCTTCGCCGCCGAGCAGGGCGTCCGGCCGGTGCTCGCCAACGCCGTCCGCTACGCCGACCCCGGCCAGGGCCCGGTCGCCGACGTCCTGGACGCCGCCCGCCGCCTGGTCCCGATCGACGCCACCAGGGAACTGGACTCCGGCGAGGCCTGGCTCAAGGACGCGGGTGCCATGCGGCACGCCGCCGAGCGCGTCGTGGAGGCCGCGGGCTTCCGGCGCGACACGGCCCACCGCCTGCTGGAGCAGACCCGGGCGACGGCCGCCGAGTGCCTGGTCGATCCGGAGGACGACCTCGGCATGGGCGCCGTCCACTTCCCCGAGCCGCGTCTCGTGGGCGCCGGCCGCCGCACCGCCCAGCGCGCGCTCGCCTCCCGGGCGGCGGCGGGCATGGTACTGCGCGGCTACGACCGGCGGCCGGACCACCGGGAGTACTGGGAGCGGATGCACCACGAGCTGGACATCATCGCCCACCACGGCTTCGCCTCGTACTTCCTCACCGTCGCCCAGGTCGTGGACGACGTACGGGACATGGGTATCCGGGTCGCGGCGCGCGGCTCCGGCGCGGGCTCACTCGTCAACCACCTCCTCGGCATCGCGCACGCCGACCCGGTCGAGCACGGGCTGCTGATGGAGCGCTTCCTGTCCAAGGAGCGGGTCGTGCTGCCCGACATCGACATCGACGTGGAGTCCGCCCGCCGCCTGGAGGTCTACCGGGCGATCATCGGCCGCTTCGGCACCGAGCGGGTCGCCACCGTCGCCATGCCGGAGACATACCGCGTGCGCCACGCCATCCGCGACGTGGGCGCCGCCCTGTCGATGGACCCGGCCGAGATCGACCGCCTCGCCAAGTCCTTCCCGCACATCCGCGCCCGCGACGCCCGCGCGGCGCTCGAGGAACTGCCCGAGCTGAAGCGGCTGGCGGGGGAGAAGGAGCGGTACGGCAGGCTGTGGGAGCTGGTGGAGGGCCTCGACGCCCTCCCACGCGGTGTCGCCATGCACCCCTGCGGAGTGCTCCTCTCCGACGCCTCCCTGCTCTCCCGTACGCCGGTCATGCCGACCAGCGGCGAGGGCTTCCCCATGGCGCAGTTCGACAAGGACGACGTCGAGGACCTCGGGCTGCTCAAGCTGGACGTGCTCGGTGTGCGGATGCAGTCGGCGATGGCGCACGCGGTCGCCGAGGTGAAGCGGGCGTCGGGCACCGAGGTCGACCTGGACGCGGTGCCGGACGGCGATCCGGCGACGTACCGGATGATCCGCTCCGCCGAGACGCTGGGCTGCTTCCAGATCGAGTCGCCGGGGCAGCGGGACCTGGTCGGGAGGCTCCAGCCGGCGACCTTCCACGATCTCGTCGTCGACATCTCGCTCTTCAGGCCCGGCCCGGTCGCCGCCGACATGGTGCGGCCGTTCATCGAGGCCCGGCACGGGCGGGCGCCGGTGCGCTACCCGCACGAGGATCTGTCGGAGCCGCTGGAGGGTACGTACGGGGTCGTCGTCTTCCACGAGCAGATCATCGACATCGTGGACATCATGACCGGCTGCGGACGCGGCGAGGCGGACCGGGTGCGGCGCGGGCTGTCCGACCCGGATTCGCAGGGGCGGATCAGGGTGTGGTTCGCGCAGCACGCGACGGCGAACGGCTATGACGCGGAGACGATCCAGCGGACCTGGGAGATCGTCGAGGCCTTCGGCTCGTACGGCTTCTGCAAGGCGCACGCGGTCGCCTTCGCCGTCCCCACCTACCAGTCGGCGTGGCTGAAGGCCCATCACCCGGCCGCCTTCTACGCCGGTCTGCTCACGCACGACCCCGGCATGTACCCCAAGCGGCTGCTGCTGGCGGACGCGCGGCGGCGCGGGGTGCCGATCCTGCCGTTGGACGTGAACAAGTCGGGGGTCGCACACAGGATCGAACTGGTGTCTGAATCACGGGAGTCCCGTCGGCCGAAGGTGTGGGGCCTGCGCCTCGCCCTCTCGGACGTGCACGGCATCAGCGAGGCCGAGGCGGAGCGGGTCGCCGAGGGCCAGCCGTACACCTCCCTGCTCGACTTCTGGGAACGGGCCCGCCCCAGCAGGCCGCTGGCCGGACGGCTCGCCCAGGTCGGCGCGCTGGACGCGTTCGGCGCCAACCGCCGCGACCTGCAACTGCACCTGACCGAGCTGCACCGCGGCGCCCGGGGCGGACGCGGCGACCAACTCCCGCTGTCCGGCGGGCGGAAGACGGCGTCGGCCGGGCTGCCCGACCTCACCTCGGCGGAGAAGCTCAGCGCCGAACTGGGCGTGCTCTCCATGGACGCCTCGCGCAACCTGATGGACGACCACCGCACCTTCCTGAACGAGCTGGGCGTCATGTCGGCCAAGCGGCTGCGCGAGGCCCGGCACGGGGAGACGGTGCTGGTCGCGGGCGCCAAGGCGGCCACCCAGACACCGCCGGTCCGTTCCGGGCGCCGGGTCATCTTCTCCACCCTCGACGACGGCACCGGCCTGGTCGACCTCGCCTTCTTCGACGACTCCCACGACACCTGCGCCCACACCGTCTTCCACTCCTGGCTGCTGCTGGTGCGCGGGGTGGTGCAGCGGCGCGGCCCGCGCAGCCTCAGCGTGGTGGGCTCCGCCGCCTGGAACCTCGCCGACCTGCTGGAGGTGCGCCGGGAGGAGGGGCTGGAGGGCGTCGCGGCCCGGCTGGCCGGTACGGGCACAAGCCAAGGCGACGATCCCGAGGGCGGGCCGACGCGCAGACGCCTCGCCGGTTCGGACGGGCAGCCGGCGCCGACGGGTTCCGCGGCCCAGGACCCGATGGAGCGACGCCGCATCCGCATGTCCACGGGGTACGAGATGCATCCATGGGCCGATCTGCGCCCCGCGGGCGAAGGGCCCGCGGTGGGAAGGAAGTTGTGGCACCAGAGTCCGGGGAGTGCGGGATGACCATTCTCTGCGTACGTTTCCAGCTGCCGCCGATGTACGAGGCGGCCCTGCCCCGGTTGCTGGGGTTGTTGGAGGAGTTCACACCGGTCGTCGAGGCGCTGCCGCCGGACGGGGCGCTGGCCGATCTGCGGGGCGCCGAGCGGTACTTCGGGCGCGACGCCGTGGAACTGGCCTCGGTGATCCGCGTCCGCGCCCTCGCGCTGTACGGCGTCGACTGCGTGATCGGCGCCGGGCCGAGCCCGATGCCGGCCCGCATGGCGCTGCGGGACGCCCGGCCGGGGCTGACCCGCGTGGTAGCGGAGGGCGCGGTGGCGGAGTTCCTCGCCGGCAAGCCCGTCGCCGCGCTGCCCGGCGTCGGCACCGCGACCGCCCGCACGCTGTGCGAGTACGGCCTCGACACCCTCGGCCGGGTCGCCGCCGCGCCCCTGTCCACGCTCCAGCGCCTGGTCGGTGCGAAGACCGGCCGTGAGCTGCACGAGAAGGCGAACGGCGTCGACCGCGGCCGGGTCGTCCCCAACGGCGTCTCCCGGTCACTGGCCGCCGACCGCCCCTTCGACCGCGACGAACTGGATCCCGACCGCCACCGCCGAGCCCTGCTCTCGGCCGCCGAGGAGCTGGGCGCCCGGCTGCGCGCCGTGGACAAGGTGTGCCGCACCCTCACCCTCACCGTGCGCTACGCCGACAGGTCGGCGACGACTCGCAGCCGCACCCTGAAGGAGCCGACCGCGCATTCGGCGGCGCTGACGCGGACCGCGTACGACATGTACGAGGCGCTCGGCCTCCAGCGTGCCCGGGTCCGCTCGATCGCCCTGCGCGCCGAGGGTCTCGCCCCCGCCGAGCAGGCCTCCCACCAGCTCACCTTCGACCCCGTGGACGAGAAGGTCCGCCGGATCGAGGAGGTCGCGGACCGCGCGCGGGCGAAGTTCGGCCCGAGGGCGGTGATGCCGGGGTCGCTGGCGGCGTGAGACCCCCGCGGGTCAGTTGGCCCACGGGGGAGTGATCCGGGTGCCGTCGGCCAGCTCCGCCTCCAGGCCGACGGAGGTGGTGACCCAGGAGGTCGCGGTCCGGTCGGTGGGGTTCTCGACGGCGAGGGTCGCCCCCGGGTTGATGATCACGGTGTCGCCCGCGGTGACGCGCTCGGTGCGGCCGTCGAGGGTGATCAGCAGTTCGCCGGTGAGCAGGTGGAAGATCTCCTCCCGGTTGACGGTGTGCGCGGGGGCCTTCGTGCCCGCAGGGATCTCGCCCCGCCAGGCGCACAGCTCCTTGCTGCCGCTGCGCGGGGTGGCGTACGAGACGAAACGGGCGCCGTGGATCTCGTGGGTCACGGCTTCGGACGAGCGGACGACGGGCATGGCGGACTCCTGCCGGAGGGGTCTGGTCAAGCAATTATGGTCAAGTGGCTTGACTGTCTTGTCGGCCTCTATGGTCAAGCTGCTTGACCAATACGTCAAGGGTGTTTCAATGCCCCCGTGCAGAACTCCGATGCCATGGCCCTGTCCGCCGCCCTGCTGGCCGCTGCGGGCGTACTGACGCAGCGCATCCACGAGGGTGTCGTCGCTCGTGGCTTCGAAGGGCTGCGGCCCGCACACGGCTTCGCCTTCGCCCGGCTGGCCCCGGACGGCGCGACGGTCACCGACCTCGCCGCGCATCTCGGGATGACCAAGCAGGCCGCCAGCCAGCTCGTCGACGAGCTGGTCCGCAAGGGGTACGCCGAACGCCGGCCGCACCCCGCCGACGCGCGGGCCCGGCTGGTCGTGCTGACCGAGTCGGGGCAGGCCTGCACGCGGGCCGCGGAGGAGGCGGCGGCGGAGGCCGTGCGCGCGTGGGTCGACGTGCTCGGTGAGGGTGAGGTCCAGGCGCTGCGCGACCGTCTGCTGCGGGTCGCGCCCAACGGGCCGGTGCGGCCCGCCTGGTGAGCCGCTGCCTCCCGCGGTCCTCGGCCGGCGAGGCGCACGGCACGCCGAGCGGGGCCTGTCCGGCCTGAGCCGCCGGACAGACCCCGCGTTCCCCCGTGTCCTGGGTCAGCCGCTGTGCCGGCCGCCGGTCGTGGCCCGTCGGCGGACCGACGCGAACATGACGGCCGCGCCGACCGCCAGGGCGGCGGCGCCACCGACGGCGAGGTAGGGCGTGGTGCTGTCCCCGCCGGTCTCGGCGAGGTTCTCCGTGCCCGCGCCGGCGGCCTTGACCTGGTTGGGCTCCCCACCGGCGGCGGGCGTCGCGGTGTCCGTCGCCGTCCCTGCCCCTGCCCCTGCCGCAGCCTGGTCGGACGCCTCGTCCGGGGCGGCCGGGCCCGTCGGGTCCGTCGTCGTCCCGGCGTCCTGGTCGCCGTGGCCGTTGTGCTCGATCGTCGACTTGTCGGCCGCGGCCGCGATCTGCTCGTCCGACGGGGCGGAGGCCTCGGGGGCCGGTGCGGCACCGCCCGCGGAGTCGCCGCCCGGGGAGTCGCCGCCCGCGGAGTCGCCGCTCGCGGCGCCGTTGTCGCCGCCGAAGGAGACGTCGGAGCAGGAGTAGAACGCCTCCGGGCTGTCCGAACGCTGCCACACCGCGTACAGCAGGTGCTTGCCGGAACGCTCGGGGAGGGTCCCGGAGAAGGTGTAGAAACCGCCGGAGGCGGCCGGGTCGGTGACCGTGGCGACCGGGGCGGACAGGTCCAGGTCGCCCCAGCCCAGCGGCCCCGCCGGGTCGTAACCGGGCTTGGTGATGTACACCTTGAACGTGCCCTTGTGCGGGGCCGTCACGCGGTACTTGAAGGTGTACGAGCCGCTGTTCACGCTGGTCGCGGGCCAGTCGGCGCGGGCCAGGTCCATGCCCTTGAAGGCCGGGTCGTTGGCGCTGCACAGCTTGCCGTCCGGGATCAGCTCCTGGTGCTTCCCGGCGGCGTTGCCGATGCGGATGCCGTTCCAGTCGTAGAGCGCCTGGGTGCCGCCGGCCGCGACCGCCGCCTTGCACGCGTCCGACTTCGGGCTCTCCGGGCCCTCGGCGTGGCACTGCGACACCCGGCTGACCGGGTCGCCCATCGAACCGTGCGCGGCCGCGGGAGCGGCGGCCAGCGTGGTCAGGGCGAGCGGGGCGAGGCCGGCGACGGCGACGGCGGCGACCTTGCGGGACGCGGACGGTGCGGGCATGGGGAACTCCTCGAAACGGTCTCTGGGACGTGGGGACTTGGGCCGGGACCCCGTGGGGTGATCAGCAAACTAGCCCCAAGAAACCGTGGAATCGCCTGCTGGCGGCGGGCGAGGGAGATCCTTATGGTCGCGTTAAGGGAGTGCTCAGGCTGCGCTGAGGTAGCTACCGTTCGCGGCATGGCACAAGCACGAGAGGAGCGGGTCAGGCGGGCGGTCGCCGCCGACCTGCCGGCGGTGCGGGCCGTCACCGACGCCGCGTACCGCCCCTACGTCGAGCGCATCGGGGTGGTGCCGCAGCCGATGGAGGCCGATCACGCGGCGAACGTGGCCGCGGGGAAGGTGTTCGTCACGGAAGCCCCGGGCGAGCCCGTGGCGGGCCTCTTGGGCGTCGCGGGTCTCGTCGTCCTGGAGGCGTTCGCCGACCACCTCTTCCTCGACAGCATCGCCGTCCACCCCGACGCGCACGGCAGGGGCGTGGGGCGACGGCTGCTGATGTTCGTGGACGCACACGCGCGTGCGCTGGGCCTGCCCGAGATCAGGCTCTACACGAACGCGTCGATGTGGGAGAACCAGGAGATCTATCCGAAGTACGGGTACGAGATCGTGGAACGACGAGTGGACGGGCCCTACGACCGCGTCCACTACCGTAGGCGGCTGCTCTGACGCGTCTCATGACGTGACCGGTCCGGTCAGTTGTCCGGCCACCACGTGCGCGCGATGTCCTTGCGGACCTCCGGGCGCCCCGAGGGGCGCTGGTCGGCCTCCTCACGGACTCGGCGGGCGTCGGTCTTCTTCAGGGGCTTCTGCACGGTCAGACGGCGCATGGCTGCCTCCTTACGGATCCACCGGGTTCCGCGTTCTCACGGAGGTAGACCCCTTCCCCAAGAGTTACTCATCGAAGCATGGCTGTCAGTGGCGGTTGTCACGATCCGGTGTCCCGATCCCGTTGTCAGTGGCGGGTGTCACTCTTGGCGGCATGGCGAACCACAGTGACGAGACGACCGCGCCGCGTATCGACTGGGACGCGGAGGCCGCCGCCTTCGACGACGAGCCGGACCACGGTCTGCGCGACGCGGACGTGCGCCGGGCCTGGGCGGCCCGGCTGGCGTCCTGGCTGCCCGCGCGGCCCGGTGACGTCCTCGACCTGGGGTGCGGCACCGGCAGCCTGTCGCTCCTCGCGGCCGAGCGGGGACACCGCGTCACCGGCGTCGACCTGTCCCCGGCCATGGTGGCGCTGGCCAGGGCCAAACTCGCCGGCCGTGACGCGGTGTTCCTCACCGGTGACGCGGCGGCACCGCCGGTGGGCGAGCGGCGCTTCGACGCCGTCCTGGTCCGGCACGTGCTGTGGACGCTGCCCGACCCCGGCCGGGTCCTGCGGCACTGGCGGGAGTTGCTGCGTCCCGGAGGGCGGCTGGTCCTGGTCGAGGGCGTGTGGGGGACCGTCGACCCGGTCGGCGTGGCCGCCGACCGGCTCGCCTCCCTCCTCGCCCCGCTCGCCGGTGAGGTGCGCGTGGAGCGGTTGTCGGACGACCCGTCGCTGTGGGGGAGGGAGGTGGCGGACGAGCGGTACGCGGTGGTCGCGATACCCGGGTGAGCCGGCCGCGCTATGCCAACAGGTCCGTGAATCCGCTCCCGCGGGCCAGCCGCTCCAGTTCGTCCAGCGCGGCCACGGCGGCGGCAGCGGCCGCGGGATCCCGCTCCGCCAGACCGCTCTCGGCGAACTCGTCCTCGTCCAGCCGCAGTACGTCCGTGCCGCCCGCGGAGCGCCACAGGTCCAGGTCCAGGTCCTCCACGACCAGTTCCGTGCCGGTCAGTACGGCGGGACGGGTGATGTCGCAGTACCAGCCCTTGAGCAGGCCGGCCGCCGTGCGGACCTCTTTCACCGAGTACCACCGGTCGCGCCAGTAGTACTCGGTGAACACGTCGCCCGCCTCGAAGCGGACGAAGCCGAAGTCGCGGACGCCGGCGCCGGCCCAGGGGGCGCGTACCGCGAGGCGGGTGCCGTCGTCGTGCAGCAGCTCGCTCGCGTACCGGATCTTCGTACGGCCCGCCTTGACCAGGACGACGTCCACCTCGGTCGGTGACTCAGCCGAGTTCGCGGACATGACGCACCTCCGTCCCGCAGACCTCGTACCCGAGCCACTTGTTGATGGCGAGCATCGGGCCGTTGTCGGTGTCGTTGCCCGTGAACGCCTCCGTGTATCCGGCGGCACGGGCCCGGTACAGGGAGTCGGTCTTGGCGAGTTTGGCGAGACCCCGGCCGCGGTGGGTGCGGACGGTGCCGGTCATCGCGGTCGCATAGCGGGTGCCGCCGTCGGTGTAGGCGACGCTGAAGGCGACGGGGCGGCCGTCGACGACCGCGACCGTGGTCAGTTCACGGTTCAGCAGCGGGTGCCGCCAGGTCTCCGCGAGCCAGGCCTCGTAGTCCGTGAACTCGATGTCGACGTCGCTCGGTTCGTCCGCCAGCGTCTCCGCGTCCAGCTCGAACATCGGGCGGGGATCGTCGGCATAGTCCGCGGCGGTGCGCAGCTCCACACCGGGGGGAAGGGAGGGCAGGGGCGGGAGCGTGCCGTTCGCCAGATCGAAGCGGAGGAAGTGGGCGGAGCGCCGCCGTGCGTAGCCGTGCCGCTCGGCGAAGGCCAGGTTGGCGGGCTCGTCCAGCACCCAGGTGAACAGCTTCGTCGCTCCCTCGGTGGCGAGGTACTCCTCGGCCGTGCGCACCAGCAGCCCGCCGGCACCGCGCCGGAGCCGGTCCGGGTGGACGTAGATGTTGAGGTACGCCTGACCGGGCTCCGGGCTGTCGTGCACCAGCCCGACCTGGGCCGTGCCGATCATCTCCCCGTTCTCCTCCGCGACGAGGGACCGGCTCCGGGCGTCCGGGTGGGTGTGGAGGAGGTGGTGGACGACGGCCTCGGGCGTCCACAGGATGAACGGCAGGGCGACATGGCGGACATGGGCGAAGGCCGCGACGTCGGCCGGATCGTCGGGACGCAGGTCGCGCACAAGAACGGTCATGAGTGCGCACGCTACGGCGGGCGGGCGGGCGGGTGCCTCTCATTTTCCCGGGGATGCGGGACAATCGCCGCGTGACTCTGAAGATCCACATCGACGACGATGCCCCGCCCTACGAGCAGGTGCGCGCACAGATCTCCGAACAGGCGCGGTCGGGAGTGCTGCCGGTCGGGTACCGGCTGCCGACCGTGCGCGGACTGGCGGAGTCCCTGGGGCTCGCCGCGAACACGGTCGCCAAGGCGTACCGGGCGCTGGAGGGGGACGGGGTGATCGAGACGCGGGGGCGCAACGGAACGTTCGTCGCCGCCGCGGGCTCTGCCGCCGAGCGGGAGGTGGCGTCCGCCGCGCAGGAGTACGCCGCGCGGGCGCGGCGGCTGGGGCTCGGGGAAACGGATGCGCTGGGCGCGGTGCGGGATGCCCTGCGGGCGGCCTACGGGGACTGAGGTGCTCTTCCATCCGCGTGGGTGGTGGCCGGTCGCGCCCGCGCGGCGGAGCCGCACACTGTCTCAGCCCCGCGCTCTCGGGGGCGTGCGGGTGACCGTCAGGCGCGCCGCTTGCGCCAGCCTGGCGAACGCCGTCGCGTCCCGGACCGCCGCCCCCGTCGGGTCGTTGTTGAAGTACGCGTAGACGTCGTGGTCGTCCGGCCAGGTGCTCGCGATGCGGTCGACCCAGGTCGCCAGGGACCGGCGGCCGTAGTGCGGCCAGGGTGCCGCACGCCCCTGGTGGAAGCGGACGTAGCCCCAGTCGGTGGTGCGCCACAGCGGGGTGGCCGGGCGGGCCCGGACGTCCGCCCAGCACAGCGCCGCGCCCCGCGAGGTGAGGACGTCCCGCACCTCGGGTGCCCACCAGGACTCGTGCCGGGGTTCGACCGCGACCCGCGTGCCGGGCGGGAAGCAGGCGAGGCAGGTGTCCAGGAGGCCCGCGTCGGCGCGCAGTGTCGGCGGGAGTTGCAGCAGGATGGGGCCGAGGCGGTCGCCCAGCCCCGCCGCGTGGGTCACCAGGCGGTCGACCGGCTCCTCGGGCTCCCGCAGCCGCTTGATGTGGGTGAGGTAGCGGCTCGCCTTCACCGCGACCACGAAGTCCGCCGGCACCCGGTCCCGCCACGCCTCGAAGGTCTCCCGCGACGGCAGCCGGTAGAACGCGTTGTTGATCTCGACCGTCGCGAAGCCGGCCGCGTACCGCTCGAGCCACAACCGGACGGGCAGGCCGGGCGGGTACAGGACGTCCCGCCAGTCCCGGTACTGCCAGCCCGACGTGCCGACGAACAGGGTCATACACCCATCAAAACCCCCGGCTTCCCCCGCTACAGGTAGAGCCCGGCCTCCGCGCCGTCCCGGGGCTCCGGCAGCGCGGTGGGCGAGGTGCCCCGGCGCAGCGCGTACAGCTCCGCCAGCGTCGCGCCCTGGCGGCCCACCCCCTCCTCGGTGCCGAGCCAGTCCACCGCCTCCCGACGGGTCAGCGGGCCGACCTCGATGCGGGCCAGGCAGCGGCCGGGGCGGACGACGGCGGGGTGGAGGCGTTCCAGGTCCTCGTTGGTCGTGACGCCGACCAGGACGTTGCGGCCCTGCCCCAGGAGCCCGTCCGTGAGGTTCAGCAGCCGTGACAGCGCCTGGCCGGCGGTGTGCTTGGCCTCGCCGCGGATCAGCTCGTCGCAGTCCTCCAGCAACAGCAGCCGCCAGCGGCCCTTGCCCGCCGCGTCCTCCTCGCCGATGGCGATGTCCATCAGGTAGCCCACGTCGGAGAAGAGTCGCTCGGGGTCGAGGACGCAGTCCACCTGGCACCAGTCCCGCCAGGACCGGGCGAGCGTGCGCAGCGCCGACGTCTTGCCGGTGCCGGGCGGCCCGTGCAGGAGCAGCAGCCGGCCCGCGATGTCCTCGGGGGTCGTCTTCATCAGGCCGTCCATGGCGTCCGCGACCGGCGCCGTGTAGTTGGCCCGGACCTCGTCCCAGGTGCCCGCGGAGATCTGCCGGGTGGTGCGGTGCGGGCCGCGTCGCGGGGAGACGTACCAGAAGCCCATCGTCACGTTCTCCGGCTGCGGCTCGGGCTCGTCCGCCGCGCCGTCCGTCGCGTCCCCGAGCACTTTCTCGGCCAGGTCGGCGCTGGTCGCCGTCACCGTGACGTCGGCGCCCCGGCTCCAGCGCGAGATCAGCAGCGTCCAGCCGTCGCCCTCCGCCAGCGTCGCGCTGCGGTCGTCGTCGCGGGCGATCCGGAGCACCCGCGCGCCGGGCGGCAGCAGCGTCGCACCGGACCGCACGCGGTCGATGTTCGCCGCGTGCGAGTACGGCTGCTCGCCCGTGGCGAAACGCCCGAGGAACAGCGCGTCGACGACATCGGACGGGGAGTCGCTGTCGTCGACGTTGAGCCGGATCGGCAGGGCCTCGTGCGGGTTGACGGACATGCCGCCATGATCCGGCACCCGGCCGCCGCGTGCACCCGGTTTCCCGGGTACCCGCGGCACCCGTCACGCGGGGCGGCCGACGGCCGGCGGTTCAGGCACCGGCCCCCGACATCCGCCCCCGCGCCTGCCGTGCCCTGCGGAGTACGGCGTACCCCTTGGTGAGGGCCCGGTCCCGGACGAAGGTACGGGCGATGGCGCGGCCCTCGACCAGCCGGGCGAACTCGTCGGGCCCCGTGCCGCGGCGCACGGTGACCCGGCGCAGGGCGTACGGCCCCTGGGCGCGGCGCGCCAGGCCGTTGCCGACGGCGAGCGCCTGCGCGTACCCCGTCTCGCGCACCGCCCGCCGCACCCGGCGGTCGGAGTACCCGTAGGGGTAGGCGAACGAGGCCGGTACGCGGCCCAGTTGGTCGGCGACGATCTCCTTGCAGTGGATCAGCTCGAACCGCAACCGCTGTTCGCCGAGTCGGTCGAGCTGCGGGTGGGTGTGGCTGTGCCCGCCGATCTCCACGCCGGCGGCGGCCAGTTCGCGGACCTGGTCCCAGTCGAGCATGGTGTCCAGGGCGCCCCCGGTGTCGTACGGACCGCGCAGCCAGCCGGTCGTGACGAACAGGGTGGCCGGGAAGCCGTGTTCGGCGAGGGCGGGCAGGGCGTGCCGGTGCACCCCCTCGTAGCCGTCGTCGAAGGTGATGAGGACGGGCCGCTTCGGCAGCGGCCGGCCGGAGCGCCATGCGGCGGCCAGCTCCGCGGTGCCGATCGGGGTGCGGCCCCGGTCGGCGATCGCCGCCATCTGCTCGGCGAACGCCTCCGGGGTCACCGACAGCGCGCGGGTGGCGTCGTTCGGGTCGGCCGCGACCGCGTGGTACATGAGGACCGGCACGCGCGTGTCGTACTCCTCGGCCCGCTCAGCCATGCGCGCCCCCCTCGACCGGCGCCACGGAGAACGTAGCCCCGCCACGCCGTGCTCGTACGCTCCCCACCACGTAGCCGCCCGCCGCCGTGAGCACCCCGGCGACGATCGCGCCCGCCCGTCCCGCCCCGCCCGGCCGGGCCAGCACGGCGTCCCGCAGCCCGCGCACCACACCGGCGGGCAGGACCCGGGTGGCGTACCGGCGTTCGGACTCCAGGCCCTTGTCCGCGCCGACGCTGCGCGCCACCAGGGCCTTGGACAGGCCCTCGGCGTAGGCGCGGGTGCGGAAGTAGCCGAAGTGCTCGCGCACCTCGGGCACCCGGTGGTGGATCACCGCGCGGTCGTCGATCAGCAGCACCGCGTCGGGCCGGGCGCGGGAGAGCCGGATGCACAGCTCGGTCTCCTCGCAGCCCAGCGGGCGTTTGTCGCCGTCGCGTCCGATGCCGGTGGCGAAGCCGCCCGCCGCGTCGAACGCCTCGCGCCGGAAGGAGGCGTTCCCGCCCAGCACGTTGCGCACTCGGACCCGGCCGGGCGGCAGGCCCCGGTACGTGCAGCCCACCACCCAGTCGAACTCCTCCGGGAACCAGTCGGGCCGGCGCCCCGACGCCCAGACGGGCACCGTGCGCCCGCCGACGGCGACGACCGCCGGGTCGGCGTACCCCTCGGCGAAGTGCCGCAGCCAGTCGCGCTCGGCCACGGCGTCGTCGTCGAGGAAGGCGATCACCTCCCCGCGCGAGGCGGCGATGCCGGTGTTGCGGCCGGCGGACAGACCGCGGGGGCCCGCGTTGGCGAGCACCCGCACGTCCCGCGTCTCCTTGTACTCCGTCAGTAGCCGGTCCCGGAGCGCTTCGTTGTGGTCGACGACCAGCAGCGTCTCCCGGGCCGGGTGGGACTGCGCCCGCACCGAGGAGACCGCCGCGAGGATGTCCTCCCAGCGGCCCTCGGTGTAGACGCAGATCACGACGGAGATCGTGAGGGGGGCGTCGGTACCGCTCAAGACGCCTTCCTTCGGACCGGGACCACCGGGGCGACGGGGGCGGCCGAACCGACCGAGGCGAGCGTCGGCGCGTGCGTACGGCCGCGCAGCGCACGCCGGTTGGAGCGCTCGTCGAGGATGACTCTGAGTACCCGCAGCCCGTCCCGGACGGCGCGCAGGTTGCTGACGCCGTGGATGCGCAGGTACTCGTGGCTGGGTATCTCCTGGACCTTCAGGCCGGCCTTGACGACCCGGATGTTCATCAGGGTCTCGACCTCGAAGCCGGTGCAGTCGAGGTCGATCTTGTCCAGGCAGTGCCGCCAGAAGGCGTTGTAGCCGTAGCAGAGATCGGTGTAGCGGGCGCCGAACTTCCGGTTGACCACCGCGCACAGGGCGCGGTTGCCGAGCTTGCGGATGAAGGTCATGTCGTCGGTGCCGCCGCCGTTGGCGAAGCGGGAGCCCTTGGCGAAGTCGGCGCCGGAGACGAGGGCGGAGACGTAGGACACGATCTCCTGACCGTCGGCCGAACCGTCGGCGTCGACCATCACGATGATGTCGCCGGTGCACGCCTTGAAGCCGGTGATCAGCGCGTCCCCCTTGCCCTTGCCGCGCTGTTCGACGACCTTGACGTCCGGCCACAGCTCCCGGGCGACCTCGACGGTGTTGTCGGTGGAGTTGCCGTCCACGAGGACGACCTCGTGGACCCAGTCGGGCAGTGTCTTGAAGACGTAGGGAAGGTTCTCCGCCTCGTTCATGGCGGGTATCACCACGCTCACCGGCGGGGCTATCGCCAGATGCGAGGAGACGGGCCGGTACTTCTCGGCCGGTGACGGATCGGATGTCTGATCGGATGACGGATCGTTGCCCGTCGACGCCGGCTGCAGGACTGAGCTCATGAGTCTGTTCCCTCTCGTCCGGCGGACCGCCCGCCCCAGGGGCGGTCCGGCTCTGTATCCGGTTCGAAAGGGGGGTTATCACCCACGGCGCGACGGCATGGATCTCCGTGCGTGCCAGGTGAGCTGGCGAAGCCTGTCGACGCCGGAAGGAAACGGCAGCCGACTGCGCGGCACGGCCCGGTCACCGATGCGGTCACCGAGCACGGCACCCCCCTACCGCGCGTCCCGCCCCGGTCCGCCGCGGCCTCGAGCCCTCCCCTGAGCCGCTTGCCGACGTACCGATGCGGGAGATGTATGACGGTATTGACGATTGAACCCATATGGCAAGGCCTGGAACCAGGTCTCACGTTTTTGTTGGTTTGCCGTCATCCGTTCTTCTCGCGGGGCGTTTTCGCGCGGCGTTCGGTCCCCCGGACCGTTCCGCTTTGCCCCCCGAAGCCCAAGATGCCGGGCCTAAATGTGACGTAGCGCGCAGGAGAGCGTCAAGGGCGCACTGGCGTTCGCGCTGACTTTCGTCCGATATTGAATGACTGTCAGCCATTTCTTGGCATGGACACTTCCTGTCGACGCGCGTAGCCGCTACCACGGTTGTAGCGGAGATCCTGCTAAAGGAGGTTCCATGAGACGTTCCCGACTTGTCGGCTTCCTGAGTTCACTCCTCCTCGCCGCCGGCGCCGCCCTCACCGGGGCCGCGACCGCTCAGGGGGCCCAACTCGCCGCCGCCGACGGCTATGTGGCGCTCGGCGACTCCTACTCCTCCGGGGTCGGAGCGGGCAGCTACATCGCCTCCAGCGGCGACTGCAAGCGCAGCACGAAGGCCCATCCGTACCTGTGGGCCGCCGCCAACTCGCCATCGTCGTTCGACTTCACCGCCTGTTCCGGCGCCCGAACGGGTGATGTTCTCGCCGGACAGCTCGGCCCGCTCAGCTCCGCCACCGGCCTGGTCTCGATCAGCGTCGGCGGCAACGACGCCGGCTTCGCCGACGCCATGACGACGTGTGTGCTCCAGTCCGACAGCTCCTGCCTGTCGCGGATCGCCACCGCGAAGGCGTACGTCGACTCGACGCTGCCCGGCAAACTGGACAGCGTCTACTCGGCCATCCGCGACAAGGCGCCGGGCGCCCACGTCGTCGTCATCGGCTACCCGCGCTTCTACCGCCTCGGCACCTCCTGCATCGGCCTCTCCGAGACCAAGCGGAAGGCGATCAACGACGCCTCCGACCACCTCAACACCGCCATCGCCAAGCGCGCCGCCGACCACGGCTTCACCTTCGGCGACGTACGTCCCACCTTCACCGGCCACGAGATCTGCTCCGGCAGCTCCTGGCTGCACAGCGTGAACTGGCTCAACATCGGCGAGTCGTACCATCCGACCGCGGCCGGCCAGTCGGGCGGCTACCTGCCGGTCCTCAACGGCGCCGCCTGACCGGAAGCGGAAGGAGAAGGAGGAGAGGAGGGGGAGGCCCCGCCCGTCGGGGTCTCCCCCTCCGGCTCTGTCTCCGTCCCCGTCTCACAGGACACGGAGAACGCCACCGAGTTCGACGTGGCCTCCACCGGAGACCGCACCTCCACGCGGACGGCACTCTCGAACGTGCCGCTGTCGTCGTGCGTCGTCACGACGACCGTGTCCTGCCGTGAGCGGTCACCCCCCGCGGGGAAGGACAACGTCTTCCACCCCGGGTCGGAGACCGACCCGTCCTCCGTCACCCAGCGGTAGCCCACCCGCGCGGGCAGCCGCCCCACCGTGAACGTCGCCGTGAAGGCGGGCGCCCGGTCGTGCGGCGGCGGACAGACCCCCGAGTACTCGGTGTGCGAGCCCGCCACGGAGACCTTCACCGACTGCGGTGCCGGACTGCTCTCCTGGCTGTGGCTGCCGGAAGAGGCCGACGGGCTCGGCTTCTCGCTCGGCTCCGTCCGGCTCGGCACGCCCGAACTCGCCCCAGGGTCCCGGCTCCCGCCCGAACCCTCCGTACCGCCCTCACCGTCCGAGCGGTTCAGCAGCGCGTACGTCAGCCCGGCCAGTGCGAGCGCGAGCGCCACCAGCCCCACGACCAGCACCGCTCGCGCGCGCCGGTCCCGGCCCCCGTGCGAGGTGGGGGCGGGCCGGGCGGCCGTCGCAGCCGTCGGCACCGGCATCGGCACCGGCGGAGTCGGCGGGAACGGCTCCGGACCGGACGCGACGGTCGGGGCGTACGCGCCCGTCGGCATCGTGCCCGCGGGCGGCGCGCCTCCTCCGGCGCCCAGGCTCCGCAGCTCGCGCTCGGCACGCTCGGCCGGGAGCCGTTCGGCCGGCTCCTTGCGCAGCAGGCCCTCGATGACGGGCGCGAGCGCACCGGCCCGGTGCGGCGGCGGCAACTCCTCGTCGACGATCGCCCGCAGGGTGCTCAGCGGGGTGTCCTGACGGAAGGGCGAGGCGCCCTCGACCGCCGCGTAGAGCAGCACACCCAGCGACCAGAGGTCGGACTCGGGGCCGGGCGTGCGGCCCAGCGCCCGCTCCGGCGCGAGGAACTCGGGCGAGCCGATGACCTCGCCGGTCATGGTCAGCGCCGAGCTGCCCTCGACCATGGCGATCCCGAAGTCGGTGAGGACCACGCGGCCGTCGTTCGCCAGCAGCACATTGGCCGGCTTCACGTCCCGGTGCAGCACCCCCGCCCCGTGCGCGGCCCGCAGCGCGGCCAGCACCTCGGCACCGATCCGCGCGGCCCGCCGCGGCTCCATGGGGCCCTCGGCCTCCAACCGGTCGGACAGGGAGAGTCCGCGGACGAGTTCCATCACGATCCAGGGCCGGCCGCCGTCGGTGGCCACGTCGTACACCGTCACCACGTTGTGGTGGGCGACCCGGGCGGCGGCCCACGCCTCGCGCTCCAGCCGCGCGTACATCCGCCGCACATCGGTCTCCGGCAACCCGGCGGGCGCGCGTACCTCCTTGACGGCGACCTCGCGGTGCAGCAGCTCGTCGCGGGCGCGCCACACCGTGCCCATGCCGCCCTCGCCGAGGGGGGACAGGAGACGGTAGCGGCCGGCGATCACGCGCTCACTGCCGGGTTCCTGGAACACCGGCGCCCCCTATGACGTCTCGCGCGGACATCTCCCCGGAACGGGCCCGAACACTCCCGCATTCATCCCAAAAGTAGCTCAGCCGAGGGCGGATGCGGCCCCCCTGAACACCAATCCGGCCCCGAGGACCACCACCACGAACGCCGTCCCGAGGGGAGTGGCCCGGCGCACCAGACCGGCCAGCGGGCCCGACGCCCACCGGGGGCGCCGCCGCAGCAGGCGGCTCGCGCCACCGCCGAGCCGCACGACCGCGACACCGGCCGCGGTGAGGGTGAGGGCGAGCCCGACGCCGTACGCGACCACGAGGAGAAGGCCGAACCAGGCCTGGCCGAGGGCCGCCGCGCCGACGAGCACCACGACGGCGGACGGACTGGGCACCAGCCCGCCGGCGAAACCGAGGAGGATCGTGCCGCGGAGGGTGGGGGAGGTGGGGTGGGTGTGGGTGTGGGGGCCGTGACCGTGACTGTGGCCGTGACTGTGGTCGTGGTCGTGCTTGTGGTCGTGGTGGCTGTCGGCGTGCGCGTGCGGGTGTGCCTGATGGGCGTGCGCGTGGCCCCGGTCGCGGAGCGCGCGGCGTACGAGGCTCGCGCCCGCCAGGGTCACGAGGACGCCGCTGGCGATGCCGAGCCAGGCGACGACCGAGGGCGCGGCCGCCGAGCCCGCGGTGACCAGGAGGCCGAGGGCGACGACACCCAGGGTGTGCGTGACCGTCACGGAGGCGGCCATCGGCAGCACGTCCCTCAGCCGGGCCCCGCCTCCCCGGGCGGCGGCCGTCGCGGCCATCAGCGTCTTGCCGTGGCCCGGCGCCAGCGCGTGCATCGCGCCCAGGGCGACCGCGATGACGAGGGCGAGACCCGCGAAGCCGAGGGTGAGGTCGTGCCGGGCGACCAGGGAGTCGAGGGCGCGGGTCCAGCGGTCGGCGCCGCGGGGCAGGACGGAGGCGGCGGGGGCGGCGGGGGCGTCCTGCCGTTCCCGCTCCAGGGCGGGACCACCGGGCCTGACCCGCAGGGACGCGCTCGCGGTGTCGGCCGGGGAGGAGAGCGACTCCTCGGGGTATCGCGTCAGTTCGCGCGAGGTCGAGGTCGTCGGCACGTCCGACGCGGCGAGTGTCGTGCGGTCGCCGCGCGCGGTGATCTCCCGCCAGCCGGGACCGGAGGAGGCACCTGCGGCCCGGAAACCGACGGTCGCCTCGGCGGCCTCGGGCAGCGGCGCGACGAGCCGGCACTCCAGGCGCAGGGTGTCGAGCCCGGCCTGACCGGGCCGCACGCGCGCGTGGCTGCGCTGCGCGGTGAGGCCGATCGCACGGCCGTCGACGGTCAGCCCGCTGTCCCGGGCGGCCTTCTCGCAGCGTTGCCGGGCCCACTCCGCGATGCCGAGCCGTTCGACGTCGGGGCCGGCCTGGGTGGCCGGGATCTCCGCGAGGTCCTCGACGTGGTCGACGCGCAGTTCGCCGGGGGTGGCGACCAGACCGTCGTAGCGGTTGACGGTGAAGTTGCCGAGCGGATGCGCGCTCGCGCCGGCGGAGGGGAACAGGGCGAGGGCGCAGGCCGCGGTGAGGACGGCGGCGCCGCGCGTCAGGAGACGGCGGGGGTTCAACGGGCGGTCTCCAGGTCCTTCAGCGCCGTACGGGCCTCGCGGGCGCCGAGGGGGGAGAAGCCGGGGTTCAGGTCCAGCGCCGCCGTCAGATGGCGGCGGGCGTCCGCCTTCCGCCCCACGGCCCGCTCGATGACGCCCAGGTGGTGGAGGAAGGCGGCGTCGCGGTACCCCGTGGCCGTGGCCCGGCGGGCGTACGGCAACGCCTCCGCGTCGCGGCCGCTCACGTGCAGCGCCCAGGCGAGGGCGTCCGCGGTGTGCACGGTGCGGCGGCGGTCCCACTCGGCGCGGGCCGCGCGCAAGGCCGCTGCCTCGTCGCCGTGGTCGGCGGCGGCGAGGGCGGTGTCCAGGTCGACGTTGACGCCGCCGGACCGGGCGAGCGCCGTCCAGGCGTCGACGAGGGCGTACTGCTCACGGGCCTTCGCCTTCTCGCCCCGCACCTCGTACAGCTCGCCGAGCGCGACGAGCGGTCCGGGCAGCGGCGAGCGGGCGACGACGTCCTCCAGGTCCCGGACCGCGCCCGCCTGGTCGCCGCTCGCGGCCTTCGCCCGGGCGCGGCCCTCCAGGGCGGGCAGGTGGGTGTCGTCGGCGGCGAGGGCACGGGCGTAGTGGCGCAGGGCGGCCGAGTGGTCGCCCTGGTTCCAGGCGAGCCGGCCCAGCTGGGTGGCGACGTACGCCACGTCGGCGGGGGCGGAGGCACCCGCGAGGGCCTGCTCCAGGACCCGCCGCGCGGCGTCCGCCTCGCCGCGCAGCTCCCGGACGTAGGCGTACCGCGTGAAGACCGGGATGCCCGGCCGCCGGGTGTCGGCGGTGTCGGCGGCCCGTGCCGCGTCGTCGTAGCGGCCGAGTTCGACGAGGGCGTCGACACGGGAGCACAGGGCGCGTTCGTTGTAGGGGTTCGCCTTCAGGGCCCGGTCGGCGTACGCCAGCGCGTCCGCGAAGTCGTGCCGGGCGGCGGCGAGGGCGGCGCGGCCGGCGAGGGCCTGGTCGTTGCCCGGTTCGAGCTCCAGGGAGCGCTCCAGGGCCTTCTCGGCCCGGGGGTAGCGGGAGGGGTCGCCGTCGGTGCGGGCCTGTTCCACGTAGGCCAGCCCGAGGGTGGCCCAGCCGCCGAAGTCCCGCGGCTGGGAACGGAGCCGGGCCTGCAGCGCCGGGACACCCGCGTCCAGGCCGACGCCGTTCGCCATCCCCGGCCCGTCCCGCGGCACACCGGCCGCCACGACGCCGCGACCGTCCCGTGCTCCGTCGACGGCGACGGCCCCGGCGGTCAGGGCCACGGCCAGTAGCGCGGCACACCCGACGAAGCGCGAGCCCCGCCGGCGCCGCGCGGCCGCGGCGAAGCGCCGCATGGCGGCCAGGCGCCGGTCGGCACCGCCGGTGACCTCGGCCTCGGCGTCTCCCGGACCGGGCGGGCGGCCGGGCGCCTCGGCCGGTTCGCTGTCCGGTTTGCTGTCCGGTTCGCTGTCGTTGCGGTGCGGGGCCATGCCTCTCCTCAAGCGATCAAGGGGTGCGAGCGGTGCGAGGGGTGCGAGCGGCGCGAGCGACGTACGGGAGACGTGCGTGGGAAACGCGAGGCGGCGCGGCCCGCCGTGGGGGAGGGGAAGGGAGCGGGCCGCGCCAGTCGGTGGGGCCGGTCAGTAGGCACGGCCTCGCGTGCGGCGCCACCACGCCAGGGCGCCGCCGATCAGCAGGATGCCGACGGCCCCGGCGCCCGCGGAGGCGGCGATGAGGGTCGTGTCGTCGGAACCGGCCGGCCGCAGCGCGTCGCCCAGCTGGTTGCGCACGTCGTTGCCCTCGCCCGTGCCGTCGGCGAGCGGTCCACGGGAACCCTCCGTGGGGTTCGCCACGTACGGGAAGGCCTTCCCGAACTCCTTGTCGTTGGCGTCGACCGCGTCGCCCAGATCGTTCGCGGCGCCGACCAGCTCGCCCTCGACCACCTGGAGGGCGGCGTCGATCACGTCGTCGGTCAGCCGGCGCCCGTTGGGGAAGCCCGCGTTGTCGCCGTCGAGAACGCCGAGGCGCTTCGGCTCGGCGGCCGGTGCGATCGAGGTGTTGAGGCGCAGCTGCTCCGAGGGCGTGACGTGGGGCGGTTGGTTGAGGTCCTTGACGCCCTTGAGGAACACGTCGACGAGGTCGTCGCGCGGCTCGGCGGGCGCCTCGATCCTGTAGATCGCCTCGATGAGCTTCGGCAGCTCGGGGTTGGTGACGTTCGGCAGGAACCGCGCGTCGTCGGCCGGCGCGGACGCGTTGAACGTGTCCTTGTCCTTGAGCGGGTTGACGACCTCGTTCACCAGCGGGTTGCCGAGCCGCGAGACCTGGGTGAACTCCCCCTGCGCGTTCTTGCGCCGCGTCGTCGACCAGATGCCCACGACCGGCTGCTCGGCCGACTCCACGACCATGTCGGTGGGGACCTGGAGGGCGATCGAGTTGACGTTGTAGCCCTTGAGGGTGTCGTTGCCGACCTCGGACAGGTTCCCGCCGTACAGCAGGTCGAAGACGCGCAGGTCCAGGAAGAACGGGTCGTCGGCCTGCCCGGCGAACGTCCGCGCCCCGCCGGCCAGCTCGTGCACCGCCTGGTCGCGCAGCGCGCCGTAGTCCGGCATCGACGCCTTGCCGACGTTCGACGGCGCCACCGGCACCTCGTGGGCGATCGTCGTCCGGGACGCCTCCTTCCCTTCGTGGAGCTTGATCAGCTCGATGTCGTAGGTCTGGGTGATGTTGAGGTCCGGGTCGTCGAGGCTGGTGACGGGGCCCGTGTTGTAGAGGAACGTCTTGTCGTTCTTCGTGTGCGTGGTGAACGTGTACCGGAAGAGCAGGTCGCCCTGCGCGTCGCCGTTGTTGTCGACGTGGAGGTCGTACTGGGCGTCCTCCGCGAAGGTGAAGAAGTTCGGCCCGCCGGCCGGTTCCTCGAACGGGATCCAGTTGGCGACGAGCGTCGTCGTGTCCGGCCGGTCCGGGCTCACGAAGGCGTACAGGTCCGTGTTGTCGTACTGCGGGGTCCCCGATATCAGCGGGGCCTCCCGATGGCTGGAGGCGGCCGCCGCCCCCGGTTCCAGCGCGGTCACGCCGGCGGCCGCGAGACCTCCGGCGGCCAGCGCGCCGCAGACCAGCGTGGCGACGCCCCTGCGGCGCCCCGTGCGGCCGCTTCCGGAGATAGGTGTCATGCCGTCCGTCCTCTGTGCCGATGAGCCGACTTCCCTGACGCACCGGCATTCGGAGCGCTCCCGGACCCGGATTGGTCGAACCGGGAAAGAGCCCGGAATCCGGTCCGCGGCCAACACGTGCCCGGCCGACCCGCGTTTTCCGCCCGCCGATCCGTAACTCCTGCGGAGGGCGTGCCACCGCGCGCGCCCGGCGGTGACGTGGACGGGCCGGGCGCGGCCCGCGGGGCGAGAGGGGGAACGGGTGGAGGCGGACGAGCTGCTGATGCTCGTGGCGGACGGCGACCAGAAGGCCTTCGAGGAGCTGTACGGACTGGTCTCCGGCCCGGTGTTCGGACTCGTACGGCGCGTGGTGCGCGACCCCGCCCAGTCGGAGGAGGTGGCGCAGGAGGTGCTGCTCGAACTCTGGCGGTCCGCGGCGCGGTTCGACCCGCGCCGCGGAAGCGCCCTGTCCTGGATCCTCACCGTCGCCCACCGCCGCGCCGTCGACCGGGTGCGCAGCGCCCGCGCGGCCGGTGAACGCGACCAGCGCGAGGCCCGCCGCGCCCACCACCCCGCCTTCGACCAGGTCTCCGAGGAGGTCGAGGCCGGCCTCGAACGCGAGTGGGTGCGCCGCTGCCTGGACCGCCTGACCGCACTGCAGCGCCAGTCGGTCACCCTCGCCTACTACGACGGCTACACCTACCGGGAGGTGGCCGAGCGCCTCTCCCTCCCGCTGGGCACGGTGAAGACACGGATGAGAGACGGACTCAACCGCCTGCGCGACTGCCTGGGAGGTGCCGCATGAGCCTCTTCGGCCGGCTGCCGCGCCGCGGCGACCTCCACTCGCTCGCCGCCCCCTACGCCCTGGACGCCCTCGAAGGCGCCGAACGGGTCCGCTTCGAACGGCACCTGGAGCGCTGCGAGCGCTGCGCCGCCGAGGTGCGGGCCCTGTCCGAGGACGCCGTCCGGCTGGCCTGGTCCACGGCCGCCCCGGCTCCGGCCGCCCTGCGCGACCGCGTCCTGGCCGCCGTACGCACCACCGCGCAGGAGCCCGCGCCCGGGAGCGGGCCCGTGCGCCGGCTGCCGCCCCACGTGTGGGGCGTCCAGCCGCCGCCGAAACGCTCCCGCGCGTCCCGGCCGCGCCCCCTGCTCGTGCCCTTCGCCACGGCGACGGCGGCCGCGGCGCTCGTGGTCGCCTCGCTCTTCGCCGTCCAGGCCAACCGGACACAGGGCGAACTGGACACCGCGCGGGACCGGGCACGTGAGATCGCCCACGTTCTGGCCGCGCCGGACGCCCGCGCGACGAGCGGCGAGGACAGCCGGGGCCGCAGGATCGGAGTGGTCGCCTCCGCATCGGAGGGGCGCGCGGTCGTCACCCTGAGCGGGTACGGCGAGCCGTCCGGCGACCGCGTGCACCAACTCTGGCTCATGCGCCCCGGCGCCGTGCCGCGCTCCCTCGGGCTCCTGGACGGCGACACGCCCCTGATCGCCTCCGGCCTGGACCGGAGCGCCTCCTCACTGGCGGTGACGATCGAGCCCGACGGGGGCTCGGCCCGCCCGACGAGCAGGCCGGTTGTCCAACTCACCCTGGAATCTGTTGGATTCGGAGAGTAATCGTCAACCCCCTTACGGGGAAGGTGAATCCTGTGACCGCGATACACGCATGCCGTACCGGGGCGATAGGGTTACTCTGCCCGGGCCGGGTGGACTCGTACGGGTGGGGAGTGACATGGAACAGATAACGGTGCGCAGCAGGGCAAGGGTCCCTGCCATCACCTGCGGAAGCAGCGCGACCAGCTCGCGTCTCGACCGTCATCTCGCGGTGCTCGGAGGGCCTGCCCTCCCGCAACGGGAGACGGTGGAGGCGATGTCGCTGATGCGTGAGCTGACCGCGCGTGAGCCCGCGCACAAGCGCAGCAGCAGGGGCGCCAGGGTGCGCCGGGTCTCGCTGTTCGCGCCACTGCGCCGACTGCGCCGCTCGCTGTTCGGCGGCAACTGAGGCCCGCGCGCCGGCGGTCACACCGACCCGGCGCGGCGCCGCACACTCGTCCGCCATCCCCACGGCAGGCAGCGGCGCCCCGGTGTGCTCCCGAGCGCGGGTAATCCTCCGTACGCCCGTACCCGTTCGTACGCCCGCGTCTTCCGTACGCCTTCTCGGTACGTCTTCGTCCGTACGTCTTCTTCCGTACGTCCGTCTCCCCCGTACGTCCGTCCCACCTCCGTCCCGCCGACTCCCACCCGGCGGTGACGCCCACCGGCCTGCTCAGCCCTGCGTTATCCGGAGCACTGCCTGGCCTGCCTCGACCCCTTCGACGCGCCCTACGGCACGAAGATGAAGCTGGTCGCCATGGTGAACGGCGTCGTGACGCCCTACGTCACCAACGAGACCTCCACCGCCGAGCGCACCCGCTCGCTGTCCTGGTCCGAGGAGCAGGAGAACGCCATGCGCATCGCCTACCTGGGCCGGCAGGTCGCGAGCGGCGCCTGTCCGCGGCTGGCGGCGTCCTCGCCGAGGGCGCCGGTCCGATCGACCTGGATGCGGTCTTCGAGCGGGCCCTGGCGCGGGTGCTGGACGAGTTCGCCTGCGGGGCCTGAGCGGGGTTGGGTGGGGCCTGAGCGAGGCTTGGGCGGGGCCTGGGCGGAAAGACCCCGGCGGCCCCGAGTCGGGGCGGGTCTACAGCAGCGCCAGCTGCCCCTCCGGCCCCTCCTCCCGGCCGTCCAGGACGGAGGCCGGCCGCCGGGCCGCCGGGGGCACGGGCAGCACGCCCGCCTCGCGCAGCTCGGCCGACGTGATCGCGTCCGTCACGGTCAACTCCCGGCACCGCGACCGCACTTCGGCGAGCAGGGCGAGGACCGTGATCAGTTCCAGCAGCTCGGACGTCCAGGTCTGCGGCCAGGTGGCCGGGCGGATCGCCGCCAGCGTGCCCGGCTCGCCCTCGGCGGTACGGGCCGCGAACCACTGCTCCAGCACGCGCACCCCGCCCGCCTCGAAGTCCCAGGCACCGGGCGGCACGGGGGAGACCCGGCCCTCGTCCAGGTACAGGGCCTCCTCGTCCCGGTCGTAGCGCAGGGTCAGCGGGCGCGCGGGCAGAGGCGCGCGGACGTACGGGCGACGGCCGCCGGGCAGCTTGGGGCGCTCGCCGTCGCGGCGCATCAGCCACAGCGCGCGCCGGCCCAGGCCGACACCGTGCTCCCACAGCGCCGGGTCCGCGGTGAGCGGGACCAGGGAGCCCTCCCGCACCGTCGCCACCGCCCAGGCCAGCACGTCCCCCGGCTCGGGGCGCCGGCCGAGCCGGGCGCCCAGGTGGTCGAGGAGACCGGGGGCCAGGTTCGGCTCCGCCCCGCCGGGACGCCGGTACAGCGGGCGCACCCGGGCCCCACCGAGCAGCGGCAGCCGCGAGGTCGCGACGAGCAGGGGAGGGCCGGCGGCGTCGGGCGCCTCCACCACGAAGACCTGTCGCTCGTCCGCCACCCGCCACAGCTCCGGACGGGCCGCGTCGATCAGCCGGTGGTCGGGAACGAGCCACTGCTCGTCGAAGGGCGCGCGCAGCACGCGGACCGGTTCCGGACACGGCCCGGAGGCGCGCAGCAGCCTCTCCGTGCCGCCGGACGTGCCCGGCAGCCGGCCGACCGCCGTGTGCAGCGTCCGTGCGCGCGTCGGCTCGAACAGGGCCTCGCGGTCGGGTCCCGCGGCCTTCACCAGGGTGTCCCAACGGGACTTCAGGGATGCCGGGTCGGGAGCCGTCGGCCACCCCCGGCCGAGCCGCGGCGGTGCGACGGACCACGGCATGAGGTCCGCCAGCGGCGGAGCGTCGTCGTGCGTCACGCTGGGCATCGTACGACGGGGTGCCCGGGCCTCACGTGGCATCCAGGGTCACCGTGAACGAGAAACGGTCCCCCCGGTAGTGGATGACCGCCACGTCCAGGACCCGCCCCGCCGTGTCGTACGTGATGCCCGTGTAGTGCAGGATCGGGCTGAGCAGCGGGACTTCGAGCAGCCGCGCCGTCTCCGGGTCCGCGAGCCGGGCCTCCACGGTGTCCGTGATCCGGCTGATGTCCATGCCCACCACGTCCCGCAGCACCTTGGTCATCGGCCAACGGGCCAGGTCGTCCACGTCGATGCGGGCGGCGACCTCGGGACGGACGTAGTTGCGGGCGTGGTTGGTGGGCTCACCCGTCTTCTCGTCGCAGCGCAGCCGGTGGTACGTCGCCGTCTCCGCCAGGTCCGGGAAGAACTCGGCGAGTTCGGGCGGCACGGGTCCGGTGCCGTGGCCCAGCAGCTCGGCCTTCATGCCGGACTGCTGGGCCACGATCGCGTCCACCGAGCCCAGCAGCCGCACCGGGGCGCCCCGCCGGGCGTCGGGCTCGATGAACGTGCCGCGCCTGCGGTGACGCGTGATCAGCCCCTCGTCCTCCAGTTCCTTCAGCGCCTGCCGCATGGTCAGCACGCTCACCCCGTAGTGACCGGCCAGCTGCTCCTCCGTGGGCAGGCGCAGCGGGTCCCGGGGCGAGCGGCCGAGTATCGAGGCGCGCAGCGACTGCGACACCTGGTACCACAGCGGCAGCTTGCGGTTCAGGACGATGGAGTCCGGGGCGAAGGAGGTCACGGGCCATCCGTACCGGTAGGGAATCCTCAGTGCAAGGGGCGGAAGTGACGCTCCAGGCCCTGCCAGACGTCGTCGTAGCGTGGTTGCAGGTGCTCGGCGCGGGCCGCGTGGGGCGTGAGGGTCACCGGCCACCGCGTCTCGAACATGAACGCCAGCCCGTCGTCGATCCGCTGCGGCTTCAGCTCGGCCGCGCTCGCCCGGTCGAAGGTCTCCCGGTCCGGACCGTGCGCCGACATCATGTTGTGCAGCGAGCCGCCGCCCGGCACGAAGCCCTCCGCCTTGGCGTCGTAGGCGCCCTCGATCAGGCCCATGTACTCGCTCATCACGTTCCGGTGGAAGTACGGCGGCCGGAAGGTGTCCTCGCCCACCAGCCAGCGCGGCGCGAA
This sequence comes from Streptomyces sp. NPDC096048, assembly GCF_044763415.1. Classification (NCBI taxonomy): domain Bacteria; kingdom Bacillati; phylum Actinomycetota; class Actinomycetes; order Kitasatosporales; family Streptomycetaceae; genus Streptomyces; species Streptomyces sp. NPDC096048. The sequence continues at coordinate 81,382 of NZ_JBIWGG010000009.1, forward strand.
GACCACGAAGTCGACGCCCGCGAGGCCGGGGGTGTCCGACGGGGAGGTCAGCACCGTGAAGATCGACGGGTCCGGGTGGTCGTACGAGATCGTGCCGATGACGTTGAAGCGGCGCAGGTCGTAGACGTACGGCACATGGTTGCCGTGCCAGGCGACCACGTCGAGCGGGGAGTGGTCGTAGGTCGCCGTCCAGAGGTTGCCGCAGAACTTGTTGACCACCTCCACCGGGCCCTCGACGTCCTCGTAGGCGGCGACCGGCGCCATGAAGTCCCGCACGTTCGCCAGGCCGTTGGCGCCGATCGGGCCGAGGTCGGGGAGGCGGAAGGGGGCGCCGTAGTTCTCGCAGACGTAGCCGCGGGCGGTCGGGCTCTGCCCGCCATTCGATGCAGTGTCCAGCAGTTCCACGCGGAAGCGGACGCCGCGCGGGATCAGCGCCACATGGCCCGGCTCGGCGTGCAGCAGACCGAACTCGGTGCGCAGCAGCAGGCCGCCGCGCTCCGGGACGATCAGCAGCTCGCCGTCGGCGTCGCTGAAGACGCGCTCCATGGAGGCCGTGGCGTGGTACAGGTGCACGGCCATGCCGGTGCGCTGGGTGACGTCGCCGTTGCCGCCGAGCGTCCACAGGCCCGCCAGGAAGTCGGTCCCCGCCTTCGGCTCGGGCAGCGGGTTCCACCGCAGCCGGTTCGGGTCCGGTACGGCCTGGGTGAAGGGCGCCGTGCGGATCGCGCCGTTGCCCGTGCGGGTGAACGCCGGGTGCGCGGCCGACGGGCGGATCCGGTACAGCCACGAACGCCGGTTGTCCGCCCTCGGCTCCGTGAACGCCGTGCCGCTCAGCTGCTCCGCGTACAGACCCAGCGGGGCCCGCTGCGGGGAGTTCCGGCCCTCGGGCAGTGCGCCCGGAACGGCCTGCGAGCTGTGCTCGTTGCCGAAACCGGACAGGTAGGCCAGCCCCTCCGCGGTCTTCCGCGCGTCCCCGCTCATTGATCGCTCCCTCGCAACCCGATTCCCACCCGATTCCTATGGGACACCGTAGGATTGCGGTTTCCCGTGCGCAAGAGGTCGTACGGGGTTCGGGTCCACGCGGGTCATACCGAGGGAGGATGACCGGAACCAGACCCCCGGGGGATCCGGACTGTCGGACCGGTGTTCTAGTCTCCCGTCATGTCGTGGATACGGGGAGTGCTTGCCGTGCTCGCGGTCTGTGTCCTGCTGCTGACCGGACCCGCCGGCTGCGGCTCCAGTGACGGGGACGGTAAGGGCGAACCGGAGGCCCGGGATTCGGCCACGCCGGTGGGCAGGCTGCTCGACGCCACCGACGAGGAGGGCCGGCGCTACCGGGAGGTGGACGGCGAGGAGGCTCCCGAGGTCGGTATCGAGGTGCAGCCCGAGAACGACGACAGCTGGGACGTACGCCTGACCGTCCGCGACTTCAGGTTCTCGCCGGCCGGGACGGAGGCGAAGGCGGTGGCCGGCCGCGGTATCGCCCACGTCTTCCTCGACGGTGACCTCCTCACCCGCCTGCGCGGACCGGAGTACCGCCTCGCCGCCGACCTCGTGCCCCGCGGCACCCACCAGCTCACGGTCCGCCTGTACGCCGACGACGGCACCGTCTGGGCCGTCGACGGCGAACCCGTCGAGAGCACGGCGGACATCACGGCGTCGGACGCGGAGCCGTCGGAGGCGACGGAGCCGGAGGGGACAACGGGGCCGGAGGGGACAACGGAGCCGGAGGGGCTGGAGGAGCAGGCGCTTCCCGCCCGCACGGCGGCGCGGTGAGCGAAGCCGGTGGCCACCGCCGTACTGAAGGTCACAGTTCACCGGACCGCGGCGGAAGGGCATCATGAAGACCGTGTCCCACGCGACCTCGCTCCGCCGTGCCCCCGTGCAGCGGCGCAGCGCCGAACGGCTGACCCGGATCCTCGACGCCTGCGCGGACCTCCTCGACGAGGTCGGCTACGACGCCCTGAGCACCCGGGCCGTGGCGCTGCGCGCGGACGTCCCCATCGGCTCCGTGTACCGCTTCTTCGGCAACAAGCGGCAGATGGCCGACGCGCTGGCCCAGCGCAACCTGGAGCGCTACGCGGAGCGCGTGACCGAACGGCTGACGGAGGTGGGCGACGGCGGCTGGCGCGGGGCGCTGGACGCGGTGCTCGACGAGTACCTGGCGATGAAGCGGACCGCGCCCGGTTTCTCCCTGATCGACTTCGGCAACCAGATACCGGTCGGCGGCCGCCACGCCGTCCCCAACCACCGCGTCGCCGACCGGCTCACCGAGTTGCTCTCCGGCTACCTCGGCCGCCGCCCCGACGACGATCTGCGCCGCGCCTTCCTCGTCGCCGTGGAGACGGCCGACACCCTCGTACAGCTCGCCTTCCGGGTCGCGCCGGACGGGGACGAGAAGATCATCGAGGAGGCCCGGGAACTGCTGCGGGCGTATCTGGGGCGGGTGCTCGACTGACGGGGCGCTCGTGGTCGTGATCGACCGACGGGCCCGGTCGTGATCGACCAGTGGGCGGTCCGTGTCTGAGCGGCGGGTGGTCCGTGCGCGACCGGCGGGTGGTCCGGTGCCTGACCGGGAGTGTCCGTGCCTGTCCGGCGGGTGGTCCGGTGCCTGACCGGGAGTGTCCGTGCCTGTCCGGCGGGTGGTCCGGTGCCTGTCCGGCGGGCGGTCTGTGCTCGACCGGCAGGCCGGTGTCGTACCGCTGTTCACACAACCGTCGGCGCGAAACCTCCCCTACATGCCTACCGGTCGGTATGCTCACCCGTCAGAGAGCGCCACCGTCGCCTTCCGGGAGGACTCGTGTCCCGCACCGCCCTGCGTATCTGTCCCCTGTGCGAGGCCACCTGCGGCCTGGCGCTCACCATCGACGGCACCACGGTCACCGCGGCCCGAGGGGACCGCGACGACGTCTTCAGCCGCGGGTTCATCTGCCCCAAGGGCGCCTCCTTCGGGGCCGTCGACTCCGACCCCGACCGGCTGCGCGCGCCCCTGGTGCGCAGGGACGGCGAGCTGCGCGAGGCCACCTGGGAGGAGGCGTTCGACGCGGTCGCCGCCGGTATCCGGCCTGTCGTCGAGCGGTACGGGCCGCACTCCGTCGGCGTCGTCCTCGGCAACCCCAACGTGCACACCATGGCCGGTGCCCTCTACCCGACCGTCCTGATCGGTGCCCTCGGCACCCGCAGCCTCTTCACCGCGTCGACGGTCGACCAGATGCCCAAGCACGTCTCCAGCGGGCTGCTCTTCGGCGACGCCAACGCCATCCCGGTGCCCGACCTCGACCGCACCGACCACCTGCTCCTCATCGGCGCCAACCCGCTGGAGTCCAACGGCAGTCTGTGCACGGCCCCCGATTTCCCCGGCCGGCTCAAGGCGCTCAGGGCCCGCGGCGGCACCCTCACCGTCATCGACCCGCGCCGCACCCGCACCGCGAAGCTCGCCGACCGGCACGTGGCGATCCGCCCCGGCACCGACGCCCTGCTCCTCGCCGCGATGGCCCACGTACTGTTCGAAGAGGACCTGGTGGACCTCGGCGCGCTCGCCCCGCACGTCGAAGGGGTCGCGGAACTCGCCGACGCCGTGGGCGACTTCACGCCGGAGTCCGTCGCCGCCGCCTGCGACGTGGACGCCGAGGTGACGCGGGCCCTCGCCCGCGAACTCGCCGCCGCCCCCACCGCCGCCGTGTACGGCCGCATCGGCAGCTGCACCGTCCCGCACGGCACGCTCGCCAGCTGGCTCGTGGACGTCCTCAACATCCTCACCGGCAACCTCGACCGGCCCGGCGGCGCCCTCTTCCCGCAGGCGGCCACCGACCGGACGCCCCGCCCCGCCGGGCCCGGACACGGGTTCGCGCTCGGCCGCTGGCACTCCCGGGTGAGCGGGCGCCCCGAGGCCAAGGGCGAACTGCCGCTGTCCGCCCTCGCCGAGGAGATCGACACCGCCACCGCCGCCGAGGAGATCGACGCCGCCGTCGAGGCGGGCGAGCCGCTCCGAGCGCTGGTCACCGTCGCCGCCAACCCCGTACTGTCCGCACCCGACGGCGACCGGCTCGACAAGGCGCTGGCCTCGCTCGACTTCATGGTGAGCGTCGACCCCTACCTCAACGAGACCTCGCGCCACGCCCACGTCGTCCTGCCGCCGCCCCCGCCGGCGCAGAGCCCGCACCACGACTTCGCCCTCAACACCCTCGCCGTGCGCAACCAGGTCCGCTACACCCGCCCCGCCGTCCCGCTGGAACCCGGCCGCATGGCCGAGACCGAGATCCTGGCCCGGCTGATCCTGGCCGCCACCGGAAGGCACGGCGCCGACCCGGCCGCCGTCGACGCCATGGTGATCGAACAGACCCTCGGCAAGGCCGTACGGGAGCCGCACTCACCCGTGCACGGACGCGACCCGGGCGAACTGACCGCCCGGCTCACCGGCGAGAGCGGCCCCGAGCGGCGGCTCGACATGATGCTGCGCCTCGGCCCCTACGGCGACGGCTTCGGCGTACGGCCCGACGGGCTGTCCCTCCAGCGGCTGCTCGCCCACCCGCACGGCATCGACCTCGGCCCGCTGCGCCCGCGGCTGCCGCAGCCGCTGAAGACCCGCAGCGGCAAGGTGGAGCTGCTGCCGGAGCCGATCGCCGACGATCTGCCGCGCCTGCGGCAGGCCCTGGCCGAACGGCCCGAGGGGCTCGTCCTCGTCGGACGGCGCCACCTCAGGTCCAACAACAGCTGGATGCACAACATCCCGGCCCTCACCGGCGGCTCCAACCGCTGCACCCTGCACCTCCACCCCGACGACGCCGAACGGCTCGGCGTGCGCAGCGGAGAGTCCGTGCGCGTGAAGGCGGCCGGGGGAGAGGTGACCGCCCCCGCGGAGGTCACCGACACGGTGCGGCCGGGCGTGGTCAGCCTCCCGCACGGCTGGGGCCACCATCGCCCCGGCACCCGTCTGACCCACGCCGCCACCGAGCCCGGCGTCAACGTCAACCAGCTCCTCGACGGCAGCCTGCTCGACCCGCTCTCGGGCAACGCGGTCCTCAACGGCGTACCCGTCGCGATCACCCCCGCGCCCCAGCCCTGACCGGCGCAAAGCTGTGACCTGGAGTTTTGCGCTTATTGCTCGCATGTCAACGTCTTGTTAACGCCGCTTTGCGGCACCTAACGTCGCTCGCACCGCCTGCCCCGGTGGAATGTTCAAGGGCGAACGTTAGGTACTCATACATGCTGACCATCCTCGGCTTCGCCATGATCGCGACCTTCCTGGTCCTGATCATGACGAAGAAGATGTCGCCGATCGCGGCGCTCGTGCTGATCCCCGCGCTGTTCTGCGTGTTCGTCGGCAAGGGCGCCCACCTCGGTGACTACGTCATCGACGGCGTGTCCAGCCTCGCCCCCACCGCGGCGATGCTCATGTTCGCGATCGTCTATTTCGGGGTGATGATCGACGTCGGGCTCTTCGACCCGATCGTCCGGGCCATCCTGAAGTTCTGCAAGGCCGATCCGATGCGGATCGTCGTCGGTACGGCCCTGCTCGCCGCCATCGTCTCGCTGGACGGCGACGGCTCCACCACCTTCATGATCACGGTCTCGGCGATGTACCCGCTGTACAAGCGCCTGAAGATGAGCCTGGTCGTGATGACCGGCGTCGCCGCGATGGCCAACGGTGTGATGAACACGCTGCCCTGGGGCGGTCCCACCGCCCGCGCCGCCACCGCCCTGAAGGTCGACGCCACCGACATCTTCGTCCCGATGATCCCGGCCCTGGCCGTCGGTCTGCTCGCGGTCATCACCCTGTCGTACGTGCTGGGTCTGCGCGAGCGCAGGCGGCTGGGCACGCTGACGCTGGACGAGGCGCTGGTGCGGGAGCCGGAGAGCGAGACGGTGCTGGTCGGCGCGGGTTCGGGCACGGCGTCCGGTGCGGGTGCCAGTGCCGGTGCCGGTGCGGGTGCCGGCATGGGTAAGGCGTCCGGCACGTCCGCCGCGGGCTCCGGCGGCTCGGGGGACGCCGCCGCTGCCGGGGACGGCGAGTCCGACGTGTCCGACGAGCCCGAGGACGACTTCAAGGGCCTCGACCCGGACCGCCCCACCCTGCGCCCCAAGCTGTACTGGTTCAACGCGCTGCTCACGGTCGGGCTGCTCACCGCCATGATCATGGAGCTGCTGCCGATCCCGGTGCTCTTCCTGCTCGGCGCCGCGCTCGCGCTCACCGTCAACTTCCCGCACATCCCCGACCAGAAGGCCCGGATCGCGGCCCACGCCGACAACGTCCTCAACGTCTCCGGGATGGTCTTCGCCGCCGCCGTCTTCACCGGCGTCCTCACCGGCACCGGCATGGTCGACCACATGGCCAACTGGCTCGTGGACACCATCCCCGACGGCATGGGCCCGCAGATGGGCCTGGTCACCGGGCTGCTGAGCCTGCCGCTGACCTACTTCATGTCGAACGACGGCTTCTACTTCGGCGTCCTGCCGGTGCTCGCCGAGGCCGGTCAGGCGCACGGTGTGTCGACGCTGGAGATCGCCCGCGCCTCGATCGTCGGCCAGCCGCTGCACATGTCCAGCCCGCTCGTCCCGGCCGTCTACGTCCTGGTCGGCATGGCCAAGGTCGAGTTCGGCGACCACACGCGGTTCGTGGTGAAGTGGGCGGTCATGACGAGCCTGGTCATTCTCGCGGCGGGCATTCTGTTCGGCATCATCTGATCATCGGCCCGGCTCCCCCGGGGACTCGTCCTGGGAGCCGGAGGTCCGGGGTTGCGGGAAGGAACACGATCATGGCGCCCGGTGGGAACCGCGGCTGGCTGCTCCGCCTCGTCATCGCCTTCGGCTTCGCGCAGGGGGCGGTGTCGATGGCCCGGCCCGCCGTCTCCTACCGGGCCCTCGCGCTGGGCGCGGACGAGCAGGCGGTCGGCGTCATCGCGGGGGTGTACGCGCTGCTGCCGCTGTTCGCCGCCGTCCCGCTCGGCCGCCGCACCGACCACGGCCGCTGCGCGCCCTTGCTGCCCGTCGGCGTGGTGCTCATCGCCGGCGGCTGCGCGCTGAGCGGGGTCGCGGGCTCCCTGTGGGCGATGGCCCTCTGGAGCGGCGTCATGGGCCTCGGCCACCTCTGCTTCGTCATCGGCGCCCAGTCGCTGGTCGCCCGCCAGTCCGCGCCGCACGAACAGGACCGCAACTTCGGCCACTTCACCATCGGCGCCTCGCTCGGCCAACTCGTCGGGCCCATCGCGGCGGGCGCGCTGATCGGCGGCCACGACATGGCCGGCAGCAGCGCGCTGGCCCTGGTGGTGGCGGGGGCGGGCGCGGCGGTCGCGTTCACGTCGTTGTGGCGCATAGAGCACCCGGCGGCCGCCAAGCCCCGTACGGCACAGGGCGCGCGTGTCCCGGTGGGGGGCATCCTGCGCGCCCGGGGCGTGCCCGCGGGCATCCTGATCAGCCTGTCCGTCCTGTCCGCGACCGACATCCTCACCGCCTACCTGCCGGTCGTCGGCGAGCACCGGGGCATCTCCCCGGCCGTGATCGGCGTCCTGCTCAGCCTGCGTGCGGCGGCCACCATCGCCTGCCGGCTGGTACTGACGCCCCTGCTGCGGCTGCTCGGCCGCACCGCGCTGCTCACGGTCACGTGTCTGCTGGCCGCCCTGCTGTGCGCCGGTGTCGCGCTGCCGGTGCCGGTCTGGGGGCTCGCGCTGATTCTGGTCGTCCTCGGTTTCTGCCTCGGCGTCGGCCAGCCGCTGTCCATGACGACCGTCGTCCAGGCGGCCCCCGACGGAGCCCGTTCCACCGCCCTCGCCCTGCGCCTGACCGGCAACCGCCTCGGCCAGGTCGCCGCGCCCGCCGCGGCGGGCCTGATCGCCGGCGTCGCGGGCGTGGCCGCGCCGTTCGTGATGCTCGGCGCCCTGCTGTTCCTGTCCTCCGGCGTCGCCCTGCGCGCCCCGTCCACCGGACCGACCGCGGATCCCCCGCCCACCGACGACGACCCCGAGGACACGCCCCGGCGCCGGCCCTTGCGCCGGACGACCCGTTAGGGCGCCCGGGGGCCCGCAGACCGGCCGCCCACCGGAGAGGTGGTACGCCTGAATCCGGTCGTCCGCTTTCTCACCAGATGGACGGTGGCACCGAGATATGGTCCAGCGTCTTCCCCCGGCCGCGTACATTCCGTTAACTTCCGTGACTCAAACGCCCCGTACGACCCGCACGAGGGCGTCCGACCGCGGAGCACCAGCGCTCAGTGAGCCCCCGGGGGCACCTCCCATGACACGCGCCATCTCTCTGCACGACGTGAGCAAGACCTACGCGCGAGGCGACCGCGTGGTGGACCGGCTGTCGCTGGACATCGCGCCCGGCGAGTTCCTCGTCCTGCTCGGCCCCTCCGGCTGCGGCAAGTCCACCGTGCTGCGCATGATCGCCGGGCTGGAGGAGATCAGCGACGGGCGGTTGCTGCTGGACGGCGCCTACGCCAACGACCTGCTCCCCTCCGAGCGGAGCATGGCGATGGTCTTCCAGAACTTCGCCCTGTACCCGAACATGACCAGCCGCGGGAACATCGGCTTCCCGCTGCGCGTCGAGGCACCCCAGACCGACCCCGGCCCCCGCGTGGACGCCACCGCCCGCATGCTGGGCATCGAGGACCTCCTCGACCGCTTTCCCGCCCAGCTCTCCGGCGGCGAACGCCAGCGCGTCGCCATGGGCCGGGCCATCGCCCGCCACCCCAGCGCCTTCCTGATGGACGAGCCGCTGTCCAACCTCGACGCCAAGCTCCGCAACCACCTGCGCGCCGAGATCACCAAACTGACCCGGGAACTGGGCGTCACCACGATCTACGTCACCCACGACCAGTCCGAGGCCATGTCCCTCGGCGACCGCGTCGCCGTCCTGCGCGGCGGCGTGCTCCAGCAGGTGGACAGCCCGCGCGCCGTGTACGCCCTGCCGCGCAACGTCTTCGTCGCCGCCTTCATCGGCACCCCGCGCATCAACCTGCTGCGCGGCCTCGTACGGGCGCCGCTCGACGGCGCGATGACCATCAGTCTGGGCAAGCAGTTCCTGCGCCTGCCCGAACCGCTCTCCCTGGACCACCAGTTGCTCCGCGTCCAGCAGGGCCGCGAGGTCATCGTGGGCCTGCGCTCGGAGGCCGTACGGATCGCGAAGCCCGCCTCCGCCCGTCCCGGCGAGGTGCTGCTCACCGGCCTGGTGGAGCACGTCGAGTTCCAGGGCCACGAGGTCCTCGTCCACTTCAACACCGGCTCGCGGCCCGCCGTCGTGCCCGACCTGGAGGCGCCGCGCCCCGCCCCCCGCCCGGCCAGGCGCCGCCGCCGCGACGGCACGGTCCTGGACCGGCTGAAGGAGCGGGCGGGCGCCCTGCGCGCCGGACCGGTGGTGGTCATGGACGACGAGGAGGACGGGCGACCCGCGGTCGCCGCCCCCGACGGCCGCCTGCCCGGTGACCTGATCGTCCGGACCACCCCCGACATCGACCTGCGCCACGGCATGCAGGTCCCCCTCCTCGTCGACCTCGCCCACCTGTTCGTCTTCGACCAGCACGGCGACCGGATCTGCCCCGCCCCGGCGCGACTGCCGGACCTGGAGGAATGATCCCGTCGGGACCGGGCCTGCCGGAAGGGTGAGCCGCGCCACCATGGTGGCCGCCCCTGGTGCCGTAAAACTATCGGCGCTAGTTTGGGGTGCGGACGACGAGGCCCGCCCGGAAGGAACGCGATGAAGGCACATGACGGCATGTACATCGACGGAGCCTGGCGGCCCGCCGACGGCCGGGACACGATCGAGGTCGTGAACCCGGTCGACGAGCAGGTGATCGGCACGGTCCCCGCCGGCACCGCCCTGGACGTCGACACCGCCGTACGGGCCGCCCGCGCCGCCCTGCCGGCCTGGGCCGCCACCCCGCCCGCCGAGCGGGCCGCCCGCCTGGCCGCCCTGCGGGACGTACTGGTGGCACGCAAGGACGAGGTCGCCGAGACGGTCACCGCCGAGCTGGGTTCCCCGCTGAAGTTCTCGCAGGCCGTGCACGCCGCCGCCCCGATCGCGGTCGCGGGCTCCTACGCCGAGCTGGCGGCGACGTACGCCTTCGAGGAGAAGGTCGGCAACTCCGTGGTCCACCACGAGCCGATCGGCGTGGTCGGCGCCATCACCCCCTGGAACTACCCCCTCCACCAGATCGTCGCCAAGGTCGCCCCGGCGCTCGCGGCCGGCTGCACGATCGTGCTGAAGCCCGCCGAGGACACCCCGCTCACCGCCCAGCTCTTCGCGGAGGCGGTGCACGAGGCCGGCGTCCCCGCGGGCGTCTTCAACCTGGTCACCGGCCTCGGCCCGGTCGCCGGGCAGGCCCTCGCCGAGCACCCCGGCGTCGACCTGGTCTCCTTCACGGGCTCCACGGCCGTGGGCCGGCGGATCGGCGCCCTCGCCGGTGCCGCCGTCAAGCCGGTCGCGCTCGAACTCGGCGGCAAGTCCGCCAACGTCATCCTCCCGAGCGCCGACCTGGCCAAGGCGGTGAACGTGGGCGTCGCCAACGTCATGTCCAACTCCGGTCAGACGTGCAGCGCCTGGACCCGCATGCTCGTGCCCGCCGACCGGTACGACGAGGCCGTGGAGCTGGCCGCCGAGGCCGCCGCGAAGTACGGGGACCGGATCGGCCCGGTCGTCAACGCCAAGCAGCAGGAGCGCGTGCGCGGTTACATCGAGAAGGGCGTCGCCGAGGGCGCGCGCCTGGTCGCGGGCGGCCCCGAGGCCCCGCGCGAGGAGGGCTACTTCGTCAGTCCGACGGTCTTCGCCGACGTGACCGAGGAGATGACCATCGCCCAGGAGGAGATCTTCGGGCCGGTCCTGTCCATCCTCCGGTACGAAGACGAGGAGGAGGCCCTGCGGATCGCCAACGGCACGGTCTACGGCCTCGCCGGCGCCGTCTGGGCCGGCGACGAGGCGGAGGCCGTCGCCTTCGCCCGCCGCATGGACACCGGCCAGGTCGACATCAACGGCGGCCGGTTCAACCCGCTGGCGCCCTTCGGCGGCTACAAGCAGTCGGGCGTGGGCCGCGAACTGGGCACGCACGGCCTGTCCGAGTACCTCCAGACCAAGTCCCTCCAGTTCTGACTCCAGGGGAGTAGTCCACGTCATGGCCGTCCGTACCGCTGTCCGTGCCGCCGTCGTACCCGCCGTAGGCGCCCCGCTGGAGGTCACCGGGATCGAGCTGCCCGAGCCCGGCCCGGGGCAGGTCCGGGTGAAGCTCACCGCCGCCGGGGTCTGCCACTCCGACCTGTCCCTGTCCAACGGCACCATGCGCGTGCCTGTCCCCGCGGTCCTGGGCCACGAGGGCGCCGGCACGGTCCTCGCCGTCGGCGAGGACGTCACCCGCGTCGCGCCCGGCGACGACGTGGTCCTCAACTGGGCCCCGTCCTGCGGCGCCTGCCACGCCTGCTCGCTCGGCGAGGTCTGGCTGTGCGCCAACGCCCTGGCCGGCGCGGCCAACGTGCACGCCCGCCGCGCCGACGACGGCACCGACCTGCACCCCGGCCTGAACGTCGCCGCGTTCGCCGAGGAGACCGTCGTGGACGCCGGCTGCGTCCTGCCCGTCCCGGACGGCATCCCGCTCACCGACGCCGCCCTGCTCGGCTGCGCGGTCCTCACCGGCTACGGCGCCGTCCACCACTCGGCGAAGGTGCGCGAGGGCGAGACGGTCGCGGTGTTCGGCGTCGGGGGAGTGGGCCTCGCCGCGCTCCAGGCGGCCCGCATCGCGGGCGCGTCGAAGATCGTCGCGGTGGACGTGTCACCCGAGAAGGAGGAGCTGGCCCGCGCCGCCGGAGCCGGCGACTACCTGATCGCCTCCGACACCACCGCCCGCGAGATCCGCGCCCTCACCGGCAAGCAGGGCGTGGACGTCGCCGTCGAGTGCGTCGGCCGGGCCACCACCATCCGCACCGCCTGGGAGTCCACCCGGCGCGGCGGCCGCACCACGGTCGTCGGCATCGGCGGCAAGGACCAGCAGGTCACCTTCAACGCCCTGGAGATCTTCCACTGGGGCCGGACCCTCTCCGGCTGCGTCTACGGCAACGCCGACCCGGCCCGGGACCTCCCGGTACTGGCCGAACACGTCCGCGCCGGACGCCTGGACCTCGGCGCCCTGGTGACCGAGCGCATCGCCCTGGACGGCATCCCGGCGGCCTTCGAGAACATGCTGGCGGGCAAGGGCGGGCGGGCGCTGGTGGTGTTCTAGCCGCCCGCACCGCGAGCACGCGGGGGCACGGGGCGCCCACCGTCGCCCCCCCCGTGCCCCCGTTCGCGCACGTCTCGGCCCCCTGCGTGCCGTTGGGACCGCCAGGGTCGCCGTTCCATGAACATCCCGCACGACCGTCGACCACATACCGTCCGGTCAGCACGTTCCCGGGACGTCCCACACGTCCCCGACATCCCCCCGCACCACCCGGAGCGTGCACGTATGGTCACCACCCCCCTCCGCTCAGCCTCACCCAGCTGGTGCTGATCCCGGCCGCCGCAGCCCTGTCCCTCCCCGCAGCGCACCGCGCCCTGGCGTCCATCAAGGTGCTGTCCGACAGAGCGCGTTCACGCCGACCGCGAGGCGCTCTCGGGCCGCGACTGCGTGACCTCGTCCGGGGCCGCGGCCCGCACCCGCCTCCGGGACCGCGACACCGCGACGCCCGCCAGGCACAGCGCGCCGCCCGCCAGCGTGAGCGGCCCCGGCACCTCGCCCAGCGCCAGCCACGACATCAGGACGACGAGCGCGGGCACGGCGTACGTGGTCGCGCCCATGCGGCCCGCGGTCGTACGGGCCAGCGCGTACGCCCACGTCGTGAACGCCAGCGCGGTCGGGAACACGCCCAGGTACACCATGTTGAGCGTCGCGGAGACGGGCGCGTCGGCCGCCTCGGCCACCAACTGCCCCGTGAACGGCAGGCAGAGCACCGCCCCGACCAGGCACCCGAACGTCGTCACCTGAAGCGCGCTCGCGTGCCCCAGCGCGGGCTTCTGCGCCACCACCCCGCCCGCGTACGCCACGGCGGCCAGCAGGCACAGCACCACCCCGAACAGCGAGGAACCGCCCTCGCCGGACATCGACAGGCCCACGGTCACCGCACCGGCGAACGACACCGCCATCCCCGCCAGCAGCCGCGGCGGCAGTGCGTCCCCGAGCAGGCGGGCGCCGAGCAGCGCGATGAGGATCGGGCCGACGTTCACCACGAGGGCGGCCGTACCGGCGTCCACCTGCTGCTCGCCCCAGTTCAGGACGACCATGTAGAGGCCGAACCAGAGCAGCCCCGATATCGCGATGCCCCGCCAGGCGGGCCGCGGCGGCAGCCCCTCCCGGCGCAGCAGACAGATCACCCCGAGCGCCAGCACGCCCGACAGCAGCCGCCCGAGTGCCAGCGCGCCCGGCGAGTAGGCCTCGCCCGCGCTGCGGATCGACACGAAGGCGGAGGCCCACAGCACGACGGTGACCGTGGCGGCGCCTGCCGCGAGGACTTCCGGACGGCGGAGAGGGGCGGGGCGGTTGGTGCTCATCATGCTCCAGAGGCTAGGCGGCGGGAGATCGCTCCCGCTGGCGGATTTCGGACCGGGAACCAGTGCTCAGCGCAGTCCCGCCGGGTCGATGCCCAGCAGCTCGGACAGCGCGTCCTCGCCCGTGGGCGTCACCTTCACCGCCCGCTCCGAGCCGACGCGTACGCACCAGCCCGTGTCCAGGGCGTGCCGGCACAGGGCCGCGCCCGCGACGCCCGCGAGGTGCGGACGGCGCTCGGTCCAGTCGAGGCAGGCGCGGGCCAGCGGCCGGCGGCCGGTGGGCTTCAGGGCGATCCCGGCGGCCTCGAACCAGCCGAGCCCGGCGTCCGTGAGCGCGAAGCCGGTGTCCTGGCGCAGCAGACCGCGCCCGGTCAGCGCGTCGGTGACCGCGATGCCGAGCCGCCCGGCGAGGTGGTCGTAGCAGGTACGCCCCCGGGCCATCGCCGACCCGGCGCTCGACGCCCGCAGCGTACGCGGACGCCGCGCCGCGGCCTCGGGCGCGACCTGTGCGGCCAGGTCCTCCACCAGTTGCGCGACCCGCTCGTCGGCCAGCCGCACGTACCGGTGCCGCCCCTGCCGCTCCTCGGCGAGCAGCCCGCCTCCGACGAGCTTGCCCAGGTGCTCGCTCAGCGTCGAGGCGGCGACCCCCGCGTGCCGGGCCAGCTCACCGGCGGTCCACGCCCGCCCGTCGAGCAGCGCCAGCAGACAGGCGGCCCTGGTCTCGTCGGCGATCAGCCCGGCCAGCCGCGCGAGCCCCGGCGCTCCGGCGTCCTTCTCGGTCATGCGTCCCAGGATGCGGTATGCACGGTTCGGTGAGCGCCGAAGTGTCCTCAGGCGTCCCGCGCCACCTGCGCGTACTGCTGCGCCAGCCCGTCCAGCAGTGCCGTCAGCCCGGTCTCGAAGGCCCGCTCGTCGATCTTCTCCTGCTGCTCGGCCAGGAGGTGGGCCTGCTGGAGGTGCGGGTAGTCGGCGGGGTCGTAGGCGCCGGCGTCGTCCACGAAGCCGCCGGCGAAGGAACCCAGCGCCGAGCCCATGATGAAGTACCGCATCAGCGCGCCGATGGACGTGGCCTGGGCCGGGGGCCAGCCCGCCGCGACCATCGCGCCGTAGACGGCGTCCGCGAGGTGCAGCGCGGCCGGGCGGCGGCCGGGGCCGTGGGCCAGAACGGGGACGATGTTGGGGTGATCGCGCAGCGCCGCCCGGTAGGAGACGGCCCAGTCGTGCAGCGCCGTCCGCCACTCCCGGCCGTCCTCGAACATCGACAGGTCGACCTGCGCGCTCACCGAGTCGGCGACCGCCTCCAGGATCTCGTCCTTGGTGCGGAAGTGGTTGTAGAGCGAGGGCCCGCTGACTCCCAGCTCCGCGGCGAGCCGGCGCGTGGAGACGGCCGCGAGGCCCTCCGCGTCCACCAGGGCGCGGGCCGTCTCGACGATCCGGTCGGTGCTGAGCAGGGGCTTGCGCGGTCGGGCCATGGCGCACATAGTAGGGCTGCGGCTATAAACTAGCAGTGCTAATTTAAAGGTCCGGCTTTCAAGATCCGTTTTCGCGGCCCGTTTTCGCGGTCCGTCATTCAGTCCGTCTTCTGTGGGGTGACTCGGCATGAACCTGGAGCTCAGCGAGGAGCAGAGCGCCGTACGGCAGCTCGCGCGGGACTTCGTGGAGCGCGAGATAGCCCCGCACGTCGTCGCCTGGGACCGCGCCGAGGAGGTGGACCGGTCCATCGTGAAGAAGCTCGGTGAGGTCGGCTTCCTCGGGCTGACCGTCGACGAGGAGTACGGCGGCTCCGGCGGCGACCACCTCGCGTACTGCCTGGTGACGGAGGAACTGGGCCGCGGCGACAGCTCCGTGCGCGGGATCGTGTCCGTCTCCCTCGGCCTGGTCGCCAAGACGATCGCCGCCTGGGGCGACGAGGAGCAGAAGCGGCGCTGGCTGCCGGGGCTCACCTCCGGCGAGTACGTCGGCTGCTTCGGCCTCACGGAGCCCGGCACGGGCTCGGACGCCGGGAACCTCTCCACGCGCGCGGTCCGCGACGGCGACGACTACGTCATCAACGGCACGAAGATGTTCATCACCAACGGCACCTGGGCCGACATCGTGCTGCTCTTCGCCCGCTCCACGGACGCCCCCGGCCACAAGGGCGTCTCCGCCTTCCTCGTGCCCACCGACACCCCCGGGCTGACCCGCCGCACCATCCACGGCAAGCTCGGGCTGCGCGGCCAGGCCACCGCCGAGCTGGTGCTGGAGGACGTCCGCGTGCCCGCCTCCGCCATGCTGGCCCCCGAGGGCAAGGGCTTCACGGTCGCCATGTCGGCCCTCGCCAAGGGGCGGATGTCGGTCGCGGCCGGCTGCGTCGGCATAGCCCAGGCCGCACTGGACGCCGCTGTGCGGTACGCGGGCGAGCGCGAGCAGTTCGGGAAGACCATCGCCCACCACCAGCTGGTGCAGGAGCTGATCAGCGACATCGCCCTCGACGTGGACGCGGCCCGGCTGCTGACCTGGCGGGTCGCCGACCTGATCGACCGCGGGCAGCCGTTCACCGTGGAGTCCTCCAAGGCCAAACTGTTCGCCTCGGAGGCGGCCGTGCGCGCCGCGAACAACGCGCTGCAGGTCTTCGGCGGCTACGGCTACATCGACGAGTACCCGGCCGGCAAGCTGCTGCGCGACGCACGCGTGATGACCCTCTACGAGGGCACCAGCCAGATTCAGAAGCTGGTCATCGGGCGCGCGCTGACCGGGGTTTCGGCCTTCTGAGCCCCTGCCGGAACCGGAGGCCGTCTGAGTACGGGAACTGAGTACGTCGGCGGATGTGGCCCGGGCCACATCCGCCGATCCTTTTCCCATGAGTGACACAGCGGTCAAGCAGCAGAGCACGGCGGCCTTCTACGGGCAGGCCGTGGTTTCGTTCGCGGTGGCGATGATCGCCACCGCCGTCGGTATCTACAACCTCCAGGCCGACGCCTGGGTGCGTGCCTTCCTCGCCGTCGCCGTCCTGTACCTCGTCACCTCGGCCTTCACGCTGGCCAAGATCATCCGTGACCGTCAGGAGGCCGGGCAGATAGTGAGCCGTGTCGACCAGGCCCGGCTGGACAAGCTCCTCGCCGAGCACGACCCGTTCGAGAAGCTCGGGTGACGCGTCCGCCCGACGACTGCCGCTAAGCGATCGCTCAGATCCGGCGGTATGGTGGTGCTCCTGTCACCGAGAGGGGCGAACAAGCGATGAGTACGGCGGCCGAGACGACGGGCGGCGACATCGAGCCGTGGGAAGAGGTCACCCCGGACGCGGCCCGGCGGCTCCTGGTCGCCGCGGTGGAGGCCTTCGCCGAGCGCGGGTACCACGCGACCACGACCCGCGACATCGCCGGGCGCGCCGGCATGAGCCCGGCCGCGCTCTACATCCACTACAAGACCAAGGAAGAGCTGCTCCACCGCATCAGCCGGATCGGCCACGACCGGGCGGTCGCCATCCTGCGGGCCGCGGCCCAGGGGGAGGGCAGTGCCGCCGAGCGGCTCGCCGACGCCGTGGGCTCCTTCGTGCGCTGGCACGCCGGGCGGCGCACGACCGCGCGGGTGGTGCAGTACGAGCTGGACGCGCTCGGCCCCGAGGCCCGCGACGAGATCCTCACGCTGCGCCGGCAGTGCGATGCCGCAGTGCGCGGCATCATCGACGACGGTGTGGCGTCGGGCGAGTTCGACGTGCCGGACGTGAAGGGCACGACGCTCGCCGTGCTGTCGCTCTGCATCGACGTGGCCCGCTGGTTCAACGTGAACGGCCCCCGGACGCCCGACGAGGTCGGCGCGCTCTACGCCGACCTCGTGCTGCGGATGGTGGGAGCCGAACCCTCCGGCGTCGCTCAGAGGTAATAGCGCGAGACCGACTCGGCGACACACACCGGCTTGTCGCCGCCCTCGCGCTCCACGGTGAAGGCGACGGCCACCTGGATCCCTCCCTTGACGTCCTCGACGCCGGTGATCGTCGCCGTGGCGCGCAGCCGCGAGCCGACCGGGACGGGGGAGGGGAAGCGGACCTTGTTGGTGCCGTAGTTGACGCCCATCTTCACGCCCTCGACGGCGATCAGCTGCGGTCCGAAGAGCGGGAGCAGTGACAGGGTCAGATAGCCGTGCGCGATGGTGGTGCCGAACGGGCCCGTGGCCGCCTTCTCCGGGTCCACGTGGATCCACTGATGGTCGCCGGTCGCCTCCGCGAACAGGTCGATCCGCTTCTGGTCGACGTCCACCCAGTCGGTGTATCCCAGCTGCTCGCCCACCGCCGCCTTCACCTCGTCGGCGGATGTGAAGATCCTCGGCTCTGCCATGTCCCGGCCTCTCTGCTCGCTCGACCTACGCACGCGACTCTAAGCGACTGCTTAGCATGGTCGCCGGCGAAGCTCATGTCAACGGGCCGGGGGGCACCGCGGGGGTGACGGGATCGGTAGGGTTCGAGGAGTGCCTCAGATTCCCGAGAAGATTCAAGAGCTCACGGTCGGCCAGCTCGCCGCGCGCAGCGGCGCCGCCGTCTCCGCCCTGCACTTCTACGAGTCCAAAGGGCTGATCAGCAGTCGCCGCACCTCGGGCAACCAGCGCCGCTACAGCCGCGACGCGCTGCGCCGGGTCGCGTTCGTGCGCGCGGCGCAGCGCGTCGGCATCCCGCTCGCCACGGTCCGCGAGGCGCTCACCGAGCTGCCGGAGGAGCGCACGCCCACCGAGGACGACTGGGCCCGGCTCTCCGAGGCCTGGCGCTCCGAACTGGACGAGCGGATCAAGCAGCTGAACCGGCTGCGCGACCACCTCACCGACTGCATCGGCTGCGGCTGCCTGTCCCTGGACACCTGTGTCCTGTCCAACCCCGACGACGTCTTCGGCGAACGCCTCACCGGCTCCCGCCTGCTGGTGGAGCGCCGCGACTCCGCGGCCACCCGTCGCGAGACCGCGGCCGCGGGCCATGGCGGAACCGAGGTGGAGCGCGGCGACTGACGGTCCGGTGACCCGGCCCCGCGTCAGACGCCGCCCTGCCGTGCCGAGGCCCACTCGGCCAGCCCCGCGGTGACCAGCTCGGCGTTGGACGCGGCCCGGCGGCCGTCCGGCAGGAGCAGGGTGTCCTCCAGGCCGATGCGGGCCGGGAGACCCAGCCGGCCGGCCAGACGCAGGACCGGCCAGGCACCGGCGTCCTCGCCGTGCAACAGGACGGGGCGGCCGTGGGCCGCACCGAGTGCGGTCAGCAGGGTGTGCGCGGAGTCCTCCGCGGTCGCCGGGCCGGTGTCCGTGACCTCCGCCAGCACCCGCAGCACCTTCGGCCCGAGCGGTGAGCGCAGGAACAGGGCCGCGCCGTCCGTGCCCGACCAGACGCCGGCCTCCACGCCCACCCCGCGCTCGATCAACGCGGCGGCGACCTCCTCGGCGCCCGGCTCGTGCCAGTTGACCGAGGCGTGGTCGGGCAGGGTCGTCCAGCTCCGTACCCGGGCCGCCCGGGCGGCGGGATCGGGCTCGGCCCAGGCACCCGTCGTCACGCCGACCGGCACCGGCGCCGGCAGCCGTGCGCGTATCGCCTCCAGCGTGGCCGCGAGTACGCGCGGCGACAACGTGTCCTGTCCGCAGGGTGTCTTGGGATGGACGTGGACATCCGTGGCTCCGGCGGCCACCGCCGCGGCCACGGAATCGGCGATCACCTCCGGCGACAGCGGCACCACCGCGCCGTCGCCGCTCCCGCGGGCTCCGTTCACACACACCTGGATCATTCCCCCATGGTGCGGGTCACCACTGACAACGCCCGCCTGCCGCGACCCCGTACGGGCCGTCGGGGGTGCGGCATCCCCGGCACACCCCCGCGGTCGGCTACGCCGACATCAGCAACCGTCCCCGCCGGGCGTCCGCCAGCGCGTCGGGGGTGAGGACGGGCCGCGGGACGAGGATTCCGCAGTCCGTGCAGACGGGACCCGTGGAGGGTTCGTGGTCCAGGTCGTACTTCCAGACGAGGCGCTCCCCGTCGCAGACCGGGCACACGGACCCCGGTTCACGCTCCAGCGCGGAGATCAGACCGCGCAGCACCTCCGCCAGCGGCCCGTCGGGATGGACACGGGGGTCGTCGCACCAGGCGACCCCGAAACCGCCCCAGGTCAGCCGGTGCCAGTCGTCCACGCTGCCCGGCCTGCGCAGCCCGTCGTGCTTCTCCTTCCTGCGCCGCTCGGCGAACCCGACCTCGTAGGCCAGCCACACCGAACGCGCCGCCTCCAGCTCCTCCAGTGCGGCCACGAGCCGCGCCGGTTCGGGGGAGCGGTCCTCGGGACCGAACCCGGCCCGCGAGCACAGATGGTCCCAGGTCGCCCTGTGCCCGTAAGGGGCGAACCGCTCAAGGCACTTGCGCAGCGAATAGCGCCGTAGCGCCAGGTCGCACCGTGGATCGCGGACCTGTCTCGCCAGACTCCGGAAACCGGCCATCGCCCTGCACCTCCGTCACACCTGCACCTGTACTTCGGTTACTTCGGCGTCGTCGTACGGACGTCGCCGAATAGACGTATCGACACGCGATTCGGCTCCATCCGATTTCCGATGCCCCTCATAAGCCGATCCACCCGCTCAAAAAAGTGACGCGTGTTCATCTTCCAACTCGGGGATACCGGCGGTAACGTCCGGCCCACCCCACGTCGGGAGGAGCTGCCATGCCACGGCGCACCCCACGCAACGCCCTCGACAGACTGAGAACTCCCCGCGGCTTCCACGGGTTCCTGAAGGGCGCGTCCGTATGCGCCCTTATCGCCGGCCTTTTGTCGCCGCTTTCCCCCGCGATGGCCGTCGGAACGGCTCCCACCTCGGAGAAGACCGCACCGGCGACAGCCGAAACGATCTCGAAAGCAGCGGCCAACGACCATTGCGGCGGCCAGTGTTCCGACATCCTGCCGCCCGGTCAGAACGGCAACGCCACCCTGGCCCAGATCCTCCTCAACCAGGCCTTCGGCACCCAGCCCGCCCACGCCGAGGACCAGCTGGGGCCCTACGCCGGCCTCGCCACCGGCTACTCCGGCCTCACCAACGACAAGATCAACACCTTCTTCAACGACGCCTCCTTCGGCGTCCCCGCCGGACAGGTCGCCTCCACCGTCCGCCCGGCCGGCCGCACGGACGTGACCATCGTCCGCGACAAGAAGACCGGTGTGCCGCACATCACCGGCACCACCCGCTACGGCACCGAGTTCGGCGCCGGCTACGCCGCGGCCCAGGACCGGCTGTGGCTGATGGACCTCTTCCGGCACGTCGGACGAGGCCAGTTGACCCCCTTCGCCGGCGGCGCCCCCGCCAACCAGGGACTCGAGCAGCAGTTCTGGCGCAGCGCCCCGTACACCGAGGCCGACCTCGCCGCGCAGATCGAGAGCGCCGCCGCCGAGGCCGGCGAGCGCGGCGAGCTGGCCCTGGCCGACGTGGACGCCTACGTCGCCGGCGTCAACGCCTACATCGACGCCTCCGACAAGGGCCGCTACTTCCCCGGCGAGTACGTCCTGACCGGCCACAAGAACGCCGTCACCAACGCCGGCACCATCGAGCACTTCAAGCGCACCGACCTGATCGCGCTGGCCTCCGTCATCGGTTCCCTCTTCGGCGCGGGCGGCGGCGGCGAGGTCACCAACGCGCTCTCGCTGCTCGCCGCCCAGGAGAAGTACGGCGTGGCCGAGGGCACCGAGGTCTGGGAGTCCTTCCGCCAGCGCAACGACCCCGAGGCGGTCCTCACCCAGCACGCCGGCAGCTTCCCGTACCTGCCCGCACCGGACGACCCCCAGGGCCGCGCCCTGCCCGACGCCGGCTCGGTCGAGGCGGAACCGCTGGTGTACGACCGTATGGGCAGCGCCGCCGCGTCGAGCGCGACCGGTGCCTCCGCCGCGGCGGCGGACGCGGCCGTGACCTCGGCCCGGCGCGGCATGTCCAACGCCCTCGTCGTCAGCGGCGAGCACACCGCGAGTGGCCACCCGGTCGCCGTCTTCGGCCCGCAGACCGGCTACTTCGCGCCGCAGCTCCTCATGCTCCAGGAGATCCAGGGTCCGGGCATCAGCGCCCGCGGCGCCTCCTTCGCGGGCCTGAGCATGTACGTCGAACTCGGCCGCGGCCAGGACTACGCGTGGAGCGCGACCACCTCCGGTCAGGACATCATCGACACCTACGCCGTCGAACTGTGCCAGGACGACTACCACTACCTGTACCGCGGCACCTGCACGCCGATGGAGAAGATCGAGCGGAAGAACGCCTGGAAGCCGACCGTCGCCGACTCCACCGCGGCCGGCTCCTACACGATGCGGGTCTGGCGCACCGAGTACGGTCCGGTCGAGTACCGCGCCACGGTCGGCGGCAAGAAGGTCGCCTACACCACCCTGCGCTCCTCGTTCATGCACGAGGCCGACTCGATCATCGGCTTCCAGATGCTGAACGACCCGGACTACCTGAACAGCCCCGAGCGCTTCCGGAGCGCCGTCCAGAACATCAACTACACCTTCAACTGGTTCTACGCCGACTCCGAGCACACCGCGTACTACAACAGCGGCGACAACCCGGTACGGGCGAACGGCGTCGACGCCGACTTCCCGGTCTGGGCGCGAGCGGCGTACGAGTGGAAGGACTGGGCCCCGGGCGTCAACACGGCCCGGTACACACCGGCATCCGCCCACCCCCAGTCCGTCGACCAGGACTACTACGTCTCCTGGAACAACAAGCAGGCCAGGGACTACACCACCGCCCCCTGGGGCAACGGCTCCGTCCACCGCGGCAACCTGCTCGACGACCGGGTGAAGCAGCTGGTCGCCGACGGCGGCGTCACCCGCGCCGCCCTGGTGAAGGCCATGGCCGAGGCGGGCCTGGCCGACCTGCGGGCCGAGGACGTACTGCCCGGCCTGCTGAAGGTGATCGACTCGGCGCCGGTGACCGACCCCGCGGCCCGGGCGGCCGTGGACCGGCTCCAGGCGTGGCTCGCGGCGGGCTCCCTGCGCACGGAGACCTCGGCCGGTGCCAAGAAGTACGCGCACGCCGACGCGATCCGCACCCTGGACGCCTGGTGGCCGCTGCTGGTGAGGGCCGAGTTCGAACCGGGCCTCGGCAGCGACCTGTACACCGCCTTCACCCGCAACCTGCCCGTCGACGAGTCCCCGTCCGCCGCGCACGGCCCGACCGGCGCACACGCCGGCAGCGCCTTCCAGTACGGCTGGTGGAGCTACGTCGACAAGGACATCCGATCCGTGCTCGGCGAGTCCGTCGAGGGGCCGCTCGCGCGCGCGTACTGCGGCGACGGCGACCTCGCCGCCTGCCGGGACACCCTGCTCTCCACCCTGAAGGAGGCGGCGGGCCGGACGCCCGCCCAGGTCTATCCCGGCGACGACAACTGCTCGGCGGGCGACCAGTGGTGCGCCGACTCGGTGATCCACCGCACCCTCGGCGGCATCGGGCACGGCGGGATCGGCTGGCAGAACCGGCCGACCTACCAGCAGGTCGTGGAGTTCACGTCCCACCGGTGACCGGCCGGTCCCGCGGTCACCTGTAGAGGAGGTACTGGCGGCGCGTCCTGCGGAACGCCGCCAGTTCCTCCTCCCAGCCGCCCACCACCTCGTCGGTGTCCGCGCCCGCGTCGATCATCGTGCGCACCTGCGTGGAGCCGGTGAGCTTGTCGATCCAGTTGTCCGACCGCCAGGCGAAGCCGTCCCAGGTCCGCTTGGCGGTCACCAGGAGGGCGATTCCGGTGCGCACCGGGTCGAAGGCGGCCCGGTCGTGCACGTGGAGCTGCACGCCGCCGACGGTCTTCCCCTGGAACTTGGAGAAGGTGGGCGCGAAGTACGCCTCCCTGAAGCGCACGCCGGGCAGGCCGAGACCGTTCGCGGCGGCGGCCCAGCTCCCGTCGATGCCCTCCGCTCCGATCAGCTCGAACGGACGGGTGGTGCCGCGCCCCTCCGACAGGTTCGTGCCCTCGAACAGACACGTGCCCGAGTAGACGAGGGCGCACTCCGGCGTCGGCATGTTGGGGCTCGGCGGCACCCAGGGCAGCCCGGAGGCGTCGTAGAACTCCGAGCGCTTCCAGCCCGACATCGCGACCGTCTCCAGCGGCACCGGCGACGTCAGGAACTCGCCGTTGAAGAGCCGCGCCAGCTCGGCGACCGTCATGCCGTGCGCCTGGGCGATCGGTTGCCGGCCGACGAAGGTCGCGAACTCCTTGTGCAGGATAGGGCCCAGCGCCGCCCGCCCGGTCACCGGGTTCGGCCGGTCCAGGACCACGAACCGCTTGCCCGCGAGCCGGGCCGACTCCATGCAGTCGAACAGCGTCCAGATGTACGTGTAGAAGCGCGCGCCGACGTCCTGGATGTCGAAGACGACGGTGTCCACACCGGACGCCGTGAAGATGTCCGCGAGCGGCTGTCCGCTCTTCAGGTACGTGTCGTAGACCGGCAGGCCGGTCGCGGGGTCGTCGTAGCGGCCCTCGGAGCCGCCCGCCTGCGCGGTGCCGCGGAAGCCGTGCTCGGGGCCGAAGACGGCGGTCAGGTTCACGCGGTCGTCGGCGTGCATGACGTCGACGATGTGGCGTACGTCCCGGGTGATGCCGGTCGGATTGGTGACGACGCCGACCTTCTGTCCGTCGAGGAGGGCGTAACCGTCGTCGGCGAGGCGCTCGAAACCGGTGCGCGGCCGGCGGCCGCCGTGGCCTCCGGGCGCGGCCTGTGCCGTTCCCGTCGTGGCGGCCGCGGCCGCCGTGGTGGTGGCCGCCACCGCGGCCGTCGTGGCGAGCAGGGACCGTCTGGACAGCGTCATGCGGTGACCTCCGTGATCGCGGCGGGTGTCATGCGCACGCACGCTAACCCGCGCCGCGTGCCGCACGGAATGGAGTAGACCGCGCTTCGCCTCTTCCGTCGCACATACCGACTGGTTAGTCTGACGCTGCAACGGGGAGCGAGCAGTGCCCGAGCCGTGTCGAAGGAGACCGATGGTGGAAGCCGTGCAGGATGCCGGAGTCGTCGTCACCGGGGCGGGAGGCGGCATCGGCGCCGCGCTGGCCCGCCGCTTCGCCGCCGAGGGTGCCCGGGTCGTCGTCAATGACCTGGACGCCGACCGGGCCGAAGCCGTCGCCGACGAGATCGGCGGCATCGCGGTCCCGGGCGACGCCTCCACGATCGTCACCGAGGCCCGCGAGGCGCTGGGCGGCACGGTCGACGTGTACTGCGCCAACGCGGGCGTCGGCTGCGGGGGAACGGAGGCCGCCGAGGAGACCGTCTGGGCACTCGCCTGGGACGTCAACGTCATGGCCCACGTGCGGGCGGCCCACGAACTGATCCCCGACTGGCTGGAGCGCGGCAGCGGCCGCTTCGTCTCCACCGTCTCGGCCGCCGGACTGCTCACCATGATCGGTGCCGCGCCCTACAGCGTCACCAAGCACGGCGCGTACGCCTTCGCCGAGTGGCTGTCCCTGACGTACCGCCACCGCGGGATCAAGGTGCACGCCATCTGCCCGCAGGGCGTGCGCACCGACATGCTCACCGCGAGCGGCAGCGCGGGGCAACTGGTGCTCCAGCCCACCGCGATCGAGCCGCAGGACGTCGCGGACGCCCTCTTCAAGGGCATCGAGGAGGACCGCTTCCTGATCCTGCCGCACCCCGAGGTCGCCGAGTACTACCAGGCCCGCGCCGCCGAGCCCGACCGCTGGCTGCACGGCATGAACCGGCTCCAGCGGCAGTGGGAGGAGGCGACGGCCCGATGACCGGCTCCCGGTACGCGGCCAAACCGTGGCTGGACCTGCTGACCGACGTCCAGAAGGCCCCGCTCGACCCGGACGCCTCCCTGGTGCACGCCCTGCGCCGGGCCGCCGCCGAGGCACCCGACCGCGCCTTCCTCGCCTACTTCGACGGCCGCCTCACCTACCGCGAGGTGGACGAACTGAGCGACTCCGTCGCCGGGCACCTCGCCGCGCGCGGCCTGGAGCGCGGCGACCGGGTGGCGGTCCTGCTGCAGAACTCCCCGCACTTCGTGCTCGCCGTCCTCGGCGCCTGGAAGGCGGGAGCGGTGGTCGTGCCCGTCAACCCCATGTACAAGGCGGGGGAGGTCGGCCACGTCCTGCGGGACGGCGAGGTGGCCGCCCTGATCTGCTCCGACCGGGCCTGGGAGTCGTACCTGCGCGAGACGGCGGCCGACTCGCCGGTGCGGATCGTGCTCACCGGGTGCGAGTTGGACTTCCAGACCCGCCAGGACGCACGCGTGCTGGCCTTCGAGCGGCTGCCGGGCGCCACCGACGCCGACGACCTCGCGGACGTGGCCCGCGCCGGACACCGGGCACCGGAGGGCCGCGACCCGGAGCCCGGCGACACCGCGCTCATCAGCTACACCTCGGGCACCAGCGGCACGCCCAAGGGCGCCACCAACACACACCGCAACATCATGTACAACGCGGAGCGGCAGCGCACCGGGCTCGGTCTGCCCGAGGCCCCGGTCTACTTCGCGCTGGCGCCGCTGTTCCACATCACCGGCATGGTCTGCGAGTTCGGGGCCTGCCTGAACAGCGTGGGCACGCTCGTCCTGGCGTACCGCTTCGAGGCGGGTGTCGTGCTGGACGCCTTCGCCGAGCACCGGCCGCACTACACGGTCGGCCCGTCCACCGCCTTCATGGCGCTGGCCGCCCACCCGTCCGTCACCCGCGAGCACTTCGCCTCCTTCGCGAACATCTCCTCCGGCGGCGCCCCGCTGCCGCCCGCCCTGGTGGAGAAGTTCCGCGCGGGCTTCGGGCCGTACATCCGCAACGGCTACGGGCTCACCGAGTGCACCGCTCCCTGCGCCTCCGTACCGCCCCACCTGGAGGCGCCCGTCGACCCGGTCTCCGGGACCCTCGCCGTCGGCGTCCCCGGCCCCGAGACCGACGTCCGGATCGTCGACGAGCAGGGCGCGGAGGTGCCCTTCGGGGAGCAGGGCGAGATCGTGGTCAGCGGTCCGCAGGTCGTTCCCGGCTACTGGCGGCGCCCCGACGCCACCGCCGAGACCTTCCCCGGCGGCGAGCTGCGCACCGGTGACATCGGCTTCATGGACGCCCAGGGGTGGCTCTACGTCGTCGACCGCAAGAAGGACATGATCAACGCCTCCGGCTTCAAGGTCTGGCCGCGCGAGGTCGAGGATGTCCTCTACACCCATCCGGCGGTGCGCGAGGCGGCCGTCGTCGGCGTGCCCGACGGGTACCGCGGGGAGACCGTCAAGGCGTACATCAGCCTCCGTCCGGGTGCCGAGACGGCTCCGGACGCACTCGCCGCGTACTGCGAGGAGAGACTGGCCGCGTACAAGTACCCGCGCCAGGTGGAGATCCTGCCCGACCTGCCGAAGACGGCGAGTGGGAAGATCCTCCGTCGGGAACTGCGTTCCCGTACCCGACAGGACGAACAGAAACGGCCACTGAACGGCCGCTGAAAAGGAAAGGCAGGTGACGGCAGTGCCCAGGACCACGGACGGGGACGGCACTCCGGTGCCGCAGCGGCTCCTGGCCGCCGCCACCCGGCTCTTCGCTGAGCAGGGCTACGACCGCACCTCGGTACAGGAGATCGTGGAGGCGGCCGGCGTCACCAAGGGAGCGCTGTACCACTACTTCGGCTCCAAGGACGACCTCCTGCACGAGGTGTACGCCCGAGTGCTGCGTCTGCAGCAGGAACGCCTGGACGCCTTCGCGGACTCCGACGAGCCGGTCGAGACGCGGGTGCGGGACGCGGCGGCCGACGTCGTCGTCACCACCATCGACAACCTCGACGACGCGTCGATCTTCTTCCGCTCCATGCACCAGCTGAGCCCGGAGAAGAACAAGCAGGTGCGCGCGGAGCGCCGGCGCTACCACGAACGCTTCCGCGCGCTCATCGAGGAGGGCCAGCAGGCCGGCGTCTTCACCAAGGAGACACCGGCCGACCTGGTGGTGGACTACCACTTCGGCTCCATCCACCACCTGTCCACCTGGTACCGGCCCGACGGCCCGCTCAGCCCCCAGGAGGTCGCCGACCACCTGGCCGACCTGCTGCTGCGGGCACTGCGCCCCTGAGACGGCGCCCCCCGGGCCGCGGGGGGCGCCGCTTCGTTCCCGGGTTTCTCGTTCCCGGGTACTTCTCGGTCTACAGGTGCTTCTCGATCTACAGGTGCCTCTTGATCTACAGGTACTTCTTGATCTCCCGGCGCGCCAGCGAGCGCTGGTGGACCTCGTCCGGGCCGTCGGCGATCATCAGCGTCCGGGCGCCCGCGTAGAGCTCGGCCAGCGGGAAGTCCTGGCTCACGCCGCCCGCGCCGTGCAACTGGATGGCCCGGTCGATGATGTCGACCACCGCGCGGGGCGTGGCGATCTTGATGGCCTGGATCTCGGCGTGGGCGCCCCGGTTGCCCACGGTGTCCATCAGCCAGGCGGTCTTGAGCACCAGGAGCCGCAGTTGCTCGACGGTGACGCGCGCGTCCGCGATCCAGTTGTGGACCACGCCCTGCTGGGCCAGCGGCTTGCCGAAGGCCTCGCGGGACACCGCGCGGCGGCACATCAGCTCGATCGCCCGCTCGGCCATGCCGATCAGCCGCATGCAGTGGTGGATGCGGCCCGGACCGAGGCGGGCCTGGGCGATGGCGAAGCCGCCGCCCTCCTCGCCGATCAGGTTCGACACCGGCACGCGCGCGTGGTCGAAGGTCACCTCGGCGTGGCCGCCGTGGTAGTGGTCCTCGTAGCCGAAGACCTGCATCGCGCGGTCGACGGTCACGCCGGGCGTGTCGCGCGGAACCAGCACCATGGACTGCTGGCGGCGGATGTCCTCGCCGTCCGGGTCGGTCTTGCCCATCACGATGAAGATCCGGCAGTCCGGGTTCATCGCCCCGGAGATGTACCACTTGCGGCCGGTGATGACGTACTCGTCGCCGTCGCGCTCGATGTGCGTGGTGATGTTCGTGGCGTCCGAGGAGGCCACGTCCGGCTCGGTCATCGCGAACGCCGAGCGGATCTCACCGGCGAGCAGGGGCTGGAGCCACTGCTTCTTCTGCGCCTCGTCGGCGAACTGGGCCAGCACCTCCATGTTCCCGGTGTCCGGCGCCGCGCAGTTCGTCGCCGTCGGGGCCAGCTGCGGGCTGCGGCCGGTGATCTCGGCGAGCGGCGCGTACTGGAGGTTGGTGAGGCCGGCGCCGTGCTCGGCGTCGGGGAGGAAGAGGTTCCACAGGCCCTGACGGCGGGCCTCGGCCTTCAGCTCCTCCACGACCCGCGGGGTGTCCCAGGGAGAGGCGAGCCGGGCTCGCTGCTCGTGGGCGACCCGCTCGGCCGGGTAGACGTGCTCGTCCATGAAGGCGAGCAGCTTGGCGCGGAGTTCCTCGGTGCGTGCGTCGAACGCGAAGTCCATGACGGGTCAGCCTTCCTGAAGGGTGGTCAGGCCGTGCTCGATGAAGACGGGGACGAGGTCGCCGATGCGGTCGAAGCCGCGGCCGACCGTCTGGCCCAGCGTGTAGCGGTAGTGGATGCCCTCCAGGATCACGGCGAGCTTGAACCAGGCGAACGCCGTGTACCAGGCGACGGCGGACACGTCGCGCCCCGAGCGCGCGGCGTACCGCTCGATCAGCTCGGCGGGGGCCGGGTGGCCGGGCGCCTGGGCCGTGGTGGAGACGGGGGAGTCGGGCATGCCGAGCGGCATGCTGTACATCACCAGCAGGCCGAGGTCGGTGAGCGGGTCGCCGAGGGTGGACATCTCCCAGTCGAGGATCGCGTTGATCTCGTCGCGGTCGCCGCCGATCAGGACGTTGTCCAGGCGGTAGTCGCCGTGCACGACGGTCGGGGCGGGGGAGCGGGGCAGTTCCCGGCCGAGGGTGGCGTGCAGCTCGTCGATGCCGGCGAGGTCGCGGTCGCGGGAGGCGTCCAGCTGCTTGGCCCAGCGGCGCAGCTGGCGGTCCAGGAAACCCTCGGGGCGGCCGAAGTCGCCCAGGCCCACGGCGGCGGGGTCCACCGCGTGCAGCTCGACGAGCGTGTCGACCAGGTTCAGCACGGCGGCCCGGGTGCGCTCGGGGCCGAGCGGGGCGAGCTGGTCGGCGGTGCGGTACGGGGTGCCCTCGACGAACTCCATGACGTAGAAGGGCGACCCGAGGACCTCCTCGTCCTCGCACAGGAGCACCGGGCGCGGCACCGGCACGTCCGTCGGGTGCAGGGCGCTGATGACACGGTGCTCGCGCTTCATGTCGTGCGCGGTGGCCAGGACGTGGCCGAGCGGGGGTCGTCGTACGACCCAGCGCGCGGTACCGTCCGAGACCGCGTAGGTGAGGTTCGACCGTCCGCCCTCGATCAGCCGGCCGGACAGCGGGCCGGTCACCAGGCCGGGCCGCTCGCGGTCGAGCAGGCCGCGCAACCGGTCGAGATCGAGTCCGGGCGGGTGGTCGGGGCTCATCGTCGCTCCTACGGGCAGGTGAACAGTACCCGACTCATGATGCCGACCGGTCGGTATGCCGTCCAGTAGGGGAGCGTAACGTGATCGGCGCCACGATAGAACGGCAGCTCCCCGCGCGGAGTGCGGGGAGCTGCCGGGTGGGGCCGTGGGGTGTCGGTCGGGGGCGTGGGACGGGGTGCGGGTCCGGGGCGCGGGCCGCCGTTGGTCAGTGGTCGTCCCAGTGGCCGTCGTGGGCGGCGTGGCGGTGACCGTCGTGGAGGTAGTCGTCGTGGTCGCCGTGGCGCACGCGCGCGTGCCCGCAGTCCTCGCTGTGCCGGTGCTCGTGGCTCTCGTGCGCGGTGTGCCCGGAGGGCTCGCACTCGTCCCAGTGGCCGCCGTGCTCGCGGTGCAGGTGCCCGTCGTGCGCGTAGTCGACGTGATCGCCGTGGGGCACCTCGGTGTGGCCGCAGTGCGGGCCGTGGGCGTGGTCGTGGGCGGTGTGCTCTTGGTGAAGAGTGGTCATGGCGCTCACCTTAACGGTGCATATCCGGACATTCAGCTTGCGTGATGTCCGGGTACCCCGGAGGGTCGGAGCCATGAAGGCGATCAGTTACGCACGGTACGGCGGTCCCGAGGCGCTGGAGTACGGGGAGGTCCAGGACCCGCGGGTCGGGCCCGACTCGGTGCTCGTGAAGGTGCGGGCCGCCGCCGTCAATCCCGTCGACTGGAAGTGCCGCGACGGCCATCTCGACGCCATCCTCCAGCCCGTCTTCCCCGTGATTCCCGGGTGGGACGTCTCGGGGGTCGTCGTGCGGCCCGGGGCCTCCGTCACGGAGTTCGCCGTCGGGGACGAGGTCATCGGCTACGTCCGTGAGGACTTCCTCTCCCGCGGGACCTTCGCCGAGTACGTGGCGGCGCCCGTACGCACCCTCGCGCGCAAGCCGCGCAACCTCTCCTACGAGGAGGCGGCCGGGCTGCCGCTGACCGGGCTGACCGCGTACCAGGTGCTGGTGAAGGCACTGGGGGTGAAGCGGGGCGAGACCGTCCTCGTGCACGCGGCCGCGGGCGGGGTCGGCTCGATCGCCGTGCAGCTGGGGCGTCATCTGGGGGCGCGGGTCATCGGTACGGCGAGCGAGCGCAACCACGACTTCGTGCGCGGGCTGGGCGGGGAGCCGGTGACGTACGGGGAGGGGCTGGCCGAACGGGTGCGGGGCCTGGCGCCCGAGGGTGTGGACGCGGTGTTCGACACGGTCGGCGGCGAGACGCTGAAGGACTCGGCGAACCTGCTGGCGACCGAAGGCCGCCTCGTGTCGATCGCCGACGCGGACGTCGTCGACTACGGCGGGCGGTACTACTTCGTGCGCCCCGACGCCGATGACCTGCTGCGGCTGACCGAGCTGGCGGAGCAGGGGGTGGTGTCCGTGCACGTGTCCGAGACGTTCCCCCTGGATCGGGCGGCGGACGCGCACCGGCGGAACCAGGAGGGGCGGACGCGGGGGAAGATCGTGGTGACGGTGGACTGGGAGTAGGGAAGCCGGGCGTCGGGCGTCCTCCCGAGGCGCCTCAGACGACGAGGAACGCGCCGCACACCGCCAGCGCCACCGTGCACAGGGCGGCCGCCGTGGCGAACGGCGGGGTCAGGGCGCGGGGTCTGTTCGTCGCGGCGAGGGTGCGGATGCGGCCGTGGGCGATGCGCAGGAAGGCCAGCCAGAGAGCGCAGCACAGGGCGGCGGCGACGACCGTGGCGGGGGTCGCGCCGCCGTGCAGCGCGGTCTTCGCGGCGAGTACGGCTACGACGGTGCCGGACAGGGTCGTGCGGCGCCAGGCGAGCCGGGTGCGCTCGGGCTGGAGCCCGGGGTCGCGGGCGGGGCCGGGGTCGGCGCTCACCTCAGCCCTCCCAGCCGACGAGGACCACGAGGACCATCGCCACGGCGACCACGGCGACGACCAGGCTGAGCAGGGCCGGGAAGCGCGAGACGGGGAGGTCGTCGCCGCGGCGCATGGCCCGCTCGCAGCGCACCCAGTGGTTCACCGCGCGCAGCGAGCACAGTACGCCGGCCGCGAGCAGCGCGAGTGCGAGGCCCACCCGCCAGCCCCAGCGCAGGTCGGGCAGGAACTGGTCCACCGCGAACCCGCCGCCGACCAGGGCGAGAGCGGTGCGCAGCCAGGCCAGGAAGGTGCGCTCGTTCGCCAGCGAGAACCGGTAGTCGGGGGTGCCGCCCTCCCGCCGGATCTCCTCGGGCGCGAACCAGAGCCGGGCGTTCCGCACGAATTCGATCACGCGGGGACCCTATCGGGCGGCCACGGAATACCTGCGGCGACCTGCACGGGTTCGGCGGGGGCGCGGGCCGGCCCCGTACAGCTGCGGGCAGGCGTGCCGCGGGGACGGCACGGGACGGGTGGGCGGTGGGGGCACCTCCCGCTCGAGCGAAGCCGAGAGTGGGGGAGGCACCCCGACAGCGCCGGGCCGCGCCACCCACCCCGGCCCACCACCACGCGGGGCACCCCGACAGCGCCGGGCCGCGCCCCCCACCCCCGCCAGGCGCCCCCGGACGCGCCGGGAACGAACGACACGTCACCCCTCGCCAAGCCCGCAGCCGCGCCGGGAACGAACGACACGTCACCCCCGCCAAGCCCGCAGCCGCGCATACGCGTCCGACCCGTCCGGCGCCCACTCCCACTCCCCGAGCCGCCGTTCCACCTCCACCTCCGTGAGGAACCCGTGCCAGGCCACCTCCTCCACCTGCGGAGCGACCGGCCCCTCGCAGCGCACCTCGTACACCGCCGACCACCAGGTCCGTCCGGCGCCGTCGTCGTACAGGAACTTGAAGAGGTACTCCGGGCGCGGCAGCCCCGTCACCCCGAGTTCCTCCTCCGCCTCCCGCAGCGCCGCGTCGTCGTAGGACTCGCCCGCGCCCACCACCCCGCCGACGAACATGTCGTAAAGGGACGGAAACACCAGCTTCGTCGCCGTGCGGCGGTGGACGAAGACGCGTCCGTCCGGGTCCCGGGCGAACACGAACACGCAGCGGTGGCGCAGCCCCTGGGCGTACGCGTCACCCCGCCGGGCCTGTCCGGTGACGCGGTCGTTCTCGTCGACGATGTCGAGGATCTCGTCAGCAGCGCTCATCCGCCCATCCAAGCAGCGGCCGTCCCCTCGTCGGATGGTCAGGAGGGGGGAGGGCGTGGTTGCCGTAAGGTCAAGTCGCTTTGTTTTCAGGCCAGTTGACGCGTGTAACGCGCTGCCGGGCCTTGACGGAAAGCGTTGGCTGCCGCTTTGCTGTGTGTGATCACTTCATGGCAAACCGGCTACGACGACCTACCGCGTCGCGTGAGGAAGTTTCCCGCGGTGTCCCCACCTCCGCCTCCCCTCGGTCGCGGCCGCAAACGCGCGGCCCAGGCCTTCGACGACGCCCTCGACGACGCCGAACTCATCTCCGCCCGTGCCGCGTTGGCCCAGGGGCGATGGCAGTCCGCCCGGTCGCTGCTGGTTCACACGGGTGACGACTGGGACCGCCGCGGGCACCGGATCACCGTGCTCGCCAAGGAGCCCCACAGCGCCCCCTGGGCCCGTGAGTGGCTGCTGGCCGAACCCGATTCCACCGACGCCTCGATACTGCTTGCCCTCGCGCTGGTCCACCGGGCCCTGCGCGGCAAGGAGAAGCCCGCCCGGGCCCGGGAGGCGTGCCGGGACGCCGCCGCGCTGGTCCCGCACGACCCCACGCCCTGGCTCGGGCTGCTCATGCTGGAGCGTTCGCTCGGCGCGGTGGACGAGGTCGTCCGGGTCTTCGAGGCGGTGCGGGCTCGATACGCCGATCACCACCACGCCCATCACCTGATGGTGGCCCGGCTCGCCGAACGCGGCGGCGCCGACGGTCCCGACCCTCTGCACGAGGTGTACGACTTCGCCAACTGGGCCGCCGAGCAGGCCCCCGCCGACTCCCCGCTGGCCATCCTCCCGGTCGTCGCGCACGCCGAGCGCTACCGCGTGCTCGCCGCCGCCGGCCACGAGTCCGCCGACCCGAAAGCCTGCGGTCACTGGGTCGGCCGCCGCGCCCGGCTGGTGATGAAGGCGGCCTTCGACTGGTGGCTGGAATGGGAGCAGGACGGTCACCCGCGTCGGCTGATCGACCTCAACTTCCTCGCCCACGCCAAATCCTGCGAGGGCCGCGGCGCCGAGGCCGCCGCCCTGTTCCACCGCATCGGCGAACACGTCACGCCCGCCCCCTGGTCGTACCCGGACCGCGACCCGCACGCCGCCTTCCGAGCCGCCCGCGCGAGTGCGCTCGGCACGGCCTGACACCCCCGACGAACGAGAGAAGGACGTCCTCCGATGACCACGGGCAGTTCGAGCAGGAGCAGATCCGCGAGCGGTGGCGCCATCAGCACCTTCAAGGGGCAGGAGCGGGCGCTGCGCGCCGACCGCCTCGGTACCGGCGGCCTGCTCCTCTCCGTGCTGGCCGCCACCGCCCCGCTGATGGTGGTCGCCGGGGTCATGCCCACCACGTTCGCCGTGATGGGCATTGTCGGGCAGCCGCTCCTCTTCGTGCTGCTGGGCGTGGTACTGATCCTGTTCAGCATCGGATACGCCGAGATGAGCCGGCACGTCCACAACGCGGGCGCCTTCTACGCGTACATCTCCCGCGGACTCGGCGGCACCGCCGGCGCGAGCGCCGCCATGGTCGCGCTGGTCGCCTACAACGCCCTCCAGGTCGGCATCTACGGCATCTTCGGCTTCGAGGTCTCCGGGCTCCTGGCCACCTACGCCGACCTGGAGGTCGCCTGGTGGATACCGGCGCTGCTGGCCGTGCTCGCGGTCGGCACGCTGGGCTGGCTGAAGATCGACGTCAACGCGCGCGTGCTGGGCGTTCTGCTGCTCATCGAGGTCGTGCTCGTAGTGGTGTTCGACATCGCCGCCGTCGCCGATCCGGGTGCGCAGGGGTTGTCGCTGCACGCCTTCGACCCCGACACCCTGACGGGGGCGGGCGTGGGGACCGCGCTGTGCTTCTGCATCGCCGCCTTCCTCGGCTTCGAGCAGGCGCCCGTGTACGCCGAGGAGACCAGCCGGCCGCACGTGCTCGTGCCGCGTGTCATGTTCCTCGCGGTGGGCGGGGTCGCGGTCTTCTTCGCGCTCAGCAGCTGGGCCCTGACCGTCGCCACCGGGCCCGACAGGATCGTCGGCACCGCGCGGGAGCAGAGCGCCGGGCTCCTGTTCTTCCTCACCGAGGACCGGCTCGGCGGCACCTTCACCGACGTCCTGCACGTGCTGTTCGTGACCGGCATGTTCGCGGCCCTGCTCAGCTTCCACAACGTCGTCGCCCGCTACGCCTTCGCCATGGGGCGGGAGGGGCTGCTGCCCGCCGCCTTCGGCCGGACCAGCGGCTCCAGCGGCGCCCCGGGCACCGGCTCGCTGCTCCAGAGCGCCGTGTCCGCGGTCGTGGTCATCGGCTTCGCGATCGCCGACGACAAGCCGAAGGGCGACCCGACCCAGCCCGTGCTGCACCTGTTCACCTGGGGCGGCAACATCGGCGCCCTCGGCGTGATCCTGCTGATGGCCGCGGCGTCGTTCTCCGTCGTCGCCTTCTTCGTCCGCCGTGGCGCCGCCGGCGCCCAGGGCGTGCGGCTGGCGACCTCCACCGTCGCCGGCGTGGCCCTTGTGGTGATCGCCGGTTACACGGTCAAGGACTTCGACGTCCTCGTCGGCGCGGGTCCCGACTCCTCGCTGAGCTGGATGCTGCCCGGCATCATCGGCCTCGCCGCGATCGCGGGCCTCGTGCAGGGCACGGTCCTGCGTTCCCGCGCGCCCGAGCGGCACGCCCGCATCGGCCAGGGCAACGAGGCGTTCCAGCTGGACAAGGCGGCGTCCTCCTGACCCTCATGAGGACGCCGAGGGCGTGAGCGGGTCCGGAGCGGCGAGCGCGAAGGCGCCCTCCTGGGCCACCTCCGTACCGCCGTACCGGACGCGTGCGGTACCAGTCGGCGTCGGCGAACTCCAGCAGGGGCGCCCGGAGTCGCATGCCCGCGCTGTTGACCAGGATGTCGAGCGGGCCCACCCGCTCCTCCGCCTCCGCGATCCCGGCCGCCACGGACGGACCGTCGGTCACGTCGAACACGGCCGTGTGGACGTCGCCGGGAAGGCCGGCGGCGGCCTCGGTGAGGCGGTCGGCGTCGCGTCCGTCGAGGACCACGCGGCAGCCGGCCTCCGCGAGGCCCCGGGCGAGGGCCGGCCCGATGCCCCGGCTGGAACCGGCCACCAGGGCCGTGCGCCCGTCGATGTCGAAGAGGGGGTGAGCCGTCATCGTCGTACTCCTGGACGACCGTCGGGTCGTGCGGCTATATGACCAGTGACAGGAGCAGGACCAGAGCGCCCGCGACCACCGAGATGATCGTCTCCATGACGGACCAGGTCTTGACGGTCTGGCCGACGTTCAGGCCGAAGTACTCCTTCACCAGCCAGAAACCGGCGTCGTTGACGTGGCTGAAGAAGAGCGAACCGGCGCCGATGGCCAGGACCAGCAGGGCCGCGTGCGTCGTCGACATGTCGGCCGCCAGCGGCGCGACCAGACCGGCCGCCGAGACGGTCGCCACGGTCGCCGAACCGGTCGCCAGCCGGATAGCCACCGCGATCAGCCAGGCCAGCAGCAGGGCCGGGATCGACCAGTCCTCGGAGATCTCCAGGACCATCCGGCCCACACCGGAGTCGATCAGCGTCTGCTTGAAGCCGCCGCCCGCGCCGACGATCAGCAGGATGCCCGCGATGGGCGCGAGTCCCTTCTCGACCAGGCCCGACAGGCGGTCCTTGCCGAAACCGGCCGGGCGCAGCAGCGTGAAGATGCCGACGATCACGGAGGCGAGCAGGGCGATCAGCGGGTTGCCGATCACGTCGAAGGCGCGCTGCACCAGGTTCTCCGGATCGTCGACGATGATGTCGACGAGTGCCTTGGCCAGCATCAGCACGACCGGCAGCAGGATCGTGGCCAGGGTGGCGCCGAAGCCGGGGCGCTTCTCCAGCTCCTCCGAGGCGCGCTGCGGGATCATGCGGTCGGGGGCCGGGACGTCCACCCAGCGGGCCGCGTACTTCGAGAACACCGGACCGGCGATGATCACCGTCGGGATGGCGATCAGAACACCCAGCGCGAGCGTCACACCGAGGTTGGCGCCGACCGCGTCGATCGCGACCAGCGGACCGGGGTGCGGCGGGACCAGACCGTGCATCACGGACAGACCGGCCAGCGCCGGGATGCCGATGCGCATCAGGGAGTAGTTGCCGCGCTTGGCGACCATCAGGACGACCGGGATCAGCAGGACGATGCCGACCTCGAAGAACAGGGGCAGTCCGATGACGGAGGCGATCAGCACCATCGTCCACGGCATCGAACGCGGGCTCGCCTTGTCGAGGAGGGTGTCCACGATCTGGTCGGCACCGCCGGAGTCGGCGAGCATCTTGCCGAGGATCGCGCCGAGGGCGATCAGGACGCCGACGCCCGCGACAGTGGCGCCGAGCCCGGCGGTGAAGCTGGTGATGACCTTGTCCAGCGGCGCCCCGGCGAACGCGCCGAGCGCCAGTGACCCGATGGTCAGCGACAGGAAGGCATGCAGCTTGAACTTGGTGATGAGCAGGACGATGACGGCGATGCCCAGGAGCACGGCGATGCCCAGCTGGGCATGGCCGGCCGAGGTGATCGGCTCGACGGTGTCCGCTGCCAGCATCTCGACGCTGAGTCTGGTCACGGTGGATCCCTTGCGGTGATGGGGGTTCGGGGGAGGTCGGGGCCGTGCCGGCAGGTGGCGGCACGACCCCGAGGGAGGGTGTGGGGGAGGGCTACCGGACCGGCCCGGGCAGGTCCGTCAGGGCGTTCATCGCCCGTTCGGCGATCTCCTCCGGGGTGCCGGCGACGTCCACCGCGACTCCCGCCTCGTCCGGCTCCAGGGGCTGGAGCGTGGCGAACTGGGAGTCCAGCAGGGCCGTGGGCATGAAGTGCCCCTGCCGTTGCGACATCCGGTCCTCGATCAGCTCGCGGCTGCCCGTGAGGTGCACGAAGACGACACCGGGAGCGCCGGCCCGCAGCCGGTCGCGGTACGACCGCTTCAGCGCCGAACTGCTCACCACCCCGCCGAGCCCCGCCCGCCCGTGCGCCCAGTCGCCGATGGCGTCCAGCCAGGGCCACCGGTCCTCGTCGGTGAGCGGGGTGCCGGCCGTCATCTTGGCGATGTTGGCCGGCGGGTGGAAGTCGTCGCCCTCGGCGTAGGGAACGCCGAGCCGGGCCGCGAGCAGGGGGCCGATGGTGGTCTTCCCGGTGCCCGCTACGCCCATGACCACGACGACATGGGGGGTGTGCAGTCGCTGCATCGCACTCTCGCTGTCTGCTGTCTTCGTCGACACGTGATGTCGACGTAACTGAAACCCATTAGGTAGGACTAATTCAAGAGTCTGTGACATATAAGTCTGACTTTTTATCCCCGTGATCTGCCCCGTACGCTGAGTGCATGAGCACACCGGGCCGGGGGCTGCACGGCCGCGTACTGGACACCCTCGGTCCCGCGATCACAGCGGGCGAGTACCCTGCGGGCAGCGTTCTGCGCACGGACGAACTGGCACAGCGTTTCGAGGTGTCGCGTTCCGTGATGCGGGAGGCCGTGCGGGTGCTGGAGTCCATGCACCTGGTCGAGTCACGCCGCCGTGTCGGCGTCACCGTCCTGCCCGAGTGCGAGTGGAACGTCTACGACCCGCAGGTCATCCGCTGGCGTCTGGCCGGCTCCGAACGCCCTCGGCAACTGCGCTCCCTGACCGTGCTGCGCTCGGCCGTCGAACCGGTGGCGGCCGGCCTGGCGGCGCGGCTCGCCACGCCGGAGCAGTGCGCCGAACTGACCGAGTGCGCGCTCGGCATGGTCGCCAACTCGCGCGGCCACCGACTGGAGCAGTACCTCTTCCACGACGTGGCCTTCCACCGCGTCATCCTCACCGCCTCCGGCAACGAGATGTTCGCCCGCCTCGGCGGCGTCGTCGCCGAGGTGCTGGCCGGCCGCACGCACCACGACGTGATGTTCGAGGACCCCGACCCGGCCGCCGTCACCCTGCACGTCCAGGTCGCCGAGGCGGTGCGGGCACGGGACGCCGAGCGCGCCGAGCGGCTGACCCGGGAGATCACGGTCGGCGCGCTGCAGGAGCTGGACATCCTGGCGCC
The DNA here is from genome assembly GCF_044763415.1 of Streptomyces sp. NPDC096048. Taxonomy (NCBI): domain Bacteria; kingdom Bacillati; phylum Actinomycetota; class Actinomycetes; order Kitasatosporales; family Streptomycetaceae; genus Streptomyces; species Streptomyces sp. NPDC096048. Next base: position 120,413 of record NZ_JBIWGG010000009.1, read on the forward strand.
GTAGCGCGCGGACGGGGGCCTACGCGAGGAACTCCCCGTCGACGTACACCCACGCCCCGTCGACCCGCTCGAACCGGCTCCGCTCGTGCAGCGAGCCACCGCGGTAGGACGCCCGGAAGGTCACGGTCCCGGTGGAGTGGAAGGCCGACCCGTCGCTCGTGCCCAGGATCTCCAGTCCGGTCCACCGCATCGCCGGGTCGAGGTCGAGGCGCTCGGGACGCGTCCTCGGGTGCCAGGTCCGCAGCAGGTAGCCCGCGTCCACGCGTACGAAGGCGCTGTAGCGCGAACGCATCAGGGCCTCGGCGGTCGGCGCGGAGGCGGTCCCCGCGTGGAAGCGGCCGCAGCACTTCTCGTACGGCTCGGACAGCCCGCACGGGCAGGAAGGCGTGGTCATGGCGGCCATTGTGCCCGGTCCGCGCAGTGTCCGCGGTGTCCCGAAAAGCAGAAGACCCCTGCCGCGGCAGGGGTCTCAACTGGTGTCCGAGGGGGGACTTGAACCCCCACGCCCGATAAAGGGCACTAGCACCTCAAGCTAGCGCGTCTGCCATTCCGCCACCCGGACAAGGTGTCTGTCGTGCGGGGCGTTGCCCGCGGCGACGACGTAAACATTACCAGGCTTTCCGGGGTGGCCGATCACCCCCTCCTTGGGCACGGACGGCCCGAGGAGGAGGATGAGGGGGACCCACCAGCAGTGACATCAGCGGTGCATCAGCAGTGACATCGGCATGACGTCAGCAGTGACAGCGGGAGGAACCACGTGAGCGACTCGGGCACGGCCAGGAGCGTCACCGGCGAGGACGAGGTCGTCGACCTCTGCCGCGAGCTGATCCGGATCGACACCAGCAACTACGGCGACCACTCGGGTCCGGGCGAGCGCAAGGCGGCCGAGTACGTCGCCGAGAAGCTCGCCGAGGTGGGACTCGAACCGCGGATCTTCGAGTCCCACCCCGGACGCGCCTCCACGGTGGCCCGGATCGAGGGCGAGGACCCGTCCCGGCCCGCGCTGCTCATCCACGGCCACACCGACATCGTCCCGGCCAACGCGGACGACTGGACCCACCACCCCTTCTCCGGCGAGATCGCGGACGGGTGCGTGTGGGGGCGCGGCGCGGTCGACATGAAGGACATGGACGCGATGACCCTCGCGGTCGTCCGCGACCGGCTGCGCACCGGGCGCAAGCCCCCGCGCGACATCGTGCTGGCGTTCCTCGCGGACGAGGAGGCCGGCGGTACGTACGGCGCCAAGCACCTGGTGCGCGAGCACCCGGAGCTGTTCGAGGGCGTCAGCGAGGCGATCGGCGAGGTCGGCGGGTTCTCCTTCACGGTCAACGAGAAACTGCGGCTCTACCTCGTCGAGACCGCCGAGAAGGGCATGCACTGGATGCGGCTCACCGTCGACGGCACGGCCGGCCACGGCTCGATGACCAACGACGACAACGCGATCACCGAGCTGTGCGAGGCCGTGGCACGCCTCGGTCGGCACAAGTGGCCGGTCAGGGTCACCAAGACCGTACGGGCCTTCCTGGACGAGCTGTCCGACGCGCTCGGCACCGAACTCGACCCGGAGAACATGGAGGAGACCCTCGCCAAGCTCGGCGGCATCGCCCGGATGATCGGCACGACCCTGCGCAACTCGGCGGCGCCCACCCAGCTCGGCGCCGGCTACAAGGTCAACGTCATCCCCGGGCAGGCCACCGCGCACGTCGACGGGCGCTTCCTGCCCGGCTACGAGGAGGAGTTCCTCGCCGATCTCGACCGCATCCTCGGGCCGCGCGTGCGGCGCGAGGACGTGCACGCCGACAAGGCGCTGGAGACCGACTTCGACGGCCGCCTCGTCGACGCCATGCAGACCGCCCTGCGCGCCGAGGACCCGATCGCGCGCGCGGTGCCCTACATGCTCTCCGGCGGCACCGACGCCAAGTCCTTCGACGACCTCGGCATCCGCTGCTTCGGCTTCGCGCCGCTCAAGCTGCCGCCGGAGCTGGACTTCGCGGGCATGTTCCACGGGGTGGACGAGCGGGTGCCGGTGGAGGGGCTGCAGTTCGGCGTGCGGGTGCTCGACCGCTTCATCGACGCGTCCTGACGCACCGACGAGTCCTGACGCACCGACGCGTCCTGATGCGCCGACGGGTCCGGATTCGCCCGCTGAAACGTGACTTCCGCACGCGACGGTATTCGTCCGCGCGTGCGGGAGTCGACCGGGAAGAGTGAATGCGCTCATAAGCTCGTAGCCTCATTAGTTCCTCCTCGTTACAGGTGATGCGATCAGCAATCTGGGATCGCGTTTGCCAACTAGGAGGAATAATGCTCAAGAAGGTCGTCGCCGCCGCGGCTGCCACCGGTGGTCTGGTTCTCGCGGGTGCGGGCATGGCCGTCGCCGACTCCGGTGCCCAGGGTGCCGCCGTGCACTCGCCCGGCGTCCTTTCCGGCAACGTCGTGCAGGTGCCCGTGCACGTCCCGGTGAACGTCTGCGGCAACACGGTCTCCGTGATCGGTCTGCTGAACCCCGCCTTCGGCAACGTCTGCATCAACAAGTGACGTTGTGCCTCGCCCTGTGAGGGTCTGAGTCCGGCGGCCCCGGAGCGCGCGCCACGCGCTCCGGGGCCGCCGGCCTTTGGAGCCCTTCGAAGGGCGGGGAACGACGGCGACGTCGGGATTCCCGGCGTTCTCGGCATTCTCGGTACCACGGGACTAGGGCAAGGCAGGGATTCAGGAAATGCGACAGGTCACCCGCAAGGGCCTGATGACGATGGCGGCCGCCACCGGCGTGTTCGCCGCCGCGGGCGGCACCGCCCACGCGGACTCGGGGGCGCACGGCTCGAGTTCCGGTTCGCCCGGCGTACTGTCCGGCAACACGGTGCAGGCACCGGTGCACGTGCCGGTGAACGTCTGCGGCAACACGGTCGATGTCGTCGGTGTCCTCAACCCGGCGATGGGCAACTCGTGTGCCAACCAGGGCGGCGGCACGTCCGGCGGCTACGGCGACTCCGAGGGGCAGGACGGCTCGCACGGGGGCTCGCACGCCGGCGGACACGCGACCGACTCGCCCGGCGTCGGCTCCGGCAACCACGTGCAGGCGCCGATCCATGTGCCGGTGAACGTCTGCGGCAACAGCGCCGACGTCGTCGGCGCCCTCAACCCGACCACCGGCAACGACTGCGGCAACGGCGGTGGCGGGGATCACTCGACGCCGCCCGGCGGTGATCACGAGACGCCCCCCGGGGACCCGGGCGACCCCGGGGAGCCTGGCAACCCCGGAGACCCGGGCAACCCCGGAGACCCGGGCGACCCTGGCGACCCGGGGGAGCCCGGCACTCCGGGCAACCCGCCCGACTCGGGCGACGAGACGCCGGGGGGTTCCTCGCACGTCAACCAGCCGGACACCCAGACCGTCGCCCAGCCGCAGGGCGACGCGCGGCTCGCCGAGACCGGCAGCGACCTGCCGCTGGGCCTCGCCCTGCCGGTGGGTGCGGGCGCGCTGCTCGCGGGCACGGTGCTCTACCGCAAGGCGCGCGCCTCGGCGTGACGCGCCGGACCGGCACGCACAGCGGGCCCCGCACCGGCGGGGCCCGCTCCGTCTCCGGCTCCGTCACCCGCGCCTGATCGAGCCCGGTCGCGGCTCACCAGGTCGCGCGTACCTGGCGGATGATCCGCCGCCGCAGCCGCACCTTGCGGCTGCCGTCGCGCAGCAGGCTCAGACGGTACAACTCCCAGTGTCCGTACTCGGCGTGGTCGGTCAGCAGACGTGTCGTCTCCTTGCGGGAAACCCCGCGCGGCAGGTACACGTCGACAAATTCGTATTCCGGCATCGCATCTATTGTGCGGGCTGGGCCCCGGTACGGATAGCGTCTGCACTATGTCTGATGCTGCGCAGCCCACCGCTGCCGAGGTACGCGCCGCCGCCGAGGCGGTCAAGACCGCGCTCGACCGCCACCTGGCCGCGGTCGAACGCCGGTCGGGGGAGGACGACCCGGCCGTCTACGACGCGTTCAACCAGCTGGCCGCGGCCGCGGAGGCGTACGACGAACTGCTCTACGACCGTTACGACGAGGTCACCCCCTTCGAGATCCCCGGCGCGGAGGACTCGCTGCCGCCGTACACGGGTCCCGAGGAGCCGAACGCGCTGAGCGTCCTGATCCGCCGTGACTACGCCGTGGCGGAGCCGCAGCGGCTGATGGCCCAGGCCCGGCGGATCGAGGCGGCGGACGACGAGGGGGCGGGCGTGGCCTCCTCCGGCACGGTCCACGGGGCGCTCGGCCTCCTGTTCGGCGAGTTCGAGCCGGACGAGATCGCCTCCCGGCACAAGGAGTTCGGTCTGGAGGAGGGCGACTCCACGCTCTGGGTCACGGCCGCGGACGAGGCCGCCGAGCCCGGCGAGTGGCTGGAGGCCCCGTTCGAACAGGCCGATCCGCAACGAGTGATCTGTCGCTTCGACGTCAGCGCGGTGTTCGACGACGAGTTCGACGACGGCCTCGACGACGACGTGGACGACCGGGACGACGAGGCCGGCGACGACGGCGTGCGGGAGCTTGAGGAGGGCCTCGACACGGATCTCGACACGGATCTGGACGAGGATCTGGACGCGGACGAGGACCTGGACGAGGACGGTGAGCGGGCGCGGTTGTAGCGGATCGCGTAACGGCGGATCGCTGAGCGGCTGGAGCCGCGACGGGTCGGCTGGCCCGACGACGGCGGCGGTCACGGGGGTTGCCCCGGTGACCGCCGCCGTCGCGTTCGCCAGAACGTCCGGCGGGGCGGCGGAGCGGCGGGCCGGCGGGTGGTGGCGGGCTGGGCGAGGCGTCCGGGCTCACGTGGCCGGACGCGCTCCCCGGGTCAGCCGGCCACCGGTACCTGCGGCGCGAGGAGCACCGGCAGACGGGTCGTGCGCGGCTTCGCCGGAACCTCGGCCACGGCGCGGGGCAGCGCCTGCTCCACGCCGTGCACCACGGAGAGGTGGCGGGCGGCCCGGCCGAACGCCGTGTAGATCCAGGGGCGGCTGAGGGCCTGCGCGGCATCACCGGGCAGGACCACGACCACCGCCGGCCACCGGCCGCCCACCGCCTGGTGCGCGGTCAGCGCCCATCCGTGCCGTACGGACTGCTCCACCCGCTCCTTCGGTACGACGACGGCCTCGCCCGCGCACGACAGGTGCAGCCCGTCTGCGTCGGCCTTCACCACCCGGCCCGGCAGCGTACGGCCCGGCACGGGGGAGTAGGCGACCCGGTCGCCGGGGTCGAAGCCGCCGAAGCGGCCGGGGCCCGGGTTCAGCCGCTCCTTCAGTGCGGCGTTGAGCGCCCGTGTGCCCGCCGCGCCGCCGTGGCCCGGTGTGATCACCTGGGTCTCCTCGGCGGGGACGCCGATCGCCCGCGGTACCGAGTCCGCGACGAGCTGGACGGTGCGGTGCACGGCCTCGCCCGCGTCCCGCACCGGCACGATGACGACCTCCTTGCCGGGCGCCTCGACCTGACCCAGCTCGCCGATGCCGATGCCGGAGACCAGCTCGCCGAGCGGGCCCGGGTCCGGACGCCGCGAGGCGATCTGCGGGCAGAGCCGCGCCGCCAGCAGATCCGCGAAGATCCGTCCGGGACCCACGGACCCCAGCACCGCCGGGTCCCCGGCCAGCACCAGCCGCGCACCGTCCGGCAGCGACTCCGCCAGCAGGGCGCCCGCCTCGACGTCCAGCTGCGGTGCGTCGAGCACGATCAGCAGATCGAGGTCCAGGGCACCGTCCGCGTCCCGCCCCGGCCCCTCGGCCCCGGCCAGCAACCCGGCCAGGGTGACGACGGCGGGACCGGCCGGGACGGGAACGTCCGGGGCGGTGAGGCCGGGAGGCTGTGGCACGGACGACGGGTCGCCCAGCAGGGCGGCGAAGCGGTCGCGGCCGAGCGGTCCGGGCGCGGCGGCCCAGGTGCGCAGGCCCAGGGCGCGCGCGGCGTGCAGCAGGGCCGCCGGTTCGGCCAGGGCCGCCTCCCCGCCGGTGTGCAGGACCAGCCCGTGGTCCGCGACGGCGCGGATGAGGTCGGCGGCGGACCCCCGCGCGGACGCGGCGGCGCGCTCCCAGTCCGCCGCGGAACCGTCCTGCTTCGGCGCCGAGTTGGCCAGCCGGGCCAGGCCGTCGGCGAGGCTCTCCTCGGCGAGCGCGTACCGCTCCAGACCGACCAGGACCCGGACCGGGCGCTCCTCGTCCTCGTCCGCCGCCTCCGCCCCGCCCGTGGTGTCGTCCTGGCGGGCTCCGGACTCCTCCAGGGCGTCCTGGAAGGCCAGCGCCTCGCCCTCCGCGAGTGTGCTCTGTACGGCGGCGTCGGGATCCGGCACGCCGCGCTGGGCCAGCGTGGCCGTGAGCCGGGGCAGCTCCAGCGCCGTGTGCCCGGCCAGGGCCGCCTGCTCCAGCAGCCACACCGTGACCGCGCGGCCACGGCGCTCGTCGTCCGGGCCGCACTCGGCGCCCAGCAGCGCCCGGGCGAACCCGTCGGCCTGCTCCGGCCGCACTCCGCCGACCCGGAGCAGCTGCCAGGGGTCGGCGCGCAGCGCCTCCTCCGCGCCCTCACCGAGGAGCGCGGCGGTCTGCGGTGCGAGCGTCTCGGGAGCGCCGCCCTCGGCCAGTACGCGCCGCACGGACTGGACTGTCTCCGGCGCGGGTCCCATGGGCCCCGCGGGTGTCTCGGCCGGCACCGGCCGAGGCCGTCGTACCGGTTCCGGGGCGGGACGGCGCGGGGCGGGCTCGGGGTCGTCGAAGACCGTGGCCGCGGGCTTCTCGCCGCTCTCCACGGCCCTCACCGCCGCGAGCAGATCGGCCGCCGTGCCGCTGAGCTTGCCCCCGGCGTCGATCGGGGCCTGCTTCTCGGCCTTCCGCCGCTCGATCCGCTCCCGCACCAGCCGCTGAGCGGCCAGCTCGGCCTCGGCCTCGGAGACCTGAGCCGCCGCGCCGTCGCCGTCCGCACTCGCGCCCCCCGGCCGCCCGTCGGGCGTCTCGTCCCCCACGTCGTCGGTCTCCTCCGCGCGCGGAGGAGCGGCGGCCGCTCCGACGGCCCGGTCGCCCGCGGCCTCCCCGGCCGTCTCGGCTTCAGCCGAATCGCCGATGTCCGTGCCGTCGTCAGCGTCGATGTCCGCGCCGTCGTCGGTCGGCTGCTCGGCCGCCCCGGCCATCGCCTGGGCGCCGGTGTCCCGGGCCTCCCGATCGAGCGGCTCCGACACTGTCTCGGCGGCCCGGTCGCCCGCGGTCACGCCGGGCCTCCCGATCTCGCCGTCGCCCGCCGAACCGGCGGCGCCCCCGCCCTGCTCGCCCGGCCGACCGGCCTCCCCGCCAGCGGCCTCGACGTCGGGAGCCAGGCCGTCGGCCGGTGCCCCGCCGTCGGTGCCCGGCTCGGCCCCGTGCGCGGTGCCCGGGGTCTCCGGCCCGGCGTCCACGGCGTCCGCGGTGTCCTCAGAGGCGGGCTCGGGCTCCGTGCTCACAGCGTGCTCCAGTCGTGATCGGGATAGCGGTGCACGGGCGCCGACACGTCGTCGAGGGCCCGGCAGATCTCGTCAGGAAGACTAAGGGTCTCCACTGACAACGCCGCCGTGAGCTGCTGCGCGTTGCGCGCGCCGACGATCGGCGCGACCACGCCGGGCCGGTCCCGAACCCACGCCAGCGCCACCTGGAGCGGCGTCACCGCGAGCCCGTCGGCGGCCGTCGCCACCGCGTCCACGATGTGACCGGCCGTGTCGTCGAGGTAGGGGGCGACGAAGGGAGCCAGGTGGTCCGAGGCGCCCCGCGAGTCCGGCGGGGTCGCGTCCTTGCGGTACTTGCCGGTGAGGACTCCGCGGCCCAGCGGGGAGGAGGGCAGCAGCCCGATGCCCAGGTCCAGCGCGGCCGGCAGTACCTCGCGCTCGATGCCCCGCTGGAGCAGCGAGTACTCCATCTGGGTGCTCGCCAGCCGGTTCCGCACGCCAGGCGCCGCCAGCTGCCAGGTCGCCGCCTTGGCCAGCTGCCAGCCGCAGAAGTTCGACACGCCCGCGTACCGGGCCCGGCCGCTGCTCACCGCCACGTCGAGGGCGTGCAGCGTCTCCTCCAGCGGCGTGTGCGGATCGAAGGCGTGCAGGTGCCACACGTCGACGTGGTCCGCGCCGAGGCGGGCCAGCGAGGCGTCCAGCGCGGAGAGCAGGTGGGCGCGCGAACCGTCGAAGCGGCGGTCGGGGTCCGGCACGCTGCCCGCCTTGGTCGAGATCACCAGGTCCCGGCGTGGAACAAGCCCCTCCATGAGCCGTCCGAGCAGGTACTCGGCCTCCCCGTCCCCGTACACGTCCGCCGTGTCGACGAGGGTCCCGCCCGCTTCCCAGAAGGTCTTCAAGAGGTCCGCGGCGTCATGCTCGTCGGTGTCCCGGCCCCAGGTCAGGGTGCCGAGACCGATGCGGGACACGCGCAGGCCGGTGCGGCCGAGATGCCTCTGCTCCATGAACGCCGACATTACTGGCCACGGCTTGCGCTGTGGGGGCCTGTGGACAACCGAATTCCCGCGCTAAGGTCGGGGCACAGAAGACGTTACTGATCGGTAAGGGGAATCGGCCATGCAGCTCGGGATCAACCTCGGCTACTGGGGTGCCGGAATGGACGCGGACAACCTGGCCGTCGCCCAGGAGGCCGACCGGCTCGGCTACGCCGTCTGCTGGGCCGCCGAGGCCTACGGCTCCGACGCGGCCACCGTGCTCACCTGGGTCGCCGCCCAGACCGAGCGCATCGACGTGGGTTCGGCCATCTTCCAGATCCCGGCCCGCCAGCCCGCGATGACCGCGATGACGGCCGCCACCCTGGACTCGCTCTCGAAGGGCCGTTTCCGCCTCGGCCTCGGCGTCTCGGGGCCTCAGGTCTCCGAGGGCTGGTACGGCGTCAAGTTCGACAAGCCGCTGGCCCGCACCCGCGAGTACGTCGAGATCGTGCGCAAGGCGATGACCCGGGAGCGGCTGTCGTACGAGGGACAGCACTGGACGTTGCCGCTGCCCGGCGGTCCCGGCAAGCCGATCAAGCTGACCGTGCACCCGCAGCGCGAGCACATCCCGCTCTACATCGCCGCGATCGGCCCGAAGAACCTGGAGCAGACCGGCGAGATCGCCGACGGCGCCCTGCTCATCTTCCCGTCCGCCGACCACCTGGAGGACACCGCGATCCGGCACCTGCGCGCCGGGCGCGAGAAGGCGGGCAAGACCCTCGACGGCTTCGACGTCTGCCCGACCCTGCCGCTCGCCCTCGGCGACGACAAGGACGTCGCCGCGCTCGCCGACACATTCCGCCCCTACACCGCGCTCTACGTCGGCGGCATGGGCAGCCGCAAGCAGAACTTCTACAACCAGCTCGCCCAGCGCATGGGGTACGAGCGGGAGGCGGCCGAGATCCAGGACAAGTACCTGTCCGGCGACAAGCAGGACGCGGCAGCGGCCGTACCGCACGACCTGATCGACCAGACGACGCTGCTCGGTTCCGTCGACCGCATCGCGGACCGGATGAAGGCCTACGCCGCCGCCGGTGTCACCACGCTGACCCTCGCGCCCGCGGGCTTCACCCTGGACGAGCGGATCGCCGCGCTCCGCGCCGGCACGGAGGCCCTGGAGCGCGCCGGACTGGCCTGAGGTCCGCCGGACCGGCCTGAGGTCCGGCGGTAGGTTCCGCGGCCGTGGTGGGGGCTCGGGGGGTCTTCCCCGCCACGGCCGTCACGGAGAACAACGCGCCCACGCGCGTGTGGTTACGCCTCCTCGTGTTCCCGGCCGTCCTTCTTTTGGCTGAGTCGCCCGCCGCACCTGTTGCCGCGCCTCATCTCCCGCACTTGACTCGGTCTTCGCGGAGTCTGCGGAACCTGCGCAACCTTGCAGAGGCAGAGAGGTGCCACCGATGCTTTCGGCCAAGAGCCTGTTCCAGGAGATCCTCGACAACGACGAGTCGTTCCGTCTCTTCTGCTCCATCGCGGCCAGCGGCGAGACCCAGGGCGGCTGGGAGAACGCGCGCATCGCGGCGCTCGTACCGGAGAGCGAGCGCGCCCTCGCCCCGAAGATCACCCGGCACGGCGCGGACGAGGACAAGCACGGACGGATCTTCAACGCCCTGCTGAAGAAGCGCGGCCTCGAACCCGTCAAAGTGCCCCCCGAGACCGACTACACCATGCTCCTGGAACGGCACGGCATCGGCCTCGCCCACGAGAAGCTCAAGGCCGACGAGCCCCTCACGGAACGGGACATCATCACCTACCTCGCGCACAGCAGGGTCACCGAGCAGCGCGCGGCCGAGCAGATGGCGCTGCTCCTCAAGTACTTCGCGGACCACCCGGACCTGGGCCGGGCCGTCCGGATGATCTCGGCCGACGAGGACGACCACCTCGCCTACTCCCACGAGGAACTGCTGCGCTTCGCCGCCGCCGGGCACGGCCGGTACATCCAGCGGACGCTGCGCGCGTGCGCGCTCGCCGAGATCCGCGTCCACCGGGACGTCAGCCTCGCGGTGATGGACCGCATGGGGCGCCTCCTCGGGTGGTCGCGGGCCAAGGCGGCGATGCTCGCGGCGGGCATCCACGCGATGTACGCCTACGAGCGGCTGGCCGGCTGGCGCCGCATGGTGACGCTGCGGACACCCGCACGGCGCGACGCGCTCGGCGGTCCCGCCGCCGCGGCCCCGGAGGTCGCCTGACGGCCCACCGCGGGCGCCCCGGGCCCTACAGCCAGCCCCGGCGCTTGAACAGCCGGAACAGCAGCACCTCCAGAGCGGCCATCAGCACGATCACCGCCGGGTAGCCCCACTCCCAGTGCAGTTCCGGCATGTGGTCGAAGTTCATGCCGTAGACCCCCGCGAGCATCGTGGGGACCGCCGCCATGGCCGCCCACGCGGAGATCTTCCGCATGTCGTCGTTCTGCCGGACGCTCGTCTGCGCCAGATGCGCCGACAGGATGTCCGAGACCAGCCGGTCCAGGCCCTCCACCGACTCGTTCACGCGCGTGAGGTGGTCGCTCACGTCCCGGAAGAACGGCCGCGCCCTGTCGTTCACGAACGGCACCCCGGCGCCGAACGCCTCCGTCCCGGCCAGCCGGGCCAGCGGCGGCGCCAGCGGGCCCGTCGCCCGGCGGAACTCCAGGATCTGCCGCTTGAAGGTGTAGATCCGGGACGCGGTGTGCCGCGAGCCGCCGCCGTCCGGTGAGAAGACCTCGGCCTCCAGCTCCTCCAGGTCGTTCTGCAGCTCGACCGCGACGTCCAGGTAGTGGTCGACGGCGGCGTCCGCTATCGCGTACAGCACCGCGGTGGGCCCCTTGCCGAGCAGCTCGGGCTCGTGTTCCAGCCGCTGCCGTACGGTCTTCAGCGGGGCGCCCTCGCCGTGCCGGACGACGACCACGAACGCGTCGCCCAGGAAGATCATGAGCTCGTCGGTGGAGACGGCGTCGCTCTCCGGCTCGTACTCCACCGCCTTGAGGACGGCGAAGAGCGAGTCCTCGTACACCTCCAGCTTGGGCCGCTGGTGCGCCTTCAGGGCGTCCTCCACCGCCAGCGGATGCAGCCCGAACTCCTGGGTGACCAGGTCGAACTCGTCCTCCGTCGGTTCGTGCAGCCCGATCCAGACGAAACCGCCCGCGGTCCGCGCCTCGTCGAGGGCGTCGGAGAAGTCCTCGGGTCCGTCCGTGCGGTGCCCGTCCCGGTAGATGGCGCAGTCGACGATCACCGAACACATTCTCCCTTCGCCCCGGCGCCCGAGCACCGTGCTGTATGCCTACCCTGTCCGCATGCCCACGCTGATCCTGGTCAGGCACGGACGTTCCACCGCCAACACCGAGGGGCTGCTCGCCGGCTGGACGCCCGGCGTCGCCCTCGACGAACGCGGGGCCGCACAGGCCGCCGCGCTGCCCGGTCGGCTCGCCGCCCTGCCGCTCTCAGAGATCGTCACCAGCCCGCTGCAGCGCTGCCAGGAGACGATCCGCCCCCTGCTCGACGCCCGGCCCGGGCTGAGGGCGCACACCGACGAACGGATCGGGGAGTGCCACTACGGCGACTGGTCCGGCCGCAAGCTCGCGGAGCTCAAGGACGAGCCCCTGATGGAGGTGGTGCAGGCGCACCCCTCCGCCGCGGCCTTCCCCGGCGGCGAGTCGATGCGCGCGATGCAGACCCGAGCCGCCGAGGCGGTGCGCGAGTGGAACGCGCGCGTGGAGCGCGACCACGGCGCCGACGCCGTATACCTCATGTGCTCCCACGGCGACATCATCAAGTCCCTCGTCGCGGAGGCGCTCGGCCTCCATCTCGACCTCTTCCAGCGGATCTCCGTCGAGCCCTGTTCCGTCACCGCGATCCGCTACACCCGGCTGCGTCCGTTCCTCGTCCGGCTCGGCGACACCGGTGACTTCGCCTCCCTGGCCCCGCACGAGGAGCCCCCCGGCGACCAGGCCCCGGTCGGTGGTGGTGCGGGCGCACCGTGATCGTCGGCCGCAGTAGGGTGAAGCGGTCGCAGCAGTGCCTCCGCTTTCCTTCCCCCGACTTCCATGGAGACAGGACGTGTCCCGTCAGGTGTTCCTCTACGACCCACCGGAACGTTTCGTGGCCGGTACGGTCGGGCTGCCCGGGCGCCGTACGTTCTTCCTCCAGGCCACCGCCGGCTCCCGGGTGACCAGCGTGGCCCTGGAGAAGACCCAGGTCGCCGCTCTCGCCGAGCGCATGGACGAACTCCTCGACGAGGTCGTGCGGCGCAGCGGCGGCAGCACCGTCGTCCCCGCCATGGCGCCCACGGAACCCGCCGACACCGCCCCGCTGGACACTCCCGTCGAGGAGGAGTTCAGGGTCGGCACCATGGCGCTGGCCTGGGACGGCGAGGACCAGCGCATGATCGTCGAGGCGCAGGCACTCGTGGAGCTGGACGCCGAGTCCGAGGAGGACCTGGCGGAGGCCGAGGAGCGGCTGCTCCAGGACGAGGAGAACGGTCCGCCGATGCTCCGGGTCCGCCTCACCGGCGCGCAGGCCAGGGCCTTCGCCAAGCGCGCCCTCGACGTCGTCAACGCCGGGCGGCCGCCGTGCCCGCTGTGCAGCCTCCCGCTCGACCCGGAAGGACACGTATGTCCGCGCCAGAACGGATACCGCCGCGGAGCGTGACCACCGACGCGGCGACCGCCGAGTTGCTCGCCCAGGGCGAGCTGACCGTGCGCGGACGCATCCGTGACGCCTCCAACGCGGCGCTGTACTGCACGGTGACGCACGAGGGACGCGAGGCGGCCTGCGTCTACAAGCCGGTCGCCGGGGAGCGGCCCCTGTGGGACTTCCCCGACGGCGACCTCGCCCGGCGCGAGGTCGCCGCGTACGAGGTCTCCGAGGCGACCGGCTGGGGCCTCGTACCACCCACCGTGCTGCGCGACGGTCCGTACGGCGAGGGCATGTGCCAGCTCTGGATCGAGGCGGTGCCGGAGACGGAGCTGCTCGCCCTGGTGGAGGACGAGGAGCCCGGCGCCGGCTGGAAGGCGATCGCCCTCGCCGAGGTCGCCGAGGGCCGCACCGCGCTGCTCGTGCACGCCGACGACGAGCGGCTGCGCCGGCTCGCCGTCCTGGACGCCGTGATCAACAACGCCGACCGCAAGGGCGGGCATCTGCTGCCCGCGGACGGGGAACGGCTGTTCGGCATCGACCACGGGGTGACCTTCCACACCGAGAACAAGCTGCGGACCCTGCTGTGGGGCTGGGCGGGGGATCCGCTCACCGGGGAGGCCCTGGTGGTGCTCGACGCCCTCAGGGAGGCCCTGAAGGACGGCGGGGCCCTGGCGATCCGGCTCGGCGCGCTGATCACCCCCGCCGAACTCGACGCCACGCGCGCGCGTGTGGACGCGCTGCTGGCCTCCGGGAAGCACCCGGAACCGAGCGGCGAGTGGCCGGCCATCCCCTGGCCGCCGGTCTAGAGAGCCGGCAGCCCCCACCCGCACACCGGCCGGTTTCGCGCAAGAGCGCCTTACCGGCCATCCGGCCCGGTCCGGTTCGTGTACGGAACACCCGTCCGGTTACGCTCATGACATGCATGCCTGGCCCGCTTCCGAGGTCCCCGCCCTGCCTGGTCAGGGTCGCGACCTGAGGATCCACGACACCGCGACCGGCGGCCTGGTCACCCTCGACCCCGGTCCCGTCGCCCGCATCTATGTCTGCGGCATCACGCCGTACGACGCCACCCACATGGGGCACGCGGCGACCTACAACGCGTTCGACCTCGTACAGCGCGTGTGGCTCGACAACAAGCGGCAGGTCCACTACGTCCAGAACGTCACCGATGTCGACGACCCGCTGCTGGAGCGGGCCGTGCGCGACGGCGTCGACTGGACCGCCCTCGCCGAGAAGGAGACCGCCCTCTTCCGCGAGGACATGACGGCGCTGCGGATGCTGCCGCCGCGGCACTACATAGGCGCCGTGGAGGCCATACCCGGCATCGTCCCGCTCGTCGAGCGGCTGCGGGACGCGGGCGCGGCGTACGAGCTGGAGGGCGACACCTACTTCTCCGTCGAGTCCGACCCCCACTTCGGCGGCGTCTCCCACCTCGACGCCGCCGCCATGCGACTGCTCTCCGCCGAGCGGGGCGGCGACCCGGACCGGCCGGGCAAGAAGAACCCGCTCGACCCGATGTTGTGGATGGCCGCCCGCGAGGGCGAGCCCAGCTGGGACGGCGGCTCCCTCGGCCGCGGGCGCCCCGGCTGGCACATCGAGTGCGTGGCCATCGCCCTCGACCACCTCGGCATGGGCTTCGACGTCCAGGGCGGCGGCTCCGACCTCGCCTTCCCGCACCACGAGATGGGCGCCTCGCACGCCCAGGCGCTCACCGGCGAGTTCCCCATGGCCAAGGCGTACGTGCACGCCGGCATGGTCGGCCTCGACGGCGAGAAGATGTCCAAGTCCAAGGGCAATCTGGTCTTCGTCTCGCGGCTGCGCCGCGAGGGCGTCGACCCGGCGGCCGTCCGGCTCACCCTGCTCGCCCACCACTACCGCTCCGACTGGGAGTGGACCGACCAGGTGCTTCAGGACGCCCTCGCCCGGCTGGAGCGCTGGCGCGCCGCCGTCTCCCGGCCCGACGGCCCGCCCGCCGAGACACTCGTCGAGGAGATCCGCGAGGCCCTCGCGAACGACCTGGACTCCCCGGCCGCGCTCGACGCCGTCGACCGCTGGGCCGCGCTCCAGCAGGAGAGCGGCGGCACGGACATCGGCGCCCCCGGCGTCGTCTCCCGCGCGGTGGACGCGCTGCTGGGCGTCGCTCTGTAAGCAGGCGCACACGGAAACAGGGGCGCTTCCCGCCGGGAAGCGCCCCTGTTTCCGTATGTTCAGTCCTCCGACGATTCCTCGTCGTCCCCGCTCGCCTTCGGCGGCCTCGGCGGGCGCGTACGGCCGCTGGGGTTGTCCCGCAGATACGGCGTCCCGGAGGTGCCGTCGCCGCCGTCCGCCGTGGCGTGGCCCCCCGGCCCGCCCGGTCCGGAGCCGTCCCGGCGCCGCAGATACCGCTCGAACTCGCGGGCGATCGCCTCGCCCGACGCCTCCGGCAGCTCCGCGGTGTCCCGGGCCTCCTCCAGCGACTGGACGTACTCGGCGACCTCGCTGTCCTCGGCGGCCAGCTGGTCCACACCCACCTGCCAGGCACGCGCGTCCTCGGGCAGCTCGCCCAGCGGGACCCGCACGCCGATCAGGTCTTCCAGCCGGTTCAACAAGGCCAGCGTGGCCTTCGGGTTCGGCGGCTGCGACACGTAGTGCGGCACCGCCGCCCACAGTGACACGGCCGGAACGCCCGCGTGCGTGCACGCCTCCTGGAGGATGCCGACGATGCCCGTGGGGCCCTCGTACTTGGTCTCCTCCAGGTCCATGCGCCGGGCCAGGTCGGCGTCCGACGTGGTCCCGCTGATCGGGACCGGACGCGTGTGCGGCGTGTCGCCCAGCAGGGCGCCCAGGACGACCACCAGCTCGACGCCCAGCTCGTGGGCGAAGCCCAGCAGCTCGTTGCAGAACGACCGCCAGCGCATGGACGGTTCGATGCCGCGGACGAGGACCAGGTCGCGCGGTTTGTCGCCGCCGACCCGGACCACCGAGAGTCTGGTCGTCGGCCACGTGATCTTGCGGACGCCCGCTTCCACGAACACCGTGGGACGGTTGACCTGGAAGTCGTAGTAGTCCTCGGCGTCCAGCGCCGCGAACACCTCGCCCTTCCACTCCCTGTCGAGATGCGCGACCGCGGTGGAGGCGGCGTCGCCGGCGTCGTTCCAGCCCTCGAACGCGGCCACCATGACCGGGTCGACCAGCTCGGGAACCCCCTCGAGCTCGATCACCCAGCGCCTCCTTCCGACGTGCCCTCGCGTACCCCCCAACCTTACGGCGTGCCGAGGGACCGCCCGCAGCCCCCTCGCACGGGGGAGTGAACGCATCACTGCCCCGTTCCCGGCGGCCGGACACCCGACCGCCCCCGCTTGATCGGAGCCGGGTCAGAGGGTGGTGCGCAGCCACTGCTCCACGGACGCGATGTGCACCGTCGCCCAGGAGCGCGCCGCCTCCGCGTCCCGGTCGCGCAGCGCGGCGAGGATCGCTCGGTGCTCGCGCAGGGTGCGACTGACCGCGTCCTCCTGGGTGAGCCCGCGCCAGACGCGGGCCCGGGTGGTGGGCCCGGACAGACCGTCGAGGACGGAGCAGAGCACCGAGTTGCCCGAGGCCCCCACGATGACCCGGTGGAACTCCAGGTCGCAGGCGACCAGTTCCTCCACCGACGGTTCGTCGCCGAGCGCGTCGAGCCGGCTCTCCAGCGCGTCCAGTTCCCGGTCGGTGATCCGGGAGGCCGCCGACGCGGTCGCGGCCGGCTCCAGGATGCGGCGCACGGCGAGGAACTCCAGGACGGTGTCGTCGCGGTGGAAGTCGACCACGAAACCGATGGCCTCCAGCAGGAGCTGCGGATCCAGGCTGCTGACGTACGTGCCGTCGCCCTGCCGCACGTCCAGGATCCGGATCAGGGACAGGGCGCGTACGGCCTCGCGCAGGGAGTTGCGGGACAGGCCGAGGTCGGCGGCGAGCTCGCTCTCCTTGGGGAGCCGGTCGCCGGGCCGCAGCGCGCCGGAGACGATCATGCCCTTGATCTTCTCGATCGCCTCGTCGGTGACCGCCACGGCCGACCTCCCTGTGTCTCCGGATGCCGCTCAGACATCCGATGTCTCCCGACATTATGGGGGCCGGTGCGGCCTGCGACGCGCGCGCGTGAGGCGGCGGCTCCATCGGCGCGGAGCCGCCGCCTCACGCAGAGTGCGGCCGGGTCCTACTTCTTGTCGAGCAGGTCCTGGACCTTCGCGCGGACGTCGTCCGTGGCCAGGCCGCGGATCGTCAGCGTGGTCCGCCGGCGCAGCACGTCGTCCTGCGTCTCGGCCCACTCGTGGTCCCGGGCCCACACGACCTGCGCCCAGATCTCCGGGGCGTCGGGGTGGACCCGTTCGGCCAGCTCCGGGTTGTCGTTGGCCAGGCGGGCGATGTCGAAGGCCAGCGAGCCGTAGTGCGTGGCCAGGTGCCTGGCGGTGTCCGCCGCCATGCGCGGGCCGGGTGCCGGGCCGTCCACCAGCAGCCGGTGCGCGACCGCGCGCGGGTTGGCCACGCCGGGCAGCGGCAGCTTCTTCGGCAGCGAGGCGATCGGCTCGAAGTCGTCGCCCAGCGGGTGGCCCGGCAGCGCCTCCAGCTTCTTCATGACCGTACGGCCGATGTGGCGGAAGGTGGTCCACTTGCCGCCCGCGACCGACAGCATGCCGCCCCGGCCCTCGCTGACGACCGTCTCGCGCTTGGCCTTCGCGGTGTCACCGGGGCCGCCCGGCAGCACGCGCAGACCCGCGAAGGAGTACGTGATCAGGTCCCGGTCGAGCTGCTGGTCGCGGATGGAGAACGCGGCCTCGTCGAGGATCTGGGCTATGTCCTTGTCGTTGACCGCGACGTCCGCCGGGTCGCCCTCGAACTCCTCGTCGGTCGTGCCGAGCAGCAGCATGTCCTCCCAGGGGAGGGCGAAGGTGATCCGGTACTTGTCGATCGGGGTCGCCAGCGCGGCCTTCCACGGCGCGGTGCGCTTGAGCACCAGGTGCGCGCCCTTCGACAGGCGGATGGACGGGGCCGCGTTCGGGTCCTCCATCCGGCGCAGGTGGTCGACCCAGGGGCCGGTGGCGTTGAGCACCAGGCGGGCGCTGACCCCGAACTCGTCGCCGGTCAGCCGGTCCTTCAGCTCGGCACCGGTCACCCGGCCCTTGGTGAAGCGCAGTCCGGTGACCTCGGCGTGGTTCAGGACGACCGCACCGGAATCGACCGCCGCGCGGACGGTCATCAGCGCCATGCGGGCGTCGTTCATCTGGTCGTCGCCGTACACGGCCACGGCCTTCAGGTTGTCGGTGCGCAGCTCCGGCACGTCCTGCGCGGCCTTGGCCGGGGAGAGCAGGTGGCCGACGCCGTCACCGAAGGCGGACAGCGCCGAGTACGCGAAGACACCGGCGCCGAGCTTCGCCGCGCCGTGCGGCCCGCCCTTGTACACGGGGAGGTAGAAGGTGAGCGGGTTCGCCAGGTGGGGGGCCACCTGGCGGGAGACCGCACGGCGCTCGAAGTGGTTCTCCGCCACCAGCTTCACCGCGCCGGTCTGCAGGTAGCGCAGACCGCCGTGGAGCAGCTTGGAGGAGGCGGAGGAGGTGGCGCCGGCGAAGTCGCCGGCGTCGACCACGGCCACCCTGAGGCCGGACTGCGCGGCGTGCCAGGCGGTGGAGATGCCCAGGATGCCGCCGCCGATCACGAGAAGGTCGTACGACGCCTTGGAGAGCTGCTCCCGGGTCTCGGCCCGGCTCGGGTTCGAGCCGGAGGCCGGGTGCGTCCCCAGGGCAGGCACGGACTGCAGGGTGGACTGAGTGGTCATTGCGGTTCTTACTCCTCGTCCTCGAGCCAGCCCATGGTCCGCTCGACGGCCTTGAGCCAGCTCTTGTACTCACGGTCGCGGATCTCCGCGTCCATGCGGGGGGTCCACTCGGCGGCCCGCCGCCAGTTGGCGCGCAGGTCGTCGGTGCTGTTCCAGAAGCCGACGGCCAGACCGGCGGCGTAGGCGGCGCCGAGGCAGGTGGTCTCGGCGACCATCGGGCGCACCACGGGGGCGTCCACGAAGTCGGCGAGGGTCTGCATCAGCAGGTTGTTGGAGGTCATGCCGCCGTCGACCTTGAGGGCGGTCAGCTCCACACCGGAGTCCTTCGTCATGGCGTCCGCGATCTCCCGCGTCTGCCAGGCGGTGGCCTCCAGGACGGCGCGCGCGAGGTGCGCCTTGGTGACGTACCGGGTGAGACCGGCGATCACACCGCGGGCGTCGGAGCGCCAGTACGGGGCGAAGAGGCCGGAGAAGGCCGGCACGAAGTAGGCGCCGCCGTTGTCCTCGACCGTCAGGGCGAGGGTCTCGATCTCGGCGGCGGTGGAGATCAGGCCCATCTGGTCGCGCATCCACTGCACCAGCGAACCGGTGACGGCGATCGAGCCCTCCAGGGCGTAGACCGTGTCCTGGTCGCCGATCTTGTAGCCGACCGTGGTCAGCAGGCCCGAGTACGAGTTGATGAGCTTGTCACCGGTGTTCATCACCATGAAGGTGCCGGTGCCGTACGTCGACTTGGTCTCGCCCTCGGAGAAGCAGGTCTGGCCGAACAGGGCCGCCTGCTGGTCGCCGAGCGCGGAGGCGACGGGGATGCCGCCGAGCAGCTCGCCCAGCCTGCCGCCCGTGATCTCGCCGTAGACCTCGGCGGAGGAGCGGATCTCGGGGAGCATCTGTGTCGGCACGCCGATGGACTCGGCGATCTTCTCGTCCCACTGCATGGTGTGCAGGTTCATCAGCATGGTGCGCGAGGCGTTGGTGACGTCGGTGACGTGCTTGCCGCCGTTCACCCCGCCGGTCAGGTTCCAGATGACCCAGGTGTCCATGGTGCCGAAGAGCAGGTCGCCCGCCTCGGCGCGCTCCCGCAGACCGTCGACGTTGTCGAGCAGCCAGCGGGCCTTGGGGCCGGCGAAGTAGGAGGCGAGGGGAAGGCCCGTCTCGCGGCGGAAACGGTCCTGGCCGACGTTGCGGCCCAGCTCCCGGCAGAGGGCGTCGGTGCGGGTGTCCTGCCAGACGATGGCGTTGTGGACGGGCTCACCGGTGTTCTTGTCCCAGACCAGCGTGGTCTCGCGCTGGTTGGTGATGCCGATGGCCTTGATGTCGTCGCGGGTGATGCCGGCCTTCTCGACCGCCCCGGCGACGACCTCCTGGACGTTGGTCCAGATCTCGGTGGCGTCGTGCTCGACCCAGCCCGGCTTGGGGAAGATCTGCTCGTGCTCCTTCTGGTCGACGGAGACGATGCGTCCGTCGCGGTCGAAGACGATGCAGCGGGACGAGGTGGTGCCCTGGTCGATCGCGGCGATGAAGGGGCCTGCGGTGTGGGCGTCGGTCACTGTGTGCTCCTGGGATTCCGTGGTGTGGTGGCCGGTGCGTACGGCGGGTGTTCTGCGACTCGATGATGGCCGAGCGGATGCCCGCTCAGGCGAACGCGACGTTGTAGACACCTGCGGCGAGCGCACCGCCGATCAGCGGACCGACGATCGGGACCCAGGCGTAGGACCAGTCGGAGCCGCCCTTGTTGGGCAGGGGCAGCAGGGCGTGCACGATGCGCGGACCGAGGTCACGGGCCGGGTTGATCGCGTAGCCGGTCGGGCCGCCGAGGGACAGACCGATCGAGACGACCACCAGCGCGGTGATCAGGCCGCCCAGGATGTTGAGGCCGTTGCCCGCGTCGTTCAGACCCTGGGTGAGGACGGCGAGCACCAGGACGAAGGTGCCGATGATCTCGGTGGAGAGGTTCTGCACCGCGTGGCGGATCTCGGGGCCGGTGGAGAAGATGCCCAGCACGGGGCCGGCGCCCTTCTCCTGGGCCTCCACGGCCTTGGCCGTGGTGTCCTGCGCGCCCGGCCCGCCGACGATCTCGCAGTCGGTGAGGTGGGCGAGGAACTGGCCGTAGTAGGCGGCCCAGACCAGCACCGCGCCGATCATGGCGCCGAGCATCTGTCCGGCGAAGTAGGTGGGGACGTTGCCCCACTCGCCGTCCTTGACGGCGATGCCGACGGTGACGGCCGGGTTCAGGTGGGCGCCGGAGAGCGGGCCCGAGATGTACACGGCCGTCATGACGGCGAAGCCCCACCCGAAGGCGATGGCGAGCCAGCCGGCGTTGCGGGCCTTGGAGGCCTTGAGCGTCACGGCGGCACACACGCCGCCGCCGAGCAGGATGAGTATGGCGGTACCGATGGTCTCGCCGATGAAGATGTCGGAGCTGGACACCCGCGACTCCTTTGTCCTTCGTCCAGGGGAAGCCGAACCCCCGGGTCCCTCCGGGTGTTCCGGCGCCCTCGGTATGAGAGCGATGGCGGCCCTTGGCGTTGTCACACTCTAACGCGTATTGCCGGTAGGTGTTCGACAATGCCGACCGATGGACGCGAGTCTCGCTTCGGCGTCGCGCATGCGTCAAGAGCTCTGTAATCGAAAGCACGATCGTTATTGATCGTTGTGGGCTATCGGTCTTCGGGCGCGGCGTGTGCCGCCGGGAACGCGGAAGGCCGGAACGCCTTCGGCGTCCCGGCCTTCGGCTTCCCGGCCCGTGCCCGCGGGCCCTAGAACCGCCCGGCGCCCAGGTCCCGCGACACCGCGCGGGCGCAGTCCCGCACCGCCGCGACCAGCTCGGTGCGCAGCTCGCCGTCCCGGCACAGCCGTTCCACGGCCCCGGTGATGCCGACCGCGCCCACCGGCATGCGCCTGCGGTCGTGGATCGGGGCGGCGATGGAGGCGATGCCCTCCCAGGTCTCCTCGACGTCCGCCGCGTAGCCACGCGCGCGCGTGATGTCCAGGATGTGCTCGAACCTGTCCGGCTCGCAGACGGTCCGGTCCGTGTACGCCTTGCGGTCGGCCTCCAGGGCCTCGCTGTGCGCCACCGGGTCGTAGGCCGACAGCACCTTGCCCAGCGCCGTGGAGTGCAGCGGCTGCATGGCCCCGATCTCCAGCACCTGCCGGCTGTCGTCGGGCCGGAAGACGTGGTGCACGATCAGGACGCCCTGCTGGTGCAGGACGCCGAGGTGGACGCTCTCACCGCTGGAGCGCGCCAGGTCGTCCGTCCACACCAGGGCGCGTGCCCGCAGCTCGTGCACGTCGAGGTAGGTCGTGCCCAGGCGCAGCAGCTCGGCGCCCAGCTGGTAGCGCCCGGAGGTGTCGTCCTGCTCGACGAAGCCCTCCTGCTGGAGGGTGCGCAGGATGCCGTGCGCGGTGCCCTTGGCCAGGCCCAGCGACGAGGCGATGTCCGACAGGCCGAGCCGCCGCTCGCCGCCCGCGAGCAGGCGCAGCATCGCGGCCGCCCGTTCGAGCGACTGGATGTTCCGTGCCATCGACGTACTGCCTCCGTCCCCTTCGACTGCCGACCTCGGCGTCGCTGACGTCGTTCGGCAATGCCGAACACTACCGGTCGATGCCGACCTCCCGCTAATGGTCGGCGGGCAACTGTTGCACTCCGGCCACGTCCTGATGGCCCGGACCCGCGTCCCGGACCCGCGTCCCGGCCGACCCTCCAGCGGCCCACCGGCCGTCTCCGGACCGTCCCCGGACCGTCCCGGGCTCACCTCAGGACCGCCCCGGGGGCGTCCCCGGCCCGTTCCGGGGCCGCCATGTTCACCCCCATGGCGGGCATCCGGCCCCGCCATACTCGTCCGTCTCGTGGACGCCCCGACCATCAGCCCCCGGTCCCGGCTACCCTGGCGGCGTGCGTTCTCCCCCGGGACGTTCCCTGCGGACGGCACCGGGCAGCGCAAAGCCGACAGCCGTCGCATCCTAGGGAGCCCTTTCATGGCCTCGTCGCCGTCCACCCCGTCCGCCGACACCCGGACCCGTGTGTCCGCCCTCCGCGAGGCACTCGCCACCCGCGTGGTGGTGGCCGACGGTGCGATGGGCACCATGTTGCAGGCGCAGAACCCGACGCTGGACGACTTCCAGCAGCTCGAGGGCTGCAACGAGATCCTGAACCTGACCCGGCCCGACATCGTGCGTTCGGTGCACGAGGAGTACTACGCGGCCGGCGTGGACTGCGTGGAGACGAACACCTTCGGCGCGAACCACTCGGCGCTCGGTGAGTACGACATTCCCGAGCGTGTGCACGAGCTGTCGGAGGCAGGCGCCCGGGTGGCCCGTGAGGTCGCCGACGAGTTCGCCGCCCGCGACGGCCGGCAGCGCTGGGTCCTCGGCTCCATGGGCCCGGGCACGAAGCTGCCCACCTTGGGCCACGCCCCGTACACCGTCCTGCGCGACGCCTATCAGCGCAACGCCGAGGGCCTGGTCGCCGGCGGCGCGGACGCGCTGCTCGTGGAGACGACGCAGGACCTGCTGCAGACGAAGGCGTCGGTGCTGGGTGCCCGGCGCGCGCTGGACGCCCTGGGGCTGGACGTGCCGGTGATCTGCTCGGTGACGGTGGAGACGACCGGCACGATGCTCCTCGGCTCCGAGATCGGTGCGGCGCTGACCGCGCTGGAACCGCTGGGCATCGACATGATCGGCCTGAACTGCGCGACCGGCCCGGCGGAGATGAGCGAGCACCTGCGCTACCTCGCCCGCCACTCCCGCGTCCCGCTGTCGTGCATGCCCAACGCCGGTCTGCCGGTCCTGGGCAAGGACGGCGCGCACTATCCGCTGACCGCGCCGGAGCTGGCGGACGCGCAGGAGACGTTCGTGCGCGAGTACGGCCTGTCCCTGGTCGGCGGCTGCTGCGGCACCACGCCCGAGCACCTGCGCCAGGTCGTGGAGCGGGTCCGCGACACCGCTCCGACCGCCCGCGACCCACGCCCCGAACCCGGCGCGGCCTCCCTCTACCAGAGTGTGCCGTTCCGGCAGGACACCTCCTACCTCGCGATCGGCGAGCGGACCAACGCCAACGGGTCGAAGAAGTTCCGTGAGGCGATGCTGGAGGGCCGCTGGGACGACTGCGTGGAGATGGCCCGGGACCAGATCCGCGAGGGCGCGCACATGCTGGACCTGTGCGTGGACTACGTGGGCCGCGACGGTGTGGCGGACATGGAGGAGCTGGCGGGGCGGTTCGCGACCGCGTCGACGCTGCCGGTCGTGCTGGACTCCACCGAGGTCGACGTCATCCGGGCCGGGCTGGAGAAGCTCGGTGGCCGGGCGGTGATCAACTCGGTCAACTACGAGGACGGCGCGGGTCCCGACTCCCGCTTCGCGAAGGTGACCCGGCTGGCGCGGGAGCACGGGGCGGCGCTGATCGCGCTGACCATCGACGAGGTGGGCCAGGCCCGCACCGCGGAGAAGAAGGTCGAGATCGCCGAACGGCTGATCGACGACCTGACCGGCAACTGGGGCATTCACGAGTCGGACATCCTCGTCGACTGCCTGACCTTCACGATCTGCACCGGCCAGGAGGAGTCCCGCGGCGACGGTGTCGCCACCATCGAGGGCATCCGGGAGCTCAAGCGCCGCCACCCGGACGTGCAGACCACGCTCGGCCTGTCGAACATCTCCTTCGGGCTCAACCCGGCCGCCCGGATCCTGCTCAACTCCGTGTTCCTGGACGAGTGCGTGAAGGCGGGCCTGGACTCGGCGATCGTGCACGCCTCGAAGATCCTGCCGATCGCGCGGTTCGACGAGGAGCAGGTCACCACCGCCCTGGACCTGATCTACGACCGCCGCCGCGAAGGCTATGACCCGCTGCAGAAGCTGATGGCGCTGTTCGAGGGCGCGACGGCCAAGTCGCTGCGGGCTTCCAAGGCCGACGAGCTGGCCGCCCTCCCGCTGGATGAGCGCCTCAAGCGCCGCATCATCGACGGCGAGAAGAACGGCCTGGAGGCCGACCTGGACGAGGCGCTGACGGAGCGTCCGGCGTTGGACATCGTCAACGAGACGCTGCTGGACGGCATGAAGGTGGTCGGTGAGCTGTTCGGCTCCGGCCAGATGCAGCTGCCGTTCGTGCTCCAGTCCGCCGAGGTCATGAAGACCGCGGTGGCCCACCTGGAGCCGCACATGGAGAAGACCGACGACGACGGCAAGGGCACCATCGTGCTGGCCACCGTCCGGGGCGACGTCCATGACATCGGCAAGAACCTCGTGGACATCATCCTGTCCAACAACGGCTACAACGTCGTCAATCTCGGTATCAAGCAGCCGGTCTCCGCGATCCTGGAGGCGGCCAACGAGCACCGTGCCGACGTCATCGGCATGTCCGGGCTCCTGGTCAAGTCCACGGTGATCATGAAGGAGAACCTGGAGGAGCTCAACCAGCGCAAGCTGGCCGCCGACTACCCCGTCATCCTCGGCGGCGCGGCCCTCACCCGCGCCTACGTCGAACAGGACCTCCACGAGATCTACGACGGCGAGGTCCGCTACGCCCGCGACGCGTTCGAGGGCCTGCGGCTGATGGACGCCCTGATCGGCATCAAGCGCGGTGTGCCCGGCGCGAAACTGCCCGAGCTGCGCCAGCGCCGGGTCCGCGCCGCCACGGTGGAGGTCGAGGAGCGTCCCGAGGAGGGCCACGTCCGCTCCGACGTCGCCACCGACAACCCGGTCCCCGAGCCGCCCTTCCGGGGCACGCGCGTCGTCAAGGGCATCCAGCTCAAGGAGTACGCCTCCTGGCTCGACGAGGGCGCCCTGTTCAAGGGCCAGTGGGGTCTGAAGCAGGCCCGCACCGGCGAGGGACCCTCGTACGAGGAACTGGTCGAGTCCGAGGGCCGGCCGCGACTGCGCGGGCTGCTGGACCGGCTCCAGACGGAGAACCTGCTGGAGGCGGCCGTGGTCTACGGCTACTTCCCGTGCGTCTCCAAGGACGACGACCTGATCGTCCTCGACGAGGCGGGCAACGAGCGCACCCGCTTCACGTTCCCGCGCCAGCGGCGCGGCCGGCGCCTGTGCCTGGCCGACTTCTTCCGCCCGGAGGAGTCCGGCGAGATCGACGTCGTCGGCTTCCAGGTCGTCACCGTCGGCTCCCGGATCGGCGAGGAGACGGCCCGGATGTTCCAGGCCAACGCCTACCGCGACTACCTCGAACTGCACGGCCTGTCCGTGCAGCTCGCCGAGGCCCTCGCCGAGTACTGGCACGCCCGCGTCCGCTCCGAACTCGGTTTCGCCGGGGAGGACCCCGCCGAGATGGAGGACATGTTCGCCCTGAAGTACCGGGGCGCCCGTTTCTCCCTCGGCTACGGCGCCTGCCCGGACCTGGAGGACCGCGCCAAGATCGCCGACCTGCTCCAGCCGGAGCGCATCGGCGTGCACCTGTCGGAGGAGTTCCAGCTCCACCCCGAGCAGTCCACCGACGCCATCGTGATCCACCACCCCGAGGCGAAGTACTTCAACGCCCGCTGAGGCCGCCGGGAGCGCCTCCGTACCGCTTCCGCGGCCACACCAGGCGTTCCTGTCCCGCACGACGTACACTGGTCGGTCCACCGCAGGCCGGTTCCCTTCGTGGGAACCGGCCTGATCGTCCCTTCAAGGAGGTACGTGGATGACCAGTACGGTCCCCGCGCTCGGAACCCGTACGGCCGAAGGCTCAGCCCTCCAGGCCGTGCTCCTCGACATGGACGGCACCCTGGTGGACACCGAGGGCTTCTGGTGGGACGTCGAAGCCGAGGTCTTCGCCTCCCTCGGCCACACCCTCGACGACTCCTGGCGCCACGTGGTCGTCGGCGGTCCCATGAGCCGCAGCGCCGGCTTCCTGATCGAGGCCACCGGAGCCGACATCACGCTGGCCGAACTCAGCGTGCTGCTCAACGACGGCTTCGAGAAGCGCATCGGCCGCAGCCTGCCGCTCATGCCGGGAGCCGCCCGTCTGCTGGCGGAGCTCTCCGCGCACGAGATCCCGACGGCCCTGGTCTCCGCCTCGCACCGGCGCATCATCGACCGCGTGCTGACCTCGCTGGGCCCCCAGCACTTCGCCCTCACCGTCGCGGGCGACGAGGTGCCGCGCACCAAGCCCCACCCGGACCCGTACCTGGCCGCCGCGGCCGGCCTCGGCGTGGAGCCGGCCCGGTGCGCCGTCGTCGAGGACACCGCGACCGGGGTCGCCGCCGCGGAGGCCGCCGGCTGCCACGTCGTGGCCGTGCCCTCGGCCGCTCCCATCACCCCGGCCGCGCGCCGCACGGTGGTCGACTCGTTGGAAGAGGTCGACCTGACATTTCTGCGCGGCCTGATGACACAAATGCGCTAGGCGTTCACCCAGCGTGCGGCGGCGTTAACGCGGTAATTCCGACAACGTCCGCGCGAGACGACGAGGGGCGCGCGGAGGGAGAATTCCGCCGCTCCGGATGGCTGAATTCAGGCGCCCGTCGGCAGAAGCTCCTGTGTGACGTTCGCCACGCTGTCAGAGGTCGACAGGGTGGCGCGGGTGTGCTGGCTCGCGTCTGGCGAACGTTGTCGAGGCGCCCTTGTGTCCTGATTGGTGAAACCCTGCACTAATCCTTCCACTGTCGGGTTTTCGGTGTGTCCGCGACCGGTTTCGCTCCGTGATGAGTCCTCAACTCCGGTGGCTGCGAGCCCCCGTGCGGGCGCGGACTAATCTCGTCGCGAGAACATCGGCCACTACCCCCGTGATCCGCCGCGACACCCCTGCATGCCGGATACACGGACCGACAGCTCTGGAGAAACTCGAGCATGAACCGCAAGACTTTGGTGCTGCCGGCCGTCGTGGGCCTGCTCGCGCCGGTGCTCGCCGCCTGCGGCGGGTCCGACAGCGGCAGCGGCGGGGACGCGATCGTCGTCGGCACCACGGACCGGTTCACCGCCTCGGAGGAGGCGCCCGCGCCCCTCGACCCGGCGTACGCCTACGATGTCGGCTCCTGGAACATCCTGCGTCAGACCACGCAGACCCTGATGATCCAGCCCCGCGGCGACGGTGAACCCGTACCCGAGGCCGCCGAGAAGTGCGGGTTCACCGATACCGGCAACGAACGCTATGCCTGCACCCTGCGCGACGGCCTGAAGTTCGCCAACGGTGACGCCGTCACCGCGGAGGACGTGAAGTTCTCCATCGAGCGCGCCCTGTCCATCAAGGCCGACAGCCAGGTGTACGGCCTGCTGTCGACCGTCGACACCGTCGAGACCCAGGGCGACCGCGAGGTCATCTTCCACCTCAACACCGCCGACGCCACCTTCCCGTTCAAGCTGTCGACCCCGGTCGCGGGCATCGTCAACCCGGACGACTACGAGAAGGGCAAGCTGCGCGAGGGCTTCGAGCTGGACGGCTCCGGCCCGTACACCATGAAGGCCGAGGTCAAGAACGACGAGATGACCAAGGCCGTGTTCACCAAGAACCCCGATTACAAGGGGACCCTGAAGGTGAACAACGACAAGGTCGAGATGGTGTCGTTCAACGACGCCGAGGCCATGGGCGCCGCGCTCGACAAGGGCGACATCGACGTGATGACCCGTGCGATGACGCCCGACCAGATCCGGAAGCTCTCCAACGCCACGGACGGCGACGTCGACCTGGTCGAGGTGGCCGGTCTCGAGATCCGCTACCTGGGCTTCAACACGGACGCGTCGACGGTGAAGGACAAGGCCGTCCGCCAGGCGATGGCCCAGCTCATCAACCGCAGCGAACTCGTCTCCGAGGTCTACGGCTCCCAGGCCGAGCCGCTGTACTCGATGGTCCCGGCCAGCATCACCGGTCACTCCAACTCGTTCTTCAACAAGTACGGCGACCCCAGCGTGGACAAGGCCAAGGGGATGCTGGAGGACGCGGGCATCAAGACGCCGGTGAAGCTGACCATGCACTACACGACGGACCACTACGGTGCCGCGACCAAGCAGGAGTTCGAGCAGCTGCAGAAGCAGCTGAACGACAGCGGTCTCTTCGACATCGACATCAAGGGCGCGCCCTGGGACAAGTTCCGCCCGGCGGAGCTGAAGGGCGAGTACGACGTCTTCGGCATGGGCTGGTTCCCCGACTTCCCGGACGCGGACAGCTTCATCGCGCCGTTCCTCGACAAGGACAACACCCTCAACTCGCCGTACGCGAACGCGGAGATCAGGAACACCCTGATCCCCGAGTCCCGTCGCGAGGCCGACCGGCTCTCCGCCGTGGACAGCCTCACCGAGATCCAGGACATCACCGCCGCCGACGTCCCGGTGATCCCGCTGTGGCAGGGCAAGCAGTACGTCGCCGCCCGGGACGACGTCACGGGCACGGCCTACGTCCTCAACTCCTCCTCGACGCTCCAGCTCTGGGAGCTCGGCCGGGGTGTGAGCGGCTGACGTCCCGCCGGACACAACCCGAAGGGCGCCCTCTTCCCGCGAGAAGAGGGCGCCCTTCGGGTTTCGTACCGCCGGTGTCACGCGTACGGACGCGCAGGACGCGGGTGAAGCGGTCTACTGCGCGCCGGGGCGGACCAGGCCGCTCTCGTACGCGTACACCGCGGCCTGCACGCGGTCACGCAGGCCCAGCTTGGTCAGCACATGACCCACGTGGGTCTTGACGGTGGTCTCACTGACGAAGAGGTCGGCGGCGATCTCCGCGTTGGACAGGCCGCGGGCCACCAGCTTCAGCACCTCCACCTCACGCTCGGTCAGCGTGTGCAGCGCGTCCGGCACCGGCTCGTCGCCGGAGGGCAGGTGCGTGGCGTACTTGTCGAGCAGCCGCCTGGTGATGCTCGGCGCGAGCATCGCCTCGCCGCTCGCCACCACGCGGATCGCCTGTACCAGTTCGTTGGCCGGGGCGTCCTTCAGCAGGAAACCGCTGGCGCCCGCCTTCAACGCCTCCACGACGTACTCGTCGAGGTCGAAGGTGGTCAGCACCAGCACCTTCGCCGGGCCGTCCCGCTCGGGCCCGGTGATCTGCCGGGTCGCTTCCACACCGTCCATCCGCGGCATGCGGATGTCCATCAGGACCACATCGGGCTGCAGGGCCCGCACCTGGTCGAGTGCTTGGAGGCCGTCTCCGGCCTCGCCGACGACCGCGATCTCCTGCTCGGCCTCGAGAATCATCCGGAAGCCGGTGCGCAGCAGCGGCTGGTCGTCGACCAGTAGGACGCGGATGGCCACGTAAGTCTCCTTCGCTAGTCCGGCCCCATTCTGCCCTGCTCGGTGCCGCCGGAGTCGGCCGCCCTCACCGGCAGCGGATAGGGCGGGGGAGTGCCGCCGAACTCCGGGCAGTGCGCCTGGTGGTCGCACCAGCCGCACAGCTTGGTGGGACGCGGCCGCCAGTCGCCCGTCTCGGTCGCCAGCCGGATGGCCTCCCACAGCGCCAGCAGCTTGCGCTCGACCCGCTCCAGGTCGGCGAGGACCGGGTCGTACGTGAGCACGTCACCGCTGCCGAGATAGACGAGCTGCAGGCGCCGCGGGACGACCTTCTTCAACCGCCACACCACCAGCGCGTAGAACTTCATCTGGAACAGCGCGCCCTCCGCGTACTGCGGCCGGGGTGCCTTGCCCGTCTTGTAGTCGACGATCCGCACCTCGCCGGTGGGCGCCACGTCGACCCGGTCGATGATGCCGCGCAGGCGCAGCCCTGAGTCCAGCTCGGCCTCGACGAACAGCTCGCGCTCGGCGGGCTCCAGGCGGCTCGGGTCCTCTAGCGTGAACCAGCGCTCGACGAGCTGCTCCGCCTCGCCGAGCCACCGAGTCAGCCGCTCGCCCTCCGGGTCGTCCGCGAACAGCTCGTCCACCTCCGGCCTGCTCTCGCGGAGCCGGTCCCACTGGCCCGGGACCAGCGCCTTCGCCTGCGGTGCCGTGCGCTCGGCCGCCGGGGCGTCGAAGAGCCGCTCCAGCACCGCGTGGACCAGGGTGCCCCTCGTCGCCGCCTCGCTCGGCTTCTCCGGCAGGCGGTCGATGACCCGGAACCGGTACAGCAACGGGCACTGCATGAAGTCGCCGGCCCGGGAGGGCGAGAGCGAGGCCGGCGCTATGGCCACGGGCGCGGGTGAGGGGGCGGCGGCCGCCGGTCCCACCGTCGCGTCTCCGTGGTCCGCCACCGTCGCCGCCGGTCGGGCGGGTCCGCCGGCGTCCTCCGCGACATCCTCGATGCTCGTCTCCATGCCCACAGACCTTACGGCCCGCCACTGACAGTGCCCCAGCCCGCGGCCGTTACCCGTGCGACGGAAGGGAAAGACAGGGGTGCCGGGGCGGAACGGACCGGGACGGACGCATACCATCGACACGAGACCCTCTCGCCCGGCAGGCGCGGGAGACGCTTCGAACGAGGGGACACCGTGGACGTGAGCGGCGGGAGCGGGCAGCCGCGGTCCGGCAACGACGAGTCGGCCGAGCCCCAGGCAGAACCCACGGCCCCGGCCGCCGAGTCCGCGCAGCCGGACCCCGCGGACGCCGGCCCGCCCGAGCACCGACCCGCGGACCGGCCCCGGACGACCGTGCACGGCCCGGGCGACCCGCCCCGAACGGCGACCGACCCCGCCGAGGAACACCCGCCGCCCCCGGAACCCGGGACGTCGGGCCGACCGACCCCGGCTCCCGAGACCCCGAGTTCCACGACGGCGGGCCGTTCGACGCCGGATCCCGCGACGCCCGGTCCCGCGACGCCGGGCCGTCCGTCGCCGGCTCCCGAGACGCCGCGGAAGAACACCGCGGGAGCCGCCGCGGCCGCCGCGCGGAACGAGAACGGACCGCACACCCCGCAGGACGCCGCCGCGGACCCGGACCCGAACTCGCAGACCCCGTTCCGCGAGGCCGGCCCCGGCTCCGCGCAGGGCCCGGCGCCCGAGCGTGCCGGCGCGGGCGACCCGCGGGGCGGGCAGACCTCGGGTGGGGACGACGCCGTCCCACCGTCGGCCGAGCCGTCCGAGAGCGGCGCGGGCACCGGAGGCCGCCGCCCCGAGCCGTCCTCCGGCGGAGGCCGCCCCGCCCACGCGCCCGCGGAACCCGGCCACGGCGGCCGTGAGGCCCACACCCCTGTCGGACCCGGTCCCGGCCGGCCCCCGCAGCGAAAGCCGGAGCCCGGGGGCGGCCTGCTGATGGGCAGGCCCTTCGGTGTGCCCGTGTACGTCGCGCCGAGCTGGTTCCTGGTCGCCGCCCTGATCACCTGGGTGTTCGGCGGCCAGCTCGACCGCGTGCTGCCCGAGCTGGGCGCCGCCCGCTATCTGGTCTCCCTCTTCTTCGCGGTCGCCTTCTACGCCTCCGTCCTCGTCCACGAACTGGCCCACACCGTCGCCGCCCTCCGCTTCAAGCTCCCGGTCCGCCGTATCCAGCTCCAGTTCTTCGGCGGCGTCTCGGAGATCGAGAAGGAGGCCGAGACCCCCGGCCGCGAGTTCGTGCTGGCCTTCGTCGGCCCCCTGCTCTCCCTCGTCCTCGCCGGCGTCTTCTACGCCGCCCTGCTGCCCGTCGAGCCCGACAGCGTCCCCGGCGTCCTGCTGGCCGGCCTGATGGTCTCCAACCTCCTCGTGGCCGCCTTCAACCTGCTGCCCGGCCTCCCCCTCGACGGCGGCCGGATGCTCCGCGCCGTCGTCTGGAAGATCACCGGCAAGCCGATGCACGGCACGATCGCCGCCGCCTGGGTCGGCCGGGCCCTCGCCATCGCCGTGCTGGTCGGCCTGCCGCTGCTCACCCGCTCCCTCGGTTCCGGCGCCGCGGACGACGTCGGCATGGACACCGTCCTGGACGCCCTGCTCGCCGCGATCCTCGCCGCGATCATCTGGACCGGCGCCGGAAACAGCCTGCGCATGGCCCGCCTGCGCGAACACCTCCCGGAGCTGCGCGCCCGCGCCCTCACCAGGCGCGCCGTCCCCACCCCGGCCGACACCCCGCTCTCCGAGGCCCTGCGCCGCGCCAACGCCTCCGGAGCCCGCGCCCTGGTCGTCGTCGACGGCGACGGCACCCCCGTCTCGCTGGTCCGTGAGGCCGCCATCGTCGGCGTGCCCGAGCACCGGCGCCCCTGGGTGGCGGTCAGCACCCTCGCCCAGGACCTCACCGACGGCATGCGCCTGTCGGCCGAGCTGTCGGGCGAGGAACTCCTGGACGCCCTGCGCGCCAGCCCGGCCACCGAGTACCTGGTGGTCGAGGAGACCGGCGAGATCTACGGCGTCCTGTCCGCGGCCGACGTCGAGCGGGCCTTCGTCAAGGCCATGGCCCGGCCCTCCTGACCACCGGTCCCCTGAAGCGGTGGTCGGCGGCCCCGCCGTGGACCGGTAGGCTGGTCACATGTCCGAACCGACCGGTGCCGCCCGCAGGCGCGGGCCCTTCAAGGTCGGGGACCAGGTTCAGCTGACCGACCCCAAGGGCCGCCACTACACGTTCACGCTCGAGGCCGGGAAGAACTTCCACACCCACAAGGGTTCCTTCCCCCACGACGAACTGATCGGTGCTCCCGAGGGCAGCGTTGTCCGCACCACCGGGAACGTCGCCTACCTCGCGCTGCGCCCCCTGCTCCCCGACTACGTCCTGTCCATGCCCCGCGGGGCAGCCGTCGTCTACCCGAAGGACGCGGGGCAGATCCTCGCCTTCGCCGACATCTTCCCCGGCGCACGCGTCGTGGAGGCCGGTGTGGGCTCCGGCTCCCTCAGCAGCTTCCTGCTGCGCGCCATCGGCGACCAGGGCATGCTGCACTCCTACGAGCGCCGCGAGGACTTCGCCGAGATCGCCCAGCAGAACGTGGAGCGCTACTTCGGCGGTCCGCACCCCGCCTGGCAGCTCACCGTCGGCGACCTCCAGGACAACCTGTCCGACACCGACGTCGACCGCGTCATCCTCGACATGCTCGCGCCCTGGGAGTGCCTGGAAGCCGTCTCCAAGGCGCTCGTGCCCGGCGGCATCCTGTGCTGCTACGTCGCGACGACCACCCAGCTCGCCCGGACCGTCGAGTCCATCCGCGAGATCGGCTGCTTCAACGAGCCGACCTCGTGGGAGACCATGATCCGCAACTGGCACGTCGAGGGCCTGGCCGTCCGCCCGGACCACCGGATGATCGGCCACACCGGCTTCCTGCTGACCGCCCGCCGCCTCGCGGACGGCGTCGAGCCGCCCATGCGCCGCCGCCGCCCCGCCAAGGGCGCCTACGGCGAGGACTACGACGGCCCCAACGCCGGCGGAGGCTCCGGCCGCTGAGGCGGCCCGTGCCGCGATCAACGTACAGGCGCCGTGGTGGAGTTCCGAGACCGCTCGGGAACTCCACCACGGCGCCTTCGTGTTGACCTGACGGCGCGGCACGCGCCGGCGCAGCCCGGCCGAGTACCCACCCCGCCGTTCCCTCGCACTGTGACGTGTGGCACGATGCTGGCCACCCCCCGCCGGTACAGCCCTCACAGGAGACACTCCTCGTGCAGCACCCCGCCGTTCCGGATCTGTCACACACGCACACCCGCCCGATCCACTGGGTCGCCACCGCCACGGCGCTCGCCGCCGTGGTGGCCCTCTCCTCGGTCCTCCAGCCCGACGCCGCGACGGCGGCGCAGACCGCCGCCCCCGAGACGAAGAACGCACCGGCGCACGGCACCCCGCCCGATCCGGCGCGCGTCGCCTTTCCCCTGGAGTGCGGTCCGGTCGAGGCAGTCGTGCAGAAGAAGGCGTCCGGCGACCTCGACGGCGACGGACGGCCCGAGACGGTGGCCGTCGTGCACTGCGACGCGCCCATGGGAACCCCGCCCGACGGGGTGTACGTCATCACGCGGGACGCCGACGGCGGCAAGCCCCGCGTCGTGGCCACCCTCGTGAACCCCGGGGACCGGCGGACGGTCACCGACTTCGCGGTGCGCGGCGGCGCCGTCCACGCGACGCTTCTCGGCTACTCGTCGCCCGACGTGCCCAGTTGCTGCCCCGACGTCACGGACGACGTGAAGTGGCAGTGGAGGAACGGCGCGTTCGTCCGCGACACGCCGTCCCAGGCGCGGACCGTATGACCCACGCCTTGCGGCAGATGGAGTGACACACCAGACTGCGGTCACGGAGCGTGCGGATTAAGTCACGGTTCGGTCACTCTGCGTCCGGACCGTACACCTCGGCCCTGTCCGAAACGCGACGTACGTGGATGCACTCGCCCGGACACTCCTTCGCGGAATCGACCACGTCCGTGAGAAGCGGCAACGGCACGGGCGTTGTCGCTCCCGCGGTCTGCAGAAGCTCGTCGTCCGCGCCCTTGACGTAGGCCAGACCGTCGATGTCCAGCTCGAACACCTCGGGCGCGTACTGGGCGCAGATGCCGTCACCGGTACACAGGTCCTGGTCGATCCAGACCTCCAGGGCCTCGCCGTCGACTCCGGCCTCCTGCTGCACGCTCATGTCTCCTGCCGTTTCCTGCGTCGAGCCGTTCGGGAATCCGGCCAGCTCTGACGGGTGTTGAACGCTTCGACCCTACCTCCGGCTGGGTTCCACTCACGTTCCGTGGGTATTCCCCTGGCGTGAGGGAGAGCGCAAGGGTGAAGATCGGACACACCCCGACAGTCTTTGTGATCTAGGGGTTTCAATCGACACCCACCCAGGTAGGGTCTGGAAGCGTCCAGCTCCCCATGGAGGAGGTGAGGACCGTGGCAGCCCACGACGACGACATGAACCGCGGCATCCGCCCGGGACGCGGGTCCGAGGACCCGGCCGGGCAGGTGGCCTACCTTGAGCAGGAGATCGCCGTCCTGCGACGCAAGCTCGCCGAATCTCCGCGGCACACGAGAATTCTCGAAGAGCGGATTGTCGAGCTGCAGACCAACCTGGCCGGCGTGTCCGCCCAGAACGAGCGACTCGCCGGAACACTGCGCGAGGCCCGAGACCAGATCGTGGCCCTCAAGGAAGAGGTCGACCGGCTGGCCCAGCCACCGGCCGGCTTCGGTGTCTTCCTGCAGGCGAACGAGGACGGTACCGCCGACATCTTCACCGGCGGCCGCAAACTCCGGGTGAACGTCAGCCCGAGCGTCGAGCTCGACGAGCTCCGGCGCGGCCAGGAAGTGATGCTCAACGAAGCACTCAACGTGGTCGAGGCCATGGAGTACGAGAGCGTCGGCGACATCGTCACCCTCAAGGAGATCCTCGAGGACGGCGAGCGAGCCCTGGTGCTGGGGCACACCGACGAGGAGCGGGTGGTGCGCCTCGCGGAGCCGCTGCGCGGCATCAACATCCGCCCCGGCGACGCGCTCCTGCTCGAACCCCGCTCCGGCTACGTCTACGAGGTCGTTCCCAAGAGCGAGGTCGAGGAACTCGTCCTCGAAGAGGTCCCCGACATCGGCTACGAGCAGATCGGCGGCCTCGGCGGACAGATCGAGGCCATCCGCGACGCGGTCGAGCTCCCCTATCTCTATCCCGACCTGTTCCGGGAGCACGAGCTGCGTCCGCCCAAGGGCGTCCTGCTCTACGGCCCTCCCGGATGCGGCAAGACGCTCATCGCCAAGGCGGTCGCCAATTCGTTGGCCAAGAAGGTCGCCGAGGTGACCGGCCAGGCCGCCGGCAAGAGCTTCTTCCTCAACATCAAGGGCCCCGAGCTGCTCAACAAGTACGTCGGTGAGACCGAGCGGCAGATCCGCCTGGTCTTCCAGCGGGCCCGGGAGAAGGCCAGCGAGGGCACCCCCGTCATCGTCTTCTTCGACGAGATGGAGTCCCTCTTCCGCACCCGCGGTTCCGGTGTCAGCTCGGACGTGGAGAACACCATCGTCCCGCAGCTGCTCGCCGAGATCGACGGCGTGGAGGGCCTGCAGAACGTGGTCGTGATCGGTGCCTCCAACCGTGAGGACATGATCGACCCCGCCATCCTGCGGCCCGGCCGACTCGACGTGAAGATCAAGATCGAGCGTCCGGACGCCGAGGCGGCCAAGGACATCTTCGGCAAGTACCTCACCGAGCGCCTCCCGCTCCACGTGGACGACCTCACGGAGCACGAGAAGGACAGGGCGGCCACCGTCCAGAGCATGATCCAGACCGCGGTGGAACAGATGTACGCCGAATCCGAGGAGAACCGCTTCCTGGAGGTCACCTACGCCAATGGCGACAAGGAAGTCCTCTACTTCAAGGACTTCAATTCCGGTGCCATGATCGAGAACATCGTGGGCCGCGCCAAGAAAATGGCGATCAAGGACTTCCTGGAAGCGAACCAGAAGGGCCTTCGCGTCTCCCACCTCCTCCAGGCCTGCGTGGACGAGTTCAAGGAGAACGAGGACCTGCCCAACACCACCAACCCGGACGACTGGGCCCGGATCTCCGGAAAGAAGGGCGAGCGGATCGTGTACATCCGTACGCTCGTCACCGGAAAGCAGGGCGCGGACACCGGACGCTCCATCGACACGGTGGCGAACACCGGTCAGTACCTGTAAAAGGCGGGGCGGCTGCGGGTGCCCTCAGCGGGTACCCGCAGCCGACTGTTTTCCGGAGCCCCGACTGGAGCAAGGCAATGCCGCAAATGATCTCCCCACCAGCGCAAAGGCGTTCTAGGCTCTTCCATACCGCCGAGTCGCGCAGTGCGGGGACGGGCACCGCACACGCATCGGAGCGCCAGCGGTACTTGAGCGGCGCCCACTACGGGCGCCGCCGGGCAAGGAGGGCCGCATGACCGTACGGCGAGTAATGGGCATCGAGACGGAG
This sequence comes from Streptomyces sp. NPDC096048, assembly GCF_044763415.1. NCBI lineage: Bacteria > Bacillati > Actinomycetota > Actinomycetes > Kitasatosporales > Streptomycetaceae > Streptomyces > Streptomyces sp. NPDC096048. The sequence continues at coordinate 157,897 of NZ_JBIWGG010000009.1, forward strand.
TACGGAATCTCCGTCCCGGGCCACCCGAACGCCAATGCCATGCTCACCTCGTCCCAGATCGTCAACGCCTACGCGGCGGCGATGCACCGGGCCCGCCGGGCCCGCTGGGACTTCGAGGAGGAGAATCCGCTGCGGGACGCGCGGGGCTTCGACCTCGCCCGCGAGGCCGCCGACTCCAGCCAGCTCACCGACGAGGACATCGGCCTGGCCAATGTCATCCTCACCAACGGGGCACGGCTCTACGTCGACCACGCCCACCCCGAGTACAGCGCTCCGGAGGTCACCAATCCGAGGGACGCCGTGCTGTGGGACAAGGCCGGCGAACGGATCATGGCCGAGGCCGCGGAGCGGGCCGCCCAGCTGCCCGGTGCCCAGCCGATCCACCTCTACAAGAACAACACCGACAACAAGGGCGCCTCCTACGGCACGCACGAGAACTACCTGATGAAGCGGGAGACCGCCTTCTCGGACATCGTGCGCCACCTGACGCCCTTCTTCGTCTCCCGCCAGGTCTTCACCGGCGCCGGCCGCGTCGGCATCGGCCAGGACGGCCACGAGCACGGCTTCCAGCTCAGCCAGCGCGCCGACTACTTCGAGGTCGAGGTCGGCCTGGAGACGACGCTGAAGCGGCCCATCATCAACACGCGCGACGAACCGCACGCGGACGCCGAGAAGTACCGGCGACTGCACGTGATCATCGGCGACGCGAATCTGTCGGAGATCTCGACCTACCTGAAGCTGGGTACGACGGCTCTGGTCCTGTCGATGATCGAGGACGGGTTCATCGCCGTCGACCTGGCCGTGGACCAGCCGGTGCGCACCCTCCACCAGGTCTCGCACGACCCGTCGCTGAAGCGCCTGGTCACGCTGCGCAGCGGCCGGACACTGACCGCGGTGCAGCTCCAGATGGAGTACTACGAGCTGGCCCGCAAGTACGTCGAGGAACGGTACGGCGCGGACGTCGACGACCAGACCAAGGACGTCCTGGGGCGCTGGGAGGACACCCTCAACAGGCTCGAGAACGATCCGATGAGCCTGGCCGGCGAGCTGGACTGGGTGGCCAAGCGGGAGCTCATGGAGGGCTACCGCCGCCGGGACGACCTGGACTGGGACGCGGCCCGGCTGCACCTGGTGGACCTCCAGTACGCCGACGTACGGCCCGACAAGGGCCTGTACAACCGGCTCGTGGACCGTGGCCGCATCAAGCGGCTCCTGGACGAGACGGAGGTCGAGCGGGCCCGTACGAAGCCGCCGGAGGACACCCGCGCGTACTTCCGAGGGCGCTGTCTGGAGCAGTACGCGGACGACGTCGCGGCGGCCTCATGGGACTCGGTGATCTTCGATCTGCCCGGCCGGGACTCGCTCCAGCGGGTGCCAACCCTGGAACCGCTTCGCGGAACGCGTAATCACGTCAAGGAGCTCCTGGACCGCTGCCGCACCGCGGAAGACCTGGTCAAGGTCCTGGCCGGCGGGTAGGCGGGCCGAGCGGGTACACGGAGGAGACCGCCGGACAGGGTGGAAAACCACCCGGTCCGGGAACCATCGAGATGGCCCCCGTTCGTTGGAGAAACGCGGGGCCGATGTCGGACCCGGCTTGTAGGGTCTGATCTTGACCGAGCAACTGTGTCGGGCGAACCGAGCGGGGTGAGGGTTATGGCGACCAAGGACACCGGCGGCGGCCAGCAGAAGGCCACACGTTCCACCGAGGAGGTCGAGGAGCAGGCGCAGGACGCGCAGGCTTCCGAAGACCTCAAGGAGCGCCAGGAGAAGCTGAACGACGACGTGGACTCCGTCCTGGACGAGATCGACGACGTCTTGGAGGAGAACGCAGAGGATTTCGTTCGCTCGTTCGTTCAGAAGGGCGGCGAGTAGCCTTCGAGATGAAGGTCGCAACGGGGGGTTCGCTTGTCGGTCGAAGAAGCTGCTAAGCGTTGCTCGCGGTGCAAGGAGCACAAGCCGCGGGCAGCGTTTGCACGGAACAAGGCGATGCGGGACGGGCTGCGGGCCTACTGCCGAGAGTGTGCCGCGACCTATCACCAGCAGCGCCAGGTGGCCAAGGGACGCACCGTTCGACCGAGAGTGGATGTGCCGGAGGGCAACAAGCCTCGCCGGACGTGCGGCGAGATCAAACCACACAGCGAGTGGACACGGAACCGCACGGCTTCCGTCACCATGGCCTCACCGAGGTCGAGCGTGATGCCATGGTCGCCTCCCAAAAGGGCCTCTGTGTGATTGGTCTGAAGGCTCCGGCCGTACACGTGGATCACCGCCACAAGACGGGTAAGGTCCGTGGCGTACTGTGCTTCAACTGCAATTCGGCCATCGGCAAGTTGGGAGACGAGCCCGACGCTGTTCGTCGGGCTGCCGCCTACCTGGAGGGAACTTCGTGGAAGCCAACACTCGTAGCACCGGGCGTCTACCAGCTGCCTTCCTGACGCCTGGCTCCTCCTCCTTCATGGACTTCCTCGGTGAGCACCAGCCGGAGATGCTCCCGGGCAACCGGCAGCTGCCGCCGGTGCAGGGTGTCGTCGAGGCGCCGCACGGCACCACGATCGTGGCGGTGACGTTCCCCGGCGGTGTCGTCCTCGCCGGTGACCGGCGGGCCACCATGGGCAACATGATCGCCCAGCGGGACATCGAGAAGGTCTTCCCGGCCGACGAGTACTCGGCGGTGGGCATCGCCGGTACGGCGGGACTGGCCGTGGAGATGGTGAAGCTGTTCCAGCTGGAGCTGGAGCACTTCGAGAAGGTCGAGGGGGCCCAGCTGTCCCTGGAGGGCAAGGCGAACCGCCTGTCCACGATGATCCGGTCCAACCTGGGCATGGCGATGCAGGGTCTGGCCGTGGTGCCGCTGTTCGCCGGTTACGACGTGGATCGGGGCAGGGGCCGGATCTTCTCGTACGACGTGACGGGCGGGCGGTCGGAGGAGCAGAGCTACGCGACCACCGGGTCGGGGTCGATCTTCGCCCGTGGAGCGATGAAGAAGCTGTTCCGCGAGGACCTGACCGAGGAAGAGGCCACGACGCTCGTGGTCCAGGCACTGTACGACGCGGCGGACGACGACTCGGCGACCGGTGGTCCCGATGTCGCGCGCCGGATCTACCCGATCATCACTGTGATCACCGAGGACGGCTTCCGCCGGCTGAGCGACGACGAGGGTGCGGAGCTCGCCCGCGCGGTGCTGGAGCGGCGGCTCGAGCAGCCCGAGGGCCCGCGGGCCGCGCTGCTGTAGCGGGCGCGGACGGTCGTGTTGTCAGGTGGTTCAGTGACTTCTCCAGAAAGGGACGGATAACCGGTGTCGACGCCGTTCTATGTCTCACCCCAGCAGGCGATGGCGGACCGGGCGGAGTACGCCCGCAAGGGCATCGCCCGTGGCCGCAGCCTGGTCGTGCTGCAGTACGCCGACGGCATCGTGTTCGTCGGCGAGAATCCGTCCCGTGCGCTGCACAAGTTCAGTGAGATCTACGACCGGATCGGCTTCGCGGCCGCCGGCAAGTACAACGAGTACGAGAACCTGCGGATCGGCGGGGTGCGCTACGCCGACCTGCGCGGTTACACGTACGACCGTGACGACGTGACGGCGCGTGGCCTTGCCAACGTGTACGCCCAGACGCTGGGCACGATCTTCTCCAGCCAGGCCGAGAAGCCGTACGAGGTGGAGCTGGTCGTCGCCGAGGTCGGTGACAATCCCGAGAGTGACCAGATCTACCGGCTGCCGCACGACGGCTCGATCGTGGACGAGCACGGCTCGGTCGCGGTCGGCGGCAACGCCGAGCAGATCAGCGGGTACCTGGACCAGCGACACCGGGACGGCATGACGCTGGCCGAGGCGCTGAAGCTGGCGGTGCAGTCGCTGTCCCGGGACACGAACGGCAGCGAACGGGAGATTCCGGCGGAGCGGCTGGAGGTCGCGGTGCTGGACCGTACGCGTCCGCAGAAGCGGAAGTTCAAGCGGATCGTGGGGGCGCAGCTGTCGCGACTGCTGGATTCGGGAGCGGCGGCGGGAGCCGGCGGCACCGACGACCTGCCCCTGCCGGACGAGGACGAGGGCGGGGACAAGGGCGAGGAGTAGCGGACAGCCGCTGCACGGAAGCCTTCGCGCGGCGCCGGGTGCCATGTGCCCCGGCGCCGCTCAGTCTCGCGGTGGCGGGGGCGGCGCCGTGGAGCCCCGTACGACCAGGTGCACGGGGATGTCGCCCTCCTCGGGCGTCTGTCCCTCCATGACCGCCAGCAGGGCCCGCATGCCGCGTTCGCCGAAGAGTTCCGCGTCGAGGCGGACGGTCGTCAGCTCGGGGTCGATGGCCGTGGCCAGGCCGAGGTCGTCCAGGCCGGTGATCGAGAGGTCGTCGGGGATGCGGAGACCGGCCCGCCGGGCGGCCTTGTACGCGCCGGCCGCGAGTTTGTCGTCGTCGCAGACCAGTGCCGTGGGCCGGGGTCCCGGAGCGGCGAGCGCGGCCTCCGTGGCGGACAGGGCGCCCTCGATGGAGATGGGGGCGCGGACGGTACGGAGGTCGGTGCCGGGGGCGTCGGCCAGCCGTGCGGCCAGTTCGCGGGCGCGTACCTCGAAGGTCCAGGACGGGACGTCCGCCGCGAGGTGGAGGAAGCGGTGGTGGCCCAGGGACAGGAGGTGCTCCGCGACCTGGCGGATGCCGTCGGCGATGTCCAGGTTGACCGTCGCGGCGCCGAGGCTGCCCTCCGGGTCGCTGTCCAGCATGACCAGGGGGAGCTGGTCGCCCCGGATCGCGCTGAGCGCGTCGGCCGCCATGGAGGACGCGATGACGCCGTCCAGGGCGGCCTGGGCGGAGGCGAACGGGTCCCGGGCCGGGCCGACGCCCTCGGGGGAGGGGTAGAGGACCACTCCGAAGCCGTGCTCGGCGGCGACCCGCGCGGCGCCCGTGTACACCTCCGCGAAGAACTCCGTGGTCAGCGCGGGGACGACCAGCAGCACCGTGCGGGTGCGGCCGAGGCGGAGGTTGCGGGCGGCGAGGTTCGGGCGGTATCCCAGCTCCTGCGCCGCCTCCCGGACCCGTTGGGCCGTGGGCTCCGAGACCCGGCCCCGCCACTTGTCGCCGAGGACCAGGGACACCGCTGCCTGGGAGACGCCCGCGGCCTGGGCGACGTCCCGGCTCGTGGGGCGGGTGCTGCCTCGTGCCACCGTTCGCCTGCGCTTTCGTATGGACTCGTGAACAGGCGACATGGTACGTATGACGGAGGAAGTTATACGTAAAACCTCATCGGTCGGCCGTTCGGTCGGTCGTGGCGGAGGAAGGGGTGGGCCGTGGTCGCCGGGTACCTGGACATTCTTCGGGCGCGGCATGCCGTCCGGCTGCTCGTCGGCACGCTCGTGGGACGGCTGCCCAACGCCACCGCGGCGATCGCGATCGTGCTGTTCGTGCGGGCCGAGGGCGGTTCTTACAGCCTCGCGGGAGCGCTGGCCGCCGTGTACGGGGTCGCCAACGCCGTGGGGCAGCCCGTGCTCGGGCGGCTCGTGGACCTGCGCGGGCAGCCGCGGGTGCAGTTGCCGGCCGCGGTGCTGTCGGGGCTGGCCATGGCCGTGTTCGCCTTCGCGGGCACCGGAACGGTCGCGCTCGCGTACGCCGCCGTGGGAGCCGCGGGGCTGTTCACGCCCCCGCTGGAGGGCGGGCTGCGGGCGCTGTGGCCGAGCGTGCTCCGCAAGGAGGACCAGGTGCACACGGCGTACGCCATGGACGCCGTGGCGCAGGAGGTCATGTTCACCGTCGGGCCGCTGCTCGTGACGGTGTGCGTGTCGCTGTGGTCGCCGCTGGTCGCCCTGCTCGTGCTGAACGCGGTGGGTGTACTGGGTGCCCTGTCGGTGGTGGTGTCGCCCCCCTCGCGCGCGTGGCGGTCGGCGCCGCGCGAGGCGCACTGGCTGGGCGCGCTGCGCTCGTCCGGGCTGCTCGCGCTGCTGGGCGCCTTCCTGTTCGTCGGGATGGCGCTCGGGTCCATCACCGTCGCCTCCGTGCCGTACGCGGACGAGCACGGCGGTGACGCCGTCTACGGCTGGCTGATGGCAGCCCTGGGGCTCGGGGCGCTGATCGGCGGAGCCGTCTACGGGGCCCGGCAGTGGACCGGCGATCCCGCCCGTCGACTGCGGGTGCTGGTGGCCCTGCTGGCGGTGTGTTACCTGCCCCTGCTGCTGACGCCCGGCGCCGTCGCCATGGTGCTGCTCACGGTGGTCGCGGGCGTCTTCCTCGCACCGTGCATCGCCTGTGCGTTCGTCCTCGTCGACCTGCACGCGCCGCGCGGCACGGTGACGGAGGCGTTCTCGTGGCTGGTGACGACGTTCACCGTGGGTGCCTCGATGGGTACGGGCCTCGCGGGGCCCGTCGTGGAGCACGGCGGGGCGCTGTGGGGCTTCGCGGTGCCCGGGGCGGCCGGGGCCGTGTCCCTGCTCGTGCTGGCGTGCACGGGGCGGGTCCTCGCAGCTCCCGCCAGGGGAGCGGTGGTTGCGGCTTCATCGGAAAATGATCCGAACCGTGCCCTCGAACCCCGTTTCAGTTCGGGTCATCAGGCGTAATGTTCAGTCATGGACCGCCGCATTTTCGGGCTGGAGAACGAGTACGGCGTCACGTGCACGTTCAGGGGACAGCGCCGCCTGTCGCCTGACGAGGTGGCGCGGTACCTCTTCCGCCGTGTCGTGTCATGGGGCCGCAGCAGCAATGTCTTTCTGCGCAACGGGGCCCGCCTCTATCTCGACGTGGGATCGCATCCGGAATACGCCACACCCGAATGTGACAACGTGACCGAACTCGTCACCCACGACAAAGCGGGCGAGCGCATTCTCGAAGGACTCCTGGTGGACGCCGAACGACGCCTGCACGAGGAGGGAATCGCGGGCGACGTCTACCTCTTCAAGAACAACACCGACTCCGCCGGCAACTCCTACGGCTGCCACGAGAATTACCTCGTGGCCCGGCACGGGGAGTTCTCACGGCTCGCGGACATCCTCATTCCGTTCCTGGTGACCAGGCAGTTGCTGTGCGGTGCCGGCAAGGTGCTGCAGACACCGCGCGGTGCCGTGTACTGCGTCAGCCAGCGGGCCGAGCACATCTGGGAGGGCGTCTCCTCGGCGACCACCCGCTCCCGGCCCATCATCAACACACGCGACGAGCCGCACGCCGACGCCGAGCGCTACCGGCGCCTGCACGTCATCGTGGGCGACTCGAACATGTCCGAGACGACCATGCTGCTCAAGGTCGGCGCCACCGACCTGGTGCTGCGCATGATCGAGGCGGGCACGGTGATGCGCGACCTCACCCTGGAGAACCCGATCCGGGCGATCCGCGAGGTCAGCCACGACATCACCGGGCGGCGCAAGGTGCGCCTGGCCAGTGGCCGGGAGGCGTCCGCGCTGGAGGTGCAGCGGGAGTACTACGAGAAGGCCGTGGACTTCTGCGAGCGCCGCGGCATCCGCACCGGCACCGTCGAGCGCGTGCTGGAGCTGTGGGGCCGCACCCTGGACGCGATCGAGGCCGAGGACCTCGACCGCATCGACACCGAGATCGACTGGGTCATGAAGTACAAGCTCCTGGAGCGGTACCGGGCCAAGCACAACATGACCATGTCGCACCCGCGGGTCGCGCAGATAGACCTCGCCTACCACGACATTCACCGCCGCCGCGGGCTGTACTACCTGCTCGAGAAGAAGGGCCAGGCCGCCCGGGTCGCCAACGACCTGAAGATCTTCGAGGGCAAGTCCGTTCCGCCGCAGACCACCCGGGCCCGCCTGCGCGGCGACTTCATCCGACGGGCCCAGGAGCAGCGCCGGGACTTCACCGTCGACTGGGTCCATCTCAAGCTCAACGACCAGGCGCAGCGCACCGTGTTGTGCAAGGATCCGTTCCGTTCGGTGGACGACCGGGTGGAGAAGCTGATCGCCGGAATGTGAGCCGGACGGGCTAGACACGCGTTTCCGCACGAAAGGGCGGAACGCCACACGGGCACCGTACGTTAGCCGTACGGTGCCCTTCTCACGCCGTAGAGTTGCGCGCACTTCAACCGGACCGACCGATACCGATACGAGGCCCCCACCGTGCGCCGACGCTCACTCCTCATCGCCGTCCCCGCCGGACTGGTCACGCTCGCCGCATGCGGTGACGAAGACTCCGGCTCGAGCAACGCCGGCGACAGTGCGACGCCCGAGGCGTCGGGCACGTCGGCACCGCCGCCGCCGAAGATCGTCGACGGCCCGCTGCCGGCGATCACCGCGGGGACGAAGTTCGGCGAGAAGCCGACCGTCGCCAAGGGCAGCGGCGAGCCCTCCAAGGACCTCGCGGTCAAGACGGTCATCGCCGGAGGCGGCAAGGCCATCGCCGAGAACGACTTCGTGGCGGCGAACTACCTGGGCCAGATCTGGCAGAGCGCGAAGGTCTTCGACAACTCCTACGACCGCAAGACCCCGCTGGTCATCCAGCTCGCCCAGGGCAGCATCATCGACGGCTGGCGGTACGCGCTCGCCGGCAAGAAGACCGGCAGCCGCGTCGAGTTCTCCGTGCCGCCCACCTGGGGGTACGGCGAGCAGGGCAACGAGCAGGCGGGCATCAAGGGTTCCGACACGCTGGTGTTCGTGGTCGACGTGCAGGACACCTTCAACGCCAAGAGCTCCGCCAAGGGCAAGGAAGTCCCGCAGGACGACGCCGCCCTGCCCAAGGTCGGCACCAACACCGACGGCAAGGCGCCCTCCATCGAGCTGCCGAAGGCCGACGCGCCGAAGAAGCTGGTGGCGGAGTACGTCCTGGAGGGCGACGGTGCCGAGGTCGGCGCCCAGGACAGCGTGCTCGTGCAGTACAAGGGCGTGGTCTGGGACGGCGGCAAGGAGTTCGACTCGACGTACGGCAGGAAGCAGCTGACGTCGTTCTCGCTCCAGCAGGTCGTCAAGGGCTGGTCACAGGGCCTGACCGGCAAGAAGGTCGGCAGCCGCGTCCTCATCGTCATCCCGCCGGACCTGGGGTACGGCGACAGCCCGCCGGAGGGCAGCGGCATCGAGAAGGACTCCACGCTGGTCTTCTCCGTCGACATCCTGGCGAAGATGTGACGCCTTCGAGATGTAAGACTTGGGCCGTTGCCTTTTCGCAGACAAGCAGGAGCTGAACACGTGAGCATCGACAAGCCCGAGGTCGACTTCCCGGGCGGCGAGCCCCCGGCGGACCTCGAGATCAAGGACATCTGGGAGGGCGACGGCCCGGTCGCGCAGGCCGGTCAGACCGTGACCGTCCACTACGTGGGCGTGACCTTCAGCACGGGCGAGGAGTTCGACGCCAGCTGGAACCGCGGCACGCCGTTCCGCTTCCCGCTCGGTGGCGGGCGCGTCATCGCGGGCTGGGACCAGGGCGTGCAGGGCATGAAGGTCGGTGGCCGTCGTCAGCTGACCATCCCGGCTCACCTCGCCTACGGCGACCAGAGCCCGACCCCGGCGATCCCGCCCGGCTCGACGCTGATCTTCGTGGTCGATCTGCTCGGAGTCTGATCGACGTCCGAACGGACGCGATCAGAGCCGGTCATCCGGGGTCCATGCCTGCCCGGGCATGGGCCCTCGGCTTTTGCCGGGCCACCGCGGAGCGGTACGGTCATCCGTCGTAAGCACCATAGGGAGAAGGGCGTCGATGGCCATTGCCAAGGCCGAGCGGCTGATGAACCTGGCGTTGTGTCTGCTCGGGACGCGGCGGCCACTCAGCAAGCGCGAGCTGCGCGACTCCATCGAGGCTTATGTCGAGGCCTCCAGGCCCGGGCAGGGCGCGGCGGGCTCCGACGACTCCTTCAACCGCATGTTCGAGCGGGACAAGGACGACCTGCGGGAACTCGGGCTGGTCATCGAGACCGTCGAGAGCCTCGACGGCGAGGTCGGCTACCTGGCCCGCCGCGACAGCAACCGCCTGCCCCCGATCACCCTGGACGCCGAGGAGGCCGCCGCCCTCGGGCTCGCCGCCAAGGTGTGGCAGCAGGCCCGGCTGGCCGGTGCCGCGAGCGGCGCGCTGCAGAAACTGCGCGCGGCGGGGCTGCCCGAGGACGTCGACCCGTACGAGGCGCACAGCGCGCTGGAGCCGCGCATCCCCGTGCACGAGGCCGCGTTCGAGCCGCTGATGCTGGCCTGCCGTGACCGCCGTCCGGTCGTCTTCGACTACCGCAAGGCCAACGCCGCCCAGCCCGAGCCCCGGCATGTGGAGCCCTGGGCGCTGGAGTGCTGGCGCGGCCACTGGTACCTGGCCGGCTTCGACCGCGACCGCGGTGCCGAGCGGGTCTTCCGGCTGTCCCGGATCACGGGTCGGGTGCGCTCGCGCGGCGCGCGGTTCACCGCCCCCGTGCCCGACGTCGTCACGGTCCGTGAGACGGTCGCGAGCTGGGCGGGGGAGACCGCCGACCGCTCCGCGCTGATCCGGCTGCGTACGGGCGCGGGCTACCCCCTTCGTGCGAAGGCCACCGAGGTCCGGGAACTCGGTGACGGCTGGGACGAGTTGGAGATTCCGTACGGGCACGGCCTGGACGCCTGGCTGGTCGAGTTCGGGCCGGACGTGGTGGTGCTGGAGCCCGCGGAGTTGCGTGCGGACGTGGTGGACCGGCTGCGTGCCGTCGCCAAGGGCTGAGGGGGAGCGGACAACACAGTGGCAGGCAAACCGGTCAGGCCAGTGAACGCCATCGACCAGACCCGACGGATGCTGTCCCTGGTGACGTATCTGCGGGAGCGCCCCGGTGCCAGGGTCGAGGACGTCGCGCGCGCCTTCGGCATCACCGAGGACGAGCTGGTCTCCGACCTCGACGTGCTGCCCATGTGCGGCACCAGCTTCCGCGGCGGCGATCTGCTCGACATCGACACCGACGGCGAGCGCATCTGGTGGCACAACCCGGCCGCCCTCGGCGCGGACGCCGCCGAGCCGCTGCGGCTGGCCGCCGACGAGGCCACCGCGCTGCTCGTCGCGGCCCGGGCCGTGGCGACCCTGCCCGGCCTGCGGGAGAGCGACCGGCAGGCGCTGCTGCGGGCGACCGCCAAGGTGGAGACGTCGGCCGGCGAGGCCGCGGGCGCCAGCTCGCGCCTGTCCGTCACCTTCGAGTCCGAGGGCGGCGTCTTCGCCGACGTCGACCGGGCGATCTCGGAGCGCCGCCGGCTGTGGATCCGCTACTACTCACCGGCCCGCGACGAGGTCACCGAACGCGAGATCGACCCTATCCGCCTGGTCAGCGTCGGACACACCTACGTGGAGGCCTGGTGCCGCCGCTCCGAGGCCCGGCGCACCTTCCGGCTCGACCGGGTCGCCGAGATCCGCATCCTGGACGAGCCGTCCGCGCCGCCCGAGGTGGAGCTGCGGGACCTGTCGGAAGGCCTGGTGCAGCCCGCCGCCGAGGATCCGGAGGTCGTCGTGGAGGTCGGCCCGGGCGGGCGCTGGGTCGCCGAGTACTACCCGCACGACAGCGCCGAGGAACTCGCCGACGGCGGGCTGCGCATCACGCTGCGCACCCCGGACCCCGCGTCCCTGCGGCGGCTGGCGCTGCGGCTCGGGCGTGACGGCCGCATCGTCTCCCCGGCCGAGCTGGCCGACAGCGCCCGGCGGGCGGCCCGCGAGGCGCTGGCGGCGTACGACGGCGTCGAGGCGGTCGCGGCGCACGGCGGGCCGGGCGAGGGACAGCGCGGGCACGACAGGCAGGAGCGAGGACTGTGAGCGAGCCCGTGGGGCCAGGTGCGCCGGGCATGACGGCGGCGTCCGCGTTCGCCGGCATGAGACGCGTGCCCCCGGTCGTGTTCAAGGCGGGCTGCCCGGACTGCCGGGGCCGCTTCGAGCTCGCCGCGAGCGCCCTGCGCCTCGCCATCGGCGCCACGAGCCGCACCACGTTCTACTCCTTCACCTGCCCCGAGTGCGGGTCCGCCGTGCGCAAGCCGGCGGGGGAGCGGGTCGTGGAACTGCTCACCGGCGGCGGGGTCAGCACCCTGCGGCTGCACTCCACCGTCTAGGCTCTGTGTCATGTTCTGGCCGATGTTCGCGGTTGCCGTGGGTTTTCTGGGTCTTGCCGTTCTCGCGGTGTTCGCCGTGAAGGTGTTCGTGGAGGCACAGCGCCTGGGCCGGCAGGTGACGGACTCCGCCGACCGGATCAGCCGGGCGGCGGAGGACCTGGAGCGGGCGACCGGGAGCGCCGCACGCGCGGTGGACGCCCTGTGAAGGTCTGAACGCCCGGCTCGGATGCCCGGCCGGCACCCGATGGGCCCAGGCGAGTTGCGTATGGGGACACTTTGCCCTGTCACCCCGCAGGTCCCTGAAGGTACGCTGCTGGTCGCGGCCCGGAAAACGAGGCCCGGTCGCGGACGGGAGTACGCACGGGGATTGCCTCACGTTCACCCCTGAGCGTTACGATCGCTGCACAAGACGATCGATCGGGCACATGTCCGACCGGTCGGACAGCACCCCCACCAGCCGCCTCGGTGAGAAGGTAAAGACTTATGTTCGGAAGGCTCGGAGCCCCCGAGATCATTCTCATCCTCGTCGTCATCATCCTGCTGTTCGGCGCGAAGAAGCTTCCGGACATGGCGCGGTCGCTCGGCAAGTCGGCGCGCATCCTCAAGAGCGAGGCCAAGGCGATGAAGAGCGAGAGCAAGTCCGACGACTCCGCTCCCGCCGACCCGCCGAACCCCGAGCAGGCCGCGGCGCAGCGCACCATCCAGGCCGCTCCCGGCGATGTGACCAGTTCCCGCCCGGTCAGCGAGCCGACGGACACGACCAAGCGCTGACGCAGGGCCGGTGACCTCCGGCCCGCCGCACGAGATGGGAACGTGGGTTGCTGAAGTCTGCCCGCAACATGGAGAAGGATCCCGAGGGGCGGATGCCCCTCGCGGAGCACCTTCGTGAGCTCCGCAACCGGCTCGCGAAGGCGCTGCTGGCCATCGTCGCCGTCACCGTGGCCGCCGCATTCTTCTACCAGGAGATCATCAACGTCCTCACCGAGCCGATCCTCGATTCGATCGGCTGTGAGAAGTCGTTCGCGGAGCTGGCCCAGGCGGAGGCCGGAGCGGAGCCGTGCGCGCAGATCACCATCAACGGTCTGCTCGGCCCCTTCACCCTGGCTCTGAAGGTGTCCCTGACGGCCGGCATCGTGCTGGCCTCCCCGGTCTGGCTCTACCAACTGTGGGCGTTCGTCGCCCCGGGCCTGCACAAGAGCGAGAAGAAGTACGCCTACGCGTTCGTCGCCACCGGCGCGCCGCTCTTCCTCATCGGCGCCTACTTCGCCTACGCGGTGCTGCCCACCTCGGCGAAGGTGCTGATCGAGTTCACGCCGAGCGATGTCGACAACCTGCTGCCGTTGGACGAGCTGCTCGACCTCGTCACACGCATGGTGATCGTCTTCGGTCTCTCCTTCGAGCTGCCCCTGCTGCTGGTCATGCTCAACCTCACCGGAGTGCTGACCGGCAAGCGGATGCTCGGCTGGTGGCGCGCCATGATCATGGGCATCACGCTGTTCGCGGCCATCGCCACGCCGAGCACCGACCCCCTGACGATGATCATGCTGGCCGGGCCGATCTGGGTGCTGTACTTCGCCGCGGTCACCATCTCCCTGCTGAACGACCGGCGCAGAGCCCGCCGCGAGGCTCTGGAACCCGACGACGACGAGGCGTCCGAGCTGGACCTCACGCCCGACGACATCGGCGAGATCGAACCCGTCACCACGGCCCGCGCTCTGCCCGAGCAGGCGACGAAGGACCGGGTCAACGGCTACGACGACGTGACCTGAGGACCGGCGGGGCGGCGGAAGCCCCGCACGGTCCCTCACGGGACCGATCCCGATAATGATCGTCCTGTTGTCAGTGCGGCCCGGTACGCTCGAAAGCACGATGACAGAGGATCTCTCTCCGGCCGAGCGGTATGCGGCAGCCCGCCAGCGCGCTGCCGAGCAGGCCACCGCGCTCGCCTCCTTCCGCGAGATGTACGACTTCGGCCTCGACCCTTTCCAGATCGAGGCCTGCCAGGCACTCGAGGCGGGCAAGGGCGTGCTGGTGGCCGCGCCCACCGGCTCCGGCAAGACGATCGTCGGCGAGTTCGCCGTCCACCTGGCCCTCCAGCACGGCAAGAAGTGCTTCTACACGACGCCCATCAAGGCGCTGTCGAACCAGAAGTACGCCGACCTGTGCCGCCGTTACGGCGCGGACAAGGTGGGCCTGCTCACCGGCGACAACAGCGTGAACTCCGACGCCCCGGTGGTCGTGATGACCACCGAGGTCCTGCGGAACATGCTGTACGCCGGCTCCCAGACCCTCCTCGGCCTCGGCCACGTGGTCATGGACGAGGTGCACTACCTCTCCGACCGCTTCCGCGGCGCCGTGTGGGAGGAGGTGATCATCCACCTCCCCGAGTCCGTGACCCTGGTGTCACTGTCGGCCACGGTGTCGAACGCGGAGGAGTTCGGCGACTGGCTCGACACCGTGCGCGGCGACACCCAGGTGATCGTCTCGGAGCACCGGCCCGTGCCGCTGTTCCAGCACGTGCTGGCCGGGCGCCGGATGTACGACCTCTTCGAGGAGGGCGAGGGCCACAAGAGGGCCGTCAATCCCGACCTCACGCGCATGGCGCGCATGGAGGCGAGCCGCCCGTCCTACCAGGACCGCAGACGCGGCCGTGCCATGAAGGAGGCCGACCGGGAGCGCGAGCGCCGGCAGCGCTCCCGCATGTGGACGCCGGGCCGGCCCGAGGTCATCGAGCGGCTCGACGCCGAGGGACTGCTGCCCGCGATCACCTTCATCTTCAGCCGCGCCGCCTGCGAGGCCGCCGTCCAGCAGTGCCTGCACGCCGGGCTGCGGCTCAACGACGAGGACGCGCGGGAGCGGGTGCGCTCCCTGGTCGAGGAGCGCACGTCCTCCATCCCGACCGAGGACCTGCACGTCCTGGGCTACTACGAGTGGCTGGAGGGCCTGGAGCGCGGCATCGCCGCCCACCACGCGGGCATGCTGCCGACGTTCAAGGAGGTCGTCGAGGAGCTCTTCGTACGCGGACTGGTCAAGGCCGTCTTCGCGACCGAGACCCTCGCCCTCGGCATCAACATGCCCGCCCGCTCGGTGGTGCTGGAGAAGCTCGTCAAGTGGAACGGCGAGCAGCACGCCGACATCACCCCCGGCGAGTACACCCAGCTCACCGGCCGGGCCGGGCGGCGCGGCATCGACGTCGAGGGCCATGCC
The DNA here is from genome assembly GCF_044763415.1 of Streptomyces sp. NPDC096048. Taxonomy (NCBI): domain Bacteria; kingdom Bacillati; phylum Actinomycetota; class Actinomycetes; order Kitasatosporales; family Streptomycetaceae; genus Streptomyces; species Streptomyces sp. NPDC096048. Next base: position 173,066 of record NZ_JBIWGG010000009.1, read on the forward strand.
GTCGTGCTCTGGCAGCGCGGTATGAACCCCGAGCACCTCGCGGGTCTGGCCGGTACGCGCACGTATCCGCTGCGCTCCAGCTTCAGGCCGTCGTACAACATGGCGGTCAACCTGGTCGAGCAGTTCGGCCGGCACCGTTCGCGGGAGCTGCTGGAGACCTCCTTCGCGCAGTTCCAGGCGGACAAGTCGGTCGTCGGCATCTCCCGGCAGGTGCAGCGCAACGAGGAAGGGCTGGAGGGCTACAAGGCCTCCATGACCTGCCACCTCGGCGACTTCGAGGAGTACGCGCGGCTGCGCCGCGAGCTGAAGGACCGGGAGACCGAGCTGGCCCGGCAGGGCGCCAACCAGCGCCGCGCCGAGGCCGCCGTGGCGCTGGAGAAGCTCAAGCCGGGCGACGTCATCCACGTGCCGACGGGCAAGTACGCGGGCCTGGCCCTGGTGCTGGACCCGGGCCTGCCCGCCGGCCGGTCCAACGGCCACCGCGGCTTCGAGCACCACGACGGGCCCCGGCCGCTGGTGCTGACCGCCGAGCGGCAGGTCAAGCGGCTGGCGTCGATGGACTTCCCGGTGCCGGTAGAGGCGTTGGAGCGGATGCGCATCCCGAAGTCCTTCAACCCGCGCTCACCCCAGTCCCGCCGCGACCTCGCCTCCGCGCTGCGCACCAAGGCCGGGCACATCCCGCCGGAGCGAGCCCGCAAGAAGCGCTCGCAGGCCGCCGACGACCGGGAGATCGCCCGGCTGCGCAAGGACATCCGCGCCCATCCGTGCCACGGCTGCGACGACCGCGAGGACCACGCCCGCTGGGCCGAGCGCTACCACCGGCTGCTGCGTGACACCTCGCAGCTGGAGCGTCGGATCGAGGGCCGGACGAACACCATCGCCCGTACCTTCGACCGGATCGTCGCCCTGCTGACGGAGATGGACTACCTGCGCGGCGACGAGGTCACCGAGCACGGCAAGCGTCTCGCCCGGCTCTACGGCGAACTGGACCTGCTCGCCAGCGAGTGCCTGCGCGAGGGCGTCTGGGAGGGCCTCTCCTCGGCCGAGCTGGCCGCCTGCGTCTCCGCGCTGGTCTTCGAGTCCCGGGCCGCCGACGACGCGATGGCGCCGAAGCTGCCCTCCGGCAAGGCCAAGGCCGCGCTCGGTGAGACGGTCCGCATCTGGGGCCGTCTCGACGCCCTGGAGGAGGACTTCCGGATCAGCCAGACCGAGGGCGTCGGCCAGCGCGAGCCCGACCTCGGCTTCGCCTGGGCCGCGTACATGTGGGCGTCCGGCAAGGGCCTCGACGAGGTGCTGCGCGAGGTGGAGATGCCCGCCGGCGACTTCGTGCGCTGGTGCAAGCAGGTCATCGACGTGCTCGGCCAGATCTCGGCGGCCGCGCCCGCCGCGGGCTCGACGGTCCCGAAGAACGCGCGCAAGGCGGTCGACGAACTGCTGCGCGGGGTGGTCGCCTACTCGTCCGTGGGCTAGCCCCCGTATCCCGGAGGCCCGGCGGTGTTCCGCCGGGCCTCCGGGCGTTTCGCGGTGCCCTCGGCGCCGGTTTCCCCGCTTTCCCTCATCTTTCCCTCATCACGGTGAGTGATTTTCGCCTGCCCACTCGCCATTACACACTGTGTTCGATTGGCTCCTCGGCGTGCAAATGGGCCCGAGACTACTGCAGTCCCGGTGCCCGTTTCAGGTGCTTGCTGAATATGACACGGCGATGATCCCCTCGGACTAAGCTCGCCCGCAGCGCACCGAGTTGAGGTGTAATCGCGCGCTTGTTCCCAATGCGCCGAAGATCCCGACAACTTCCAGAGATACCCCGCCGCAAGCTCCCCCATCCCAGCCGATTCGTTTCTCAGAGGGCCTACATGGTGAGTGTTGATTCCCCTCCAGGTCGCCGTGAACTTCCGTACGCGCGAACGCTGTTGCTGCCGGCCATACTGATGGCCGCGGCCACCGGGGCCGCCGTCGCCCTGGTGACGGAACCGGCCCGGCTCGCCGTCGGCCTGTGCGGTGCCGTCGCCACCCTGCTGGTGATCGCCGCGGCTGCCGAAGCGGTACGCCGCGGCCGTGCGCTACGGGTCCTGCGTGCCGAGCACGCCCGTCACAGCGCGTATCTGGAACGCCGGGCCGCGAGCCACCACGAGGAGATGGTCCGTCTCGGCGGCGAAGTGCTGCCCAACGTCCTGGACTTCATGCGCCGGGGGAGCACGCCCCATGAGGTGATGCGCCGTCTCGGCGAGATCGACCCCTCCTACGCCGAACTCGGCGAACCCCAGCGCAAGATGATCCGCATGGTGTGCGACATCGTCGACCACCAGGACTCCATGCGCGAGTCCGCCGAGCGCTCCTTCGTCGACATCGCCCGCCGCGTCCAGGCGATCGTGCACCAGCAGAACAAGGAACTCCGCGAGATGGAGGAGGACCACGGGCGCAACCCCGAGGTCTTCGACGACCTCCTGCGCATCGACCACGGCACCGCCCTGATCGGCCGCCTCGCCGACTCGATCTCCGTCATCGGAGGCGGCCGGCCCGGACGCCAGTGGCCCAAGCCGGTGGCGCTCTACAGCGTGCTGCGCGGCGCCATGTCCCGGATCCTGGAGTACCGCCGGATCAACCTGGCCTCCATCGCCAAGGTCAACATCAAGGGCACCGCGGTCGAACAGGTCATCCACGCCGCGGCGGAACTCCTCGACAACGCCACCCGCTACTCGCCGCCGGGGTCCAAGGTGCATGTCACCGCGACCGAGGTGCAGAGCGGTGTCTGCATCGAGATCGAGGACGCCGGCGTCAGCCTCAGCGAGGAGTCCCGCGCCCGCATCGAGGGACTGCTGGAGCACGCCAAGCGCGGCACCGACGTGCAGGACCTCGCCCACCACCCGCGGCTGGGCCTGTCGGTCGTCGGCCGCCTGTGCACGCAGTACGGCATGGACGTGTCCCTGCGGGCCTCCGCGTACGGCGGCGTCCGGGCCATCCTCATCGTGCCGAGCAAGATGATGACCACCGAGCCCGGAGTCGGCCTCGCCCACGGCATCGGCGCGGCGTCCATCCCCCAGCCGGGCCCGGACGCCCTCCCCGGCCCCAACCGCCCGCCCAAGAAGCGCCGTCCCACCAGCCCCCGTATCCCCGACACGGTCTCCTTGGAGGACGACGTTCCCGAGGTGACCGAGTGGACGGCGGGCGGCCTTCCGCAGCGCCGCAGCCGGGTCAAGATGCCGCTCAGCCAGCGCCTCGCCGAACAGGCGATCTGGGAGCGGGAGGACGCCGAGCGCGAGGCCCGCCAGGCCGCCGAGCGCGCCCGCAACGGGTTCCCGGTGGCCGCGGACCCGGAGCCCGAGCCGGTGAAGGACGAGGGGCTCCCACCGGGGCACTTCATCGGGGCCTTCTGGGAGGGCCTCAAGCAGCACACGGGCAGCACCCAGGCCCACCAGCAGTCCAGCAGCAGCGAGCCGGCCCACGCCCCGGCAGACGACGAGGGGAACCTCAAGTGATCGAGCAGCAAGGCAAGTTCGACTGGATGCTCCGGGACCTCTACGACGGCGTCCCGGGCATCGAGATGATCGTGGTGCTCTCCGCCGACGGCCTGCGCATCGCCCGCTACTCCGGGGACCCGGACGCCGCCGACCGGGTCGCCGCGGCCTGCGCGGGCCTGCAGAGCCTGGCGAGCGCCGTCAGCCAGGAGATCCCGACCAGCGACGGCGACATGAAGATGGTCCTCATCGAGATGAACGGCGGCTACTTCTACCTGATGGCCGCCGGCCCCAACGCCTACCTCGCCGTGCTCTCCGACGTCTGCTGCGAGCCCGGCCGGATGGGTCTCAGCATGGCCGACCTGGTCGCCCGTATCGGGCCCCACCTCACCAGTCCGGCCCGGCGCAACGGGCAGACCGTATGACTCCTCCCCAACGCCAGAGGCGATCTCCCGGGCAGGAGCCGTCCGCCGCGTCCTCCGCAGCCGGACCGCCCCGCAAGGACGACGGGACACCCAACCCCGAACGGCTCTTCGTCATCGGCGGGGAGGGCGGCGGCGAGCGTGCCGACATCGATCTGGTCACCCTGATCGTGGCCCGCGCCGACCCTCCGGTGTCCGCCACACCCGAACAGGCGGCGCTGCTGCGGCTGTGCGCCGCGCCCCTGTCCGTAGCCGAGCTGTCGGCCTACCTGGGCCTGCCGTTCAGTGTGGTGACCGTGTTGCTCACCGACTTGCTGGCGGCGGAACTGGTGCAGGCCCGCGCCCCGATCGTCCGCCAGAAGGTCGCCGACCGAAACCTCCTCGAAGCGGTGATGCATGGACTTCAAAAACTCTGACACGATCCCGGGCCCACGGACCGAGGACCGTCTCCCGCACACGGCCGAGGCCGCCGTGAAGATCGTCATCGTGGGCGGCTTCGGGGTCGGCAAGACCACCATGGTCGGCTCGGTCAGCGAGATCAGACCGCTGACCACCGAGGAGACGATGACCCAGGCCGGCATCGGGGTCGACGACAACTACGGTTCCGCCTCCAAGACGGCCACCACCGTGGCCATGGACTTCGGCCGCATCAGCATCACCGACCAACTGGTGCTGTACCTCTTCGGCACGCCCGGCCAGGAGCGCTTCTGGTTCCTGTGGAACGGTCTGTTCGAGGGCGCGCTCGGCGCGGTGGTACTCGTCGACACCCGCCGCCTCGACGTCAGCTTCGACGTCATGGGACGCCTGGAGGAGCGCGGTGTGCCGTTCGTGGTCGCCGTCAACACCTTCCCCGACGCACCCCGTTACCCCGTGGAGGAACTGCGGGCCGCGCTCGACCTGACCGAGGAGATCCCCATCCTCGACTGCGACGTGCGGCGCCGGGCCTCCAGCCGGGACGTCCTGCTGACCCTGACGCGCTTCCTGCACTCCATCGCCATGAAGGGCGCGCTCGGCTGACCCGGCACGGCCGACCGACCTCCTCGAATACACGAACCCCCACTTCTGACCCACCTCTGACCCCCACTCCTGACCCCCACTTCTGACCCACACTTCTGTTGCGGAGCGACACTGTGACGCCTGAACGCCACTCCCTGACCGGAACGGGCGACCCCCTGCTCGAACCGCCGCCCGGCTGCCCCGCGCACGGCCTCGGACCGGGCGGCCTGCACCGGCTGCACGAGACGGAGGACCTGGAAGAGCTGTACGAGAAGCTGCGCGAGCGGCACGGGCCGGTGGCGCCGGCGCTGCTCCACGACGACGTACCGGTGTGGGTGGTCCTCGGGCACGCCGAGAACCTGCACATGGTGAGCACGCCCGCCCAGTTCTGCCGCGACAGCCGAATCTGGACGCCGCTCAACGAGGGCATGGTCAAGCCGGACCACCCCCTCATGCCGCACATCGCCTGGCAGCCCATCTGCTCCCACGCCGAGGGCGACGAGCACAAGCGGCTGCGCGGCGCGGTCACCAGCGCCATGTCCGACATCGACTACCGGGAACTGCGCCGCCACATCAAGCGGTACACCCAGCGCAACGTCAACCGGTTCTGCGAGGAGGGCCGCGCCGACCTCGTCAGCCAGTTCGCCGAGCACCTGCCCATGGGTGTGATGTGCCATCTCCTCGGTATGCCGGACGAGTACAACGACCGGATGGTCGAGGCCGCCCGCGACACGCTCAAGGGCACCGAGACGGCGATCGCCAGCCACGCCTACGTCATGGACGCCCTGGACCGCCTCACCACCGCCCGCCGGGCCGACCCCAGGGACGACATCGCCGGCCGGCTCGTCGCCCACCCGGCCGGGCTCAGCGACGACGAGGTCAGGGAGCACCTGCGGGTGGTCCTGCTGGCCGCCTACGAGGCGACCGTGAACCTCATCAGCAACGTGCTGCGCGTGGTGCTCACCGACCCGGGCTTCCGCGCCCAGCTCAGCGGCGGCCAGATGACGGTCCCCGAGGCGGTCGAGCAGTCCCTGTGGGACGAGCCGCCGTTCAGTACCGTCTTCGCCTACTTCGCCAAGCAGGAGACCGAACTGGGCGGTCAGCGCATCCGCGCGGGCGACGGGCTGCTGCTCGGCATCGCGCCGGGCAACGTCGACCCGCGCATCCGCCCCGACCTGGACGCGAGCATGCAGGGCAACCGCGCCCACCTCGCCTTCGGCGGCGGCCCGCACGAGTGCCCCGGCCAGGACATCGGGCGTGCCATCGCCGACGCCGGGATCGACGCGCTGCTGATGCGGCTGCCGGACGTCCAGCTCGCCTGCGACGAGGACGAACTGCGGTGGCGGTCGTCGATCGCGTCGCGGCACCTGGTGGAGCTGCCGGTGTACTTCGAGCCCAAGGCGCAGCAGGACATCAGGCAGCAGCCGAGCCACGCCCCGGCCCCGGCCCAGCGCACCGCCTGGCACGTCGGCATCCCCCGGCCGGAACAGCGGCCCGAGCCGCAGGTACCGTCGCACCCGCAGGTGCCGTCGCACCCGCCGATGCCCGCGTCGATGACGGCCGCGCAGCCCCAGCCGGTGCCGGAGCAGCCACGTCCCCGCGGTGCCTGGCAGCGCTTCCTGCTCTGGTGGCGCGGCTACTGACGGCCGTCGGCCCAGTCCTCGTACGCGGTCCAGGCGGCGAGGGACCGGCCGCTGCGGAAGCGGTGCTCCCGCCCGGTGACCGGATCGGTGAACCCCAGCTCCCGCGCCAGCAGTTGCAGCGGGCGCCGGAAGTCGCCGGCCGGCACGGGGTCGGTCACCTCGGGGTAGAGGGGGTCGCCGAGGATCGGCACGCCGAGCGCGGTCATGTGGACGCGCAGCTGGTGGGTCTGGCCGGTGCCGGGCACCAGCCGGTACCGGCCCAGCTCGCGCTCCGGGCCCGGGCGGCGCTCGATCAGCTCAACGCGGCTCACGGCGTTCGGCTCGCCCTCGATCTCCTGGGCGGCCAGCACCCCGCGTTCCTTGAGGATCCGGCTGCGCACGGTCCGGGGGAGGACGAGTTCCGGGTCGTACGGGGCGACGGCCTCGTACTCCTTGCGCACCAGCCGGTCGCGGAACAGGCCCTGGTACGCGCCGCGCTCCTCGGGGCGGACCGTGAACAGGACCAGTCCGGCGGTGAGCCGGTCCAGGCGGTGCGCGGCGCCCAGTGCCGGGACGTCCAGCTCCCGGCGCAGCCGTGCGAGCGCGGTCTCGGTGACGTGGCCGCCGCGCGGGGTGGTGGCCAGGAAGTGCGGCTTGTCGGCGACGACGATGTGCTCGTCGCGGTACACGATCTCCACGGGGAAGGGCACCGGCACCTCGGCGGGCAGCTCGCGGTGGAACCACACGAACATCCCGGGCTTGTACGGAGCGTCTTCCGGTACGGCCCGTCCGTCCGCCCCGACGAACAGCCCGGCGTCGAACATGCCGTCGACCATGTCGGCGCCCGCGCGGGCCAGCCGCTCCGTCAGGTGTTCACGCACCGTGGACCACGGCCCGTCGGCGGGCAGCCGCACCCGCACCGCGTCGATCCCGTCGCGCTGCGGGAGGGGCGAGGGCGGGGGAGGGGGACGGCGTCTCATCGCCTGCCAGCGTACGAGGCGGTGGCCGGTGCCGGAAAACCGCTGGGCCCCGAACGGCGGAGTCGGCAGGATGCGGCCCATGCCCTACCTGACGCGCCCGGTCCTTCCCGCGGGCTCTCTCTCCCGTACCCCGCAGCCCACGTTCCCCACCGGCGACGGGCTGGTGCTGCGGCCCTGGCGCACCGAGGACGCGTCCGCCGTGCACGCGGCCTTCCAGGACCCGGTGATGCACCAGTGGCACATCCGCGCCGCCGACTCCGAGGAGGAGGTGCGCGGCTGGATCACCGAGTGGCAGCGGGGCTGGGCCGATGAGCGCGACGCCCAGTGGGCCGTCGCCGACGAGGGAGACGACCGGCTCCTCGGCAGGGTCGCCCTCCGCGAGGTCGTGCTCGGCGACGGGGTGGCCGAGGTCGCCTACTGGACCACGGCGGCGGCTCGCGGCCGGGGCGTCGCCGCCCGCGCCACGAACGCGCTCGCCCGCTGGGCCCTGGACGAGATCGGCTTCCAGCGACTGGAACTCTCCCACTCCGTCGCCAACGCGGCCTCCTGCCGGGTCGCCCTCAAGGCACGCTTCGCCGTGGAGGGCACCAAGCGCAGCGCCCTGCTCCACTCCGACGGCTGGCACGACATGCACCTGCACGCACGCGTACGCGGCGACTGAGGCCCGGCCTCGCCGGCGCCGATGCGGGCGGCACGCGGTGGGCGTGGCGCGGCCGGCGCGTCGCCGCCTCGTACGCGGGGAGCGCGGTGGCCCGGGCCGTCGCCCGCGCCCGCGCGTGTGCGCACGCCGAGTCGGTGCGCCGGGGCGCCACCGGCGGGTTCCGAGGCTGGATGCCGCTGGGCGTGGGCACTGGCCGGGTCCCGCGACCGGGCGGTGGTCTCGGGGGCTGGGTCACGTCGCCGGGCGGTGGGCACCGGCCGGGTCCCGCGACCGGACTGTGGTCTCGGGGGCTGGGTCACGTCGCCGGGCGGTGGGCACTGGCCGGGTCCCGCGACCGGACTGTGGTCTCGGGGGCTGGGTCACGTCGCCGGGCGGTGGACACTGGCCCGGTCACGCGACCGGGCGGTGGTCTCGGGCTGGGGCGTTCCGCCGGCCGCGGGCGCGGGCCCGGGCGCGCGGCGGGGTGGCGCGGGCTGGGTCACGCGGCCGGGGCGGTGCCCTCCTGCTCTGCCTCGATGCGTGCGTTCCACTCCCGCTTCGAGGCCTGCCAGCCGTCCTCGTTGTGGCCGAGGCGCCAGTACCCGGAGATGGAGAGGTCCTCGCGGGGGATCTCGCGCTCCACCCGGAGGAGCCTGCGCAGTTCCTTCACGCAGGCCGCCTCGCCGTGCACGAAGGCGTGCACCCGGCCCTCGGGGAACTCCAGGCCGCGCAGGGCCTCGACCAGGGCCTGGCCCACCGGACGGTCGCCGCGGTGCAGCCAGACGACCTCCACGTCGGAGTCGATCTTCTGCTCCTCCTCGGGCCCGTCGACCTCGATGAACGCGAAGGCGCGGGCGCCGTCGGGCAGGGCCTCCAGGGACCGGGCGATGGCGGGCAGCGCGCTCTCGTCACCGGCGAGCAGGTGCCAGTCGGCGGCGGGGTCGGGGGCGTAGGCGCCGCCGGGGCCCATGAAGCGGACGGTCTCGCCCGGCTGGACGCGCTGCGCCCAGGGGCCGGCCAGCCCCTCGTCGCCGTGGATCACGAAGTCCAGGGTCAGCTCGCGGAGCTCGGCGTCCCAGTGGCGCACCGTGTACGTGCGGGTCACCGGCCACTGTTCGCGGGGGAACTCCTCGCGGATCCGTTCCACGTCGAAGGGCTCCGGGTAGGTCGCGCCCCCGGCGGGGAACAGCAGCTTCACGTAGTGGTCGGTGCAGGTGTCCGCCGGTAGGCCGGCGAGTTCCTCGCCGCCGAGCACCACACGCTGCATGTGCGGGGTCAGCCGCTCGGTGCGGACGACCTGTGCGGTGTGCGGCTTGCGCGGCTTGCGTCCCGGACGGTCTGCCATGTCGGCCTCCCTGCTCCCTGCGTGAGGGTTCCCTGACTTAGGTATACCTAAGTTAGCATCCTCGTGTACGCCCAGTACGGCTTCCCCTCGGCAGGGCTCCGATGCGCCGGGAAGGCAACGCCTGCCCGGGCCGCACGACTCAGCCGGTGAGTGTCGCCAGCAGCCGCTGCAGTGATCCGCCCAGACCCCAGCGGGCCGCCAGTCCGTCCAGCGCCGCGGCGTCGCGCGGTGCGTGCGGCAGCGCGGTGTCGACGTCCGGCAGCGGGACGTCGTCGGCCACCCGGACGACCTTCGGGGCGACCGCGAGGTACGGCGCGGCCTCGGTCAGCCGCTTGCGCTGCGAGGGCGTGAGCTTCGCGCGCGGGTCGTCGACGGCGGCCAGGATCCCGGCCAGGTCCCCGAACTCGGCGAGCAGCTTCGCCGCCGTCTTCTCGCCGATGCCCGCCACGCCCGGCAGGCCGTCGCTCGGGTCGCCCCGCAGGAGCGCCAGATCGGCGTACCCGCGGCCGTCGACGCCGTACTTCTCGCGCAGTGCCGCCTCGTCGGTGAGGGCGAGGGTGCCGACGCCCTTGATCGGATAGAGGACGCGCACGCCACGGGCGTCGTCGACGAGCTGGTAGAGGTCCCGGTCGCCGGTGACGATGTCGACCGGGCCCGTCGCCCGCGCCGTGTACGTGCCGATGACGTCGTCCGCCTCGTACCCGGCCACGCCGACGCGGGCGATGCCGAGCGCGTCGAGGACGGCCTCGATGACCGGCACCTGCGGTGAGAGCGTGTCGGGCACCTCCTCGGCGTCCGGACCCGCCGGGCGCTCCTCGGCGACCCGGTGCGCTTTGTAGGAGGGGATCAGCTCCACGCGCCAGTGCGGGCGCCAGTCGGCGTCCATGCAGGCCACGAGATGGTCGGGCCGGTGGTCCTTCACCAGGCGGTCGATGAAGTCGAGGAGTCCGCGCACGGCGTTCACCGGCGTGCCGTCGGGGGCCTTCACGGAGTCCGGCACGCCGAAGTAGGCGCGGAAGTAGAGGGAGGCGGTGTCGAGAAGCATCAGTCGTCCGGTCACGCCTCGCATCATGCCGCAGGCGATGTGGCGAGGGAGTGGAGGGCGTGTGAACTGGGTCACTCATATGTTTGGGTCGGGGTGATCAGGGCAGGCGCGCACCCGGGTCAAAGCTGGTTGAAGCATTCAACTGTTAGCGAGTCTTCGAATCCACGACTGCTCGTCTCAGCGGGTCTGCGCTCGGCGAGTCTTCACGGCCCTGTCCCTGCCCCCGATGCAAGAGGTAAGCGTGTCAGCCAGGCTAGAGGCCGAAAACCTGTACAAGGTCTTCGGCAAAAAACCGGACCAGGCAGTCGCACGGCTGCGCCAGGGAACCGACCGGGAGGAGCTGCGGGCCGCCGGCACCACGGCCGCCGTCATCGACGCGTCCTTCACCGTGGAACCCGGCGAGATCTTCGTGGTCATGGGCCTGTCCGGGTCCGGCAAGTCCACGCTCCTGCGCATGCTCAACGGTCTGTCGGAGCCGACCGCCGGGCGCGTCCGATTCGGCGGACAGGACCTGACCGAACTCAGCGACCGCGGACTGCGCGAGGTCCGCTCCAAGCGGATCAGCATGGTCTTCCAGCACTTCGCGCTCTTCCCGCACCGCAGCGTCCGTGACAACGCCGCCTACGGTCTTGAAGTGCAGGGCGTGCCCCGCGCCGAGCGCGAACGCCGCGCCGACGAGGCGCTCGCCCTGTGCGGCCTGGCCGGCTGGGAGAAGTCCTGGCCCGACGAGCTGTCCGGCGGTATGCAGCAGCGTGTGGGCCTGGCCCGGGCGCTCGCCACCGACGCCGACCTGCTGCTGATGGACGAGTCCTTCAGCGCCCTCGACCCGCTGATCCGCCGCGACATGCAGGACCAGCTGCTCGATCTGCAGAAGACCCTGAAGAAGACCATCGTCTTCATCACCCACGACCTGAACGAGGCCATGCGCCTGGGCGACCGCATCGCCGTGATGCGCGACGGCCGGATCGTGCAGATAGGCACCGCGCAGGACATCCTGATACGCCCCGCCAACGAGTACGTCGCCTCCTTCACCCGGGACGTCGACCGCTCCCGGGTGCTCACCGCGGGCTCCGTCATGGAGACGGAGCTGCGCGGCGACGAGGCCGAGTGCGGTTGCGAGACCGCCACGCCCGACACGTCGTTCGCGGAGCTGTGCGCGATCAGCGCCCGCGTGTCCCACTCGGTGGCGGTGCTCGACGCCGACCGCCGGCTCGTCGGCGTCGTCCCGGCCCGGCGGCTCGTCGGCTTCCTCGGCGACGACGAGGACACGGTCCCCGGTGTCTGCGACACCCCGCGGGACAAGGGCGGCGAGAAGGTGATGACCCGTGCCTAGAATCCCCCTCGGCGACTGGGTCAACAGCGCCGTCGACTGGCTGCTCGACAACGTCTCCTGGCTCTTCACCTTCCTGGAGAGCATCTTCACCGGCGCCTACGACGGCATCAACGCCGTCCTCCAGGCCCCCGAGCCGCTGCTGCTCGCCGGCATCTTCGCCGTCGTGGCCTTCTGGCTGCGCGGTGCGCTCGCCGGTGTCCTCGCCTTCGCCGGGTTCGCCTTCATCGACTCCATGGGTCTGTGGGAGCACGCGATGATGACCCTGGCGCTCCTGCTGGTCGCCACGATCATCGCCCTGGTGGTCTCGGTGCCGGTGGGCATCTGGGCGGCCCGCTCCGACCGGGTGAGCGCCGTCGTCCGGCCGGTCCTGGACTTCATGCAGACGCTGCCCGCGATGGTCTACCTCATCCCGGCGATCCTGTTCTTCGGAACCGGCTCCGCCCCGGGCATCGTGGCCACCCTGATCTTCGCGCTCGCCCCCGGCGTGCGCATGACCGAGCTGGGCATCCGCCAGGTCGACAAGGAACTGGTCGAGGCCGCCGAGGCCTTCGGCACCACCCCCCGCAACACCCTGCTGCGGGTCCAGCTCCCGCTGGCGCTGCCCACGGTGATGGCGGGCGTCAACCAGGTCATCATGCTCGGCCTGTCGATGGCCGCCATCGCCGGCATGGTCGGTACCGGCGGCCTGGGCGGCGACGTCATGGCGGGCATTGGTCAGCTCGACGTCGGCCTCGGCGCCGAGGCCGGTGTCGCCATCGTGATCCTGGCGATCTACCTGGACCGCATGACCAGCGCGCTGGGCACGCACGTCTCGCCGCTGGGCCGCCGCGCCGCCGCCAAGGCCCGCGCCGCCAAGGGCCTGAAGATCTGGTCCTACCGGCCGCAGCCGCAGGTCGCCGTGATCGGCATCGTGATCCTCGGCCTGGTGGCCGGCGGCATGGGCGTCTTCGGCGGCAAGGCCGACGACTCCCAGACGGTCGCCGGCGGCAAGAACATCGGCGAGGGCAAGAAGGTCTCCATCGGCTACATCCCCTGGGACGAGGGCGTCGCCTCCACGTTCCTGTGGAAGGAGATCCTCGAACAGCGCGGCTTCGAGGTCGAGGCCAAGCAGTTCGAGGCGGGCCCGCTCTACACCGCGCTCGCGCAGGGCAACATCGACTTCCAGACCGACTCCTGGCTGCCGACCACTCACGAGCAGTACTGGAAGAAGTACGGCAAGCAGCTCGAGGACCTCGGCCCTTGGTACGAGGAGACGTCGCTGGAGCTCACCGTCCCGGCGTACATGAAGGACATCAACACCCTCGCGGACCTCAAGGGCAAGGCCGGTCTCTTCGACGGGAAGATCACCGGCATCGAGTCCAGCGCCGGTGAGACGCGCCTGCTCAAGACCAAGATCCTCAAGGAGTACGGTCTCGACAAGGAGTACAAGGTCGTCGACAGCTCCACGCCGGCGATGCTGGCCGAGCTGAAGCGGGCCTACAGCAAGCAGGAACCGATCGTCGTCCCGCTGTGGTCCCCGCACTGGGCGTACAACGACTACGACCTGAAGAAGCTGAAGGACCCCAAGGGCGCCTGGGGCAAGGGCGACGGCGTGCACACGCTGTCGCGCAAGGGCTTCTCGGACGACAACCCGGTCGTCACCAAGTGGCTGAAGAACTTCTCCATGACCGAGAAGCAGCTCACCAGCCTCGAGGCCGAGATCAACAAGGCCGGCAAGGGGAAGCAGCAGGACGCCGTCCGCACCTGGCTCAAGGCCAACCCGGGCGTCGTGGACAAGCTCGCCCCGGTCGAGGGCGGCGCCGGCGCCACCCCGGCCGAGGCGAAGCGCACACTGGACGTCGCCTGGTTCCCCTGGGAAGAGGACGTCGCCGTCACCTACCTGTGGAAGAACGTCCTGGAGCGGCGCGGCTACAAGCTGAACCTGAAGCAGATGGACGTCGGCCCGGTCTACACCGGTCTGGCCTCCGGCGACCTGGACCTCAACTTCGACGCCTGGCTGCCGCACGCCCAGAAGAACTACTGGGACAAGCACAAGAACAATCTGACCGACCTGGGCACGTGGTACGAGCCGACCTCGCTGGAGATCGCCGTCCCCTCGTACGTGAAGGACGTCAAGTCCCTCGCGGACCTCAAGGGCAAGGCCGACCTCTTCGACGGGAAGATCATCGGCATCGAGCCCGGCACCGGTGAGATGCAGCTGCTCAAGAACGAGGTCCTGCCGGGTTACGGCCTGGAGGACGAGTACGAGGTCGTCGACGGCTCCACGCCGGCGATGCTCGCCGAACTCAAGCGCGCGCTGGCCAAGAAGGAGCCGGTCGCGGTCACGCTCTGGTCCCCGCACTGGGCGTACAGCGACTACGAGCTGACCAAGCTGAAGGACCCGAAGAAGGCCTTCGGCGAGGGCAACACGATCCGCACCATCTCCAGCAAGGCGTTCCCCGAGCAGTACCCGCAGCTCACCGAGTGGATCAAGGACTTCCACATGACCGAGGACGAGCTCGGCACCCTGGAAGCCGAGATCAAGGACCGCGGTCAGGGGCACGAGGAGGAAGCCGTGGCGGCCTGGCTGGAGGAGCACCCGGGCATGGTCGAGCGGATGGCCCCGTAGTAGCGGTAGCGGTCGAGTAGAAGTACCGGCCAAGCAGCAGTACCGGCCACCCCGAGGGGTGGGCCCGGCGGCGCCTCCTGACAGTGCGCGGCCGGGCCCACCCCTCGGGCCGTCCGGAGCCCGGACACGGTAAGGATTTGGACAACCACGGAGCGCCAAGCCCCCGCCTGAGCATCGCCTCAGTGGGGCGGGAGGGGCTGGCGGGAACATGCGGGGCCCGCCACGCCTTGAACCGGTAAGGCGTCCGGCGTGGCGCGCGAAGGTCCCTTTCGATGGCGAGAAATGTGAGGTCGCGGCCACCGCACCGTGACGTCGATGTGACGGCCGCATGAAACGGTTTGCCGAACATGCGTAGGGTGCAGAGAACTCATCAGGAGTACGGCGCGCGGACCGGGGCGCCGTAGCGGTACGGCGACGAGTGAAGGAGGGAGCCGGAGCGATGGGCGACCACAAAGATCAGCACCTACGGGTGGGCGCTGCCGTACGGCGGCGGCGCCGGGCCCTCGAACTCACCCTCGCCGTCGTCTCCGAGCGCAGCGGCCTGTCCGTGCCCTTCCTGAGCCAGATCGAGAACGACCGGGCACGGCCCAGTCAGAGTTCCCTGGAGAAGGTGGCCGACGCCCTGCGCACCACCGCCGTGGAACTGCTCGCCGCCGCCGACCCCGCGTGCAGCGTCGACGTCGTCCGGGCCGAGGAACCCGATCCCGAGCTGGCACCCAAGGTGCGCTCGCTGGTGCGCGGGCACCACCAGATGCACGCCTCCGAGTTCACCGGCGACCACGACGCGGGCCGGGAACTGCAGTACCGCAACGACCAGTTGATGTTCGTCACCGAGGGCGCCGTGGAGATCGAGGCGGAGGGCCGTGCCTACCGGCTGGGACGCGGCGACACGCTCTACCTCACCGGCGGGGTGCGGCACCGGTGGCGGGCCACGGTGCCCGACACCCGGCTGATCGTGGTCGCCGTCGCCGAGCACATCGAGGCGGTCCGGGAAGGGCCGCGCCGGTGAGGGCGCGCCGGTGAGGGTGGTCTCCCTGGTGCCGTCGCTGACCGAGGCGGTGGCCCGTACGGTTCCGGGTGCCCTCGTGGGCGCCACCGACTGGTGCACCCACCCGGCCGGCCTCGACGTGGCACGCGTCGGCGGCACGAAGAACCCGAAGACCGAGCGGATCGTCGCCCTCGCCCCGGACCTGGTGGTCGCCAACGAGGAGGAGAACCGCGCCCCCGACCTGGACGCCCTGCGCGCGGCGGGCGTCGAGGTGCTGGTGACCGACGTGCGTACGGTGCCGCGGGCCTTCACCGAGCTCGACCGGGTACTGACCGCCTGCGGCGCGCCGTCCCGGCCCCGGTGGCTGGACGCCGCGGAGTCGGCCTGGTCGGCCCTGCCGCCCCCGTCCTCCGAGCGGCGCCGTACGGCCGTGGTGCCGATCTGGCGCAGGCCGTGGATGGTGCTGGGGCGGGACACCTTCGCGGGCGACGTACTCGCCCGCCTCGGCGTCGACCACCTGTACGCCGGTCACGCCGAGCGCTACCCGAAGGTTCCGGTCGAGGAACTGCGGGCGGCCCGCCCGGACGTCGTGGTCCTGCCGGACGAGCCGTACCGCTTCACCGCCGACGACGGCCCGGAGGCCTTCCCGGGCCTGCCCTGCGCTCTCGTCGACGGGCGCTGCCTCACGTGGTACGGGCCGTCACTGACCGATGCGCCCCGGGTACTGGGCGCGGCCCTGCGAGCAGCGCGCCGCTGACCACGCCGCGCGCGGTGTGCACGGCGGCGACCGCCCAGGCGGCGACGAGGACGGCGTACAGGACGACGGTGAGCCCGTCGTACACGGCGAGCCCCGTGTGCCGGGCCAACGCCTCGGAGCCGGTGACGCAGGTGCCCACCGGGAAGGTGAACGACCACCACGTCATCGAGAAGCCCATGCCCTCCCGGCGGGCCCGCACGACGTGCGCGGTGGCGAGACACAGCCACATCAGCGCGAAGCCCATCACCGGCACGCCGTACAGGACGGCGAGCACCCCGAAACCCTCGGCGTACGGGCCCGGGACGACTCCCGGGGCCACGTCCGCGAACTTCCCCGCCGCGGTGGTCGACTGCCCGAGTGGTCCCAGCACCAGGAACAGCGACGGGGTGAGCGCGAGCGGCAACGGGCCGCCGGTGAGCAGCCGGCCGAAGATCACCGGCAGGGTCACCAGGGTCGCGAGCAGACTCACGCCGAACATCGCCACACAGGCGAGCAGCAGCGTCTCCCGGGGCTGGCCCGCCGGGAGGTGGGGGACCAGCAGCGGTCCGACGGCCGCGGACACCATCGGCGCGACGAGCGGCAGCAGCCACACGGGACTGGCCTGCCCCGGCTCTATCCGGTGCCGTACGGCCATCAGGTACGGCACGGCCACCGCCGCCGCGAGCCCGATGACCGTACCGGCGGTGAACAGCACGGTGTCCAGGGCGACCGCGGCGGAGGTGCCGATCCAGTCCCGCCCGACGGTCAGGGCGCCGCCGCCCACGGCCAGCAGGGCCATCGACAGACAGCCGTAGAAGGGAGCCGCCGCCGGGTCGAGCAGATGGGCGCGGGCCTGGTCGCGGTGGTGGGTCCAGTGCAGGGCCCGGGCCACCAGCAGGACCACCAGCAGGAGGAGGGACAGCGCCCAGACCGTGGTGCAGACGGCGCGCAGTCCGGGCACGTGCCAGGGGAGCGCGGCTCCCGCGGTACCGACGATGGCGGTGCCCATGACGCAGGCGTACCAGTTGGGCCCGAGGTGACGAACGGCCGGGACACGCCGGTTCGGGGTGGCGGGAGGCGACAGGGGCTGGGCTGCGGTGACCATGCGTCCACGGTCTCGGTGGCCGAAGTCCCTGACCAGGGACCATGTCTCTATGAGGACATAAGCTGGGGTTATGAGCAGCAGCGGTACGGGTGGTACGGAGGACGGGCAGGACGCACCTGGGCGGCACGGGGCGGGCTCCCTGGCACACCGGGTGCCGGATCTCGGGGCGATGGAGCTGCTGCTGGCGGTGGCGCGCCTGGGCAGCCTCGGCGGGGCGGCGCGCGAGCTGGGCATCACACAGCCCGCCGCCAGCAGCCGCATCCGCTCGATGGAACGTCAGCTGGGTGTCGCCCTGGTGGACCGTTCGCCGCGAGGTTCCCGGCTCACCGACGCGGGCGCGCTGGTCACGGACTGGGCGCGCCGCATCGTCGAGGCCGCCGAGGCCTTCGACGCCGGCGCCCAGGCGCTGCGGGACCGGCGGGACTCGCGGCTGCGGGTGGCGGCGAGCATGACGATCGCCGAGTACCTGCTGCCGGGGTGGCTGGTCGCGCTGCGCGCCCAGTTGCCGGACACGGCGGTGTCGCTGCTCGCCGGGAACTCGACGGTGGTGGCGGAGCGCCTGCTGGCCGGTGAGGCCGACCTGGGTTTCGTGGAAGGAGTGAGCGTCCCGGCGGGCCTCGACTCGGCCGTCATCGCCCGTGACCGGCTGGTCGTCGTGACCGCACCGGGCCACCCCTGGGCCCGTCGCCGGCGCCCGCTCGCGGGGGCGGAACTGGCGGCGACGCCGCTGATCCTGCGGGAGAAGGGCTCGGGCACCCGGCAGGTTCTGGACGCGGCGCTGGGCGGTCTGGCCCGCCCCCTGATCGAGTTGTCGTCGACCACCGCGGTGAAGGCGGCGGCCGTGAGCGGCGCCGGCCCGTCCGTCCTCAGCGAACTCGCCGTCGGCGAGGAGCTCACCACCCGGCGCCTGGTGAGCGTGCCCGTGGCGGACGTCGCCCTGGCCCGTGACCTACGAGCGGTATGGCCCACAGGCCACCGCCCGACGGGCCCGGCCCGGCAACTGCTGTCACTGACACGGGCGTAGGCCTGCCGACGGGGGCGGGGCGGGGCCGGCCCGTCCTCGGGGTGGAGCACGCCCGGCACGCCCGGCAGGCCGCAGGCCAGGCAGCTAGGTACGGCCGGTGCGAGGCGGTGCGGGCGGGCACGCCCGGTGTCGGGTCCGGCGCGCTCGCGTACGCCGCTCCCCCCGGGTGTCCACGCCCCGCCGTCCCCGGAGCGGCGGGTCAGAGCGGCCTCGACGCCTCCAC
The DNA here is from genome assembly GCF_044763415.1 of Streptomyces sp. NPDC096048. Taxonomy (NCBI): domain Bacteria; kingdom Bacillati; phylum Actinomycetota; class Actinomycetes; order Kitasatosporales; family Streptomycetaceae; genus Streptomyces; species Streptomyces sp. NPDC096048. The sequence goes on from NZ_JBIWGG010000009.1 coordinate 191,588, forward strand.
CAGCGCCCGCATCACCCGTACGTCCTCGCCCATCTCCGGATGCCACTGCACGCCGAGGACCCAGCCCGGTCCGGACGGCAGCTCCAGGGCCTCCACCGTGCCGTCCGCCGCGTGGGCCGACGGGACGAGCCCCGTGCCGATCCGGTCCACCGCCTGGTGGTGGTACGTCGGCACGAACATCTCCTCGGGTACGACGGAGGCGTACAGCGTCCCCGGCACCGGCTTGACCGGGTGCCCGCCGAACACGCCCACCGCCTCGGCGTGGCCCTCGATGTGCTGGACGAGGGTTCCGCCCAGGGCGACGTTGAGCAGCTGCATGCCCCGGCAGACGCCCAGCAGCGGGACGCGCGCGGCCAGGGCCGCCTCGATGAGCGCCAGCTCCCACGTGTCCCGGGCCCGAGCGGGCGGTCCGGTGCGCGGGCCGGGCTCCGCGCCGTAGCGGACCGGCTCCACGTCCGGGCCGCCCGCGATCACCAGCCCGTCGAGGCGGGCGACGGTCGCGGCGGCGTGCTCCGGCGCGTCCGGCGGAAGCATCGCGGCCAGTCCGCCCGCCCGCTGCACGAGCCGCGGATACCCGGCCGGCAACAGCGCCGCCTCCAGCTCCCACACACCCCAGCGCGCCCCGGACTCCAGGTACGTGCTGACGCCGATCAGCGGTCTGCCCGCCATCCGACCTCCAGACAATGGCTTGCCCTCATACCTTTGTACCTTCGCACCTTCGCCGGGGGACGTCCCCGGGGCAGGACACTCACGCCAGGAAGCCGCGCAGCAGCGCCGCCGTCCCCGCGCAGTGCTCCCGCGTGATCTCCCGCGCCCCGTCCGCGTCCCCGTCGAGCACGGCATCCACCAGGGCGGTGTGCTGCCGCTGGGAGTGTTCCAGGTTGCGCACCAGCAGCGGGATGCAGTCCAGCAGGTCGTTCAGGGTGGCCCGGACGGCCGCGTACTGCGCGGCCAGGGCGGGGGAACCGCACAGTTCGGCGAGGGTGAGGTGCAGCATCGTGTCCAGTCGGCGGTACTCCGCCAGCGGCGCGTCCCGCGTGCCGGCCAGCGCCTCGCGCAGCCGCGCCGCCTGCCCGTCCGTCAGCCCGTGCGCCGCGCACAGCCCGGCCGCGCCCACCTCCAGCACCTCCCGGAAGCGCAGCACGTCCTCGATGTCGATCCCGGCGACCCGGCGCCGTAGTTCGTCCTCGCCGACCGCGTCCGCCCGAGGCAGCACAAACGTTCCGCCGTAGCGGCCGCGCCGGGCCTCCACCAGCCCCTGGTCCTGGAGCACCCGCAGCACCTCGCGCAGCGTCACCCGGCTGATCCCGAGCCGCTCCGCCAGCTCCCGCTCGGCCGGCAGCCGCTCGCCCCCCGACACCAGGCCCAGCCGGACGACCTGGAGGATCTGCTCCAGCGCCTCCTCGAAGCCGTTGCCGGCCCGCACCGTCCGCAGCACCGGTGCGAGCCGGTCCGTCACACTCCCGCCGGTTTCCTCCGGCATGCGGCCGCGCCCCCTTCCCAAGCAATGGTTCCCGGCAATACCTTATGGCTCCCGGCCACAAGGAGGCTCTCCCCGTGCCAGACCGCACACCCCCGTTCGGGGTCGAGGAACTGCACGCCCTCGTCGCCGCCGGTGACATCGACACCGTCGTCCTGGCCTTCCCCGACATGCAGGGCCGTCTCCAGGGCAAGCGGTTCGCCGCGCGCTTCTTCCTCGACGAGGTCCTCCGGCACGGCACCGAGGGCTGCAACTACCTCCTCGCCGTCGACGCCGACATGAACACCGTCGACGGGTACGCGATGTCCTCCTGGGACCGCGGCTACGGCGACTTCGCCATGCACGCCGACTTGGCCACCCTGCGCCGCCTGCCGTGGAACGAGGGCACCGCGATGGTCGTCGCCGACCTCGCGTGGGAGGACGGCTCCCCGGTGCTCGCCGCGCCCCGCCAGATCCTGCGCCGCCAACTGGAGCGCCTCGCCGGGCACGGCTGGACGGCGCAGGCCGGCACCGAGCTGGAGTTCATCGTCTTCCGGGACACCTACGAACAGGCCTGGGACGCGAACTACCGCGGCCTGACCCCGGCCAACCAGTACAACATCGACTACTCCGTGCTCGGCACCGGCCGCATCGAGCCCCTGCTGCGCCGCATCCGCAACGAGATGGCCGGCGCCGGCCTCACCGTCGAGTCCGCCAAGGGCGAGTGCAACCCCGGCCAGCACGAGATCGTCTTCCGCTACGACGAGGCCCTGGTCACCTGCGACCAGCACGCGGTCTACAAGACCGGCGCCAAGGAGATCGCGGCCCAGGAGGGCATGTCCCTCACCTTCATGGCCAAGTACAACGAGCGCGAGGGCAACTCCTGCCACATCCACCTCTCCCTCACCGACGCCGACGGCAACAGCGCCATGGCCGGCGAGGGGGAGGGCGGCATGTCCGAGGTCATGCGGCACTTCCTCGCCGGACAACTGGTGGCGCTGCGCGAGTTCTCCCTCCTCTACGCCCCCCACATCAACTCCTACAAGCGGTTCCAGCCGGGCTCCTTCGCCCCGACCGCCGTCGCCTGGGGCCGCGACAACCGCACCTGCGCCCTGCGCGTCGTCGGCCACGGCCGCTCCCTCCGCTTCGAGAACCGGCTCCCGGGCGGTGACGTCAACCCGTACCTCGCGGTGGCGGGCATGGTGGCGGCCGGCCTGTACGGCGTCGAGCAGCGGCTCGAACTGCCCCAGCCGTGCCAGGGCAACGCCTACACCGCCGGTTTCGAACACGTCCCCACCACCCTGCGCGAGGCCGCCGAGCTCTGGGAGAACAGCACCCTCGCCAAGGCCGCCTTCGGGGACGAGGTCGTCGCCCACTACCGCAACATGGCGCGCGTCGAACTGGACGCCTACGACGCCGCCGTCACGGACTGGGAGCTGCGCCGCTCCTTCGAACGCATGTGAGGCCCCGTTGTCCGACCTGCCCGACCCGCCCGACCTGCTGCGGGTACTGAACCCCGCCACCGAAGAGGTCCTCGCCACCGTCCCCGCCGCCTCCGCGGCCGACGTCGACGCCGCCGTCGTACGGGCCGCCCGGGCGCAGACGGCCTGGGCCGCCCTCGCCCCCGGCGACCGCGCCCGGCTGCTGCGCCGCTTCGCCGCCGCGGTCGACGAGCACCTGGAGGAGCTGGCCCGGCTGGAGGTCCGCGAGGCCGGGCACACCATCGGCAACGCCCGCTGGGAGGCCGGCAACGTCCGCGACCTGCTCGACTACGCCGCCGGGGGAGTGGAGCGGCTCACCGGACGGCAGATCCCGGTCGCCGGCGGCCTGGACGTGACGATCCTCGAACCGCTCGGCGTCGTCGGCGTCATCGCGCCCTGGAACTTCCCGATGCCGATCGCCGCCTGGGGCACCGCGCCGGCGCTGGCGGCGGGCAACGCGGTCCTCCTCAAACCCGCCGAGACGACCCCGCTGACCGCGCTGCGCCTGGCCGAACTGGCCCTGGCGGCCGGGCTGCCCGAGGGCCTGTTCCAGGTGCTGCCCGGCCGCGGGCCGGTCGCGGGCGACGCGCTCGTCGAGCATCCGGGCGTGGCGAAGGTCGTCTTCACCGGGTCGACGGCCGTGGGCCGGCGGGTGGCGGCCAAAGGCGCGGCGCTCCTCAAGCCCGTCACCCTCGAACTGGGCGGCAAGAGCCCCAACATCGTCTTCGCCGACGCGGACATCGAGGCCGCCGCGGCCGCCACGCCCATGTCCTTCCTCGACAACTCCGGCCAGGACTGCTGCGCCCGCACCCGCGTCCTCGTGCAGCGCGCGGTGTACGACCGTTTCCTCGCCCTCCTCGCCCCGGCGATCGAGTCCGTCCTCGTCGGCGACCCGGCCGACGAGCGCACCGACATGGGCCCGCTGATCTCCCGGGCCCAACTGGACCGCGTCCGCTCCTACGTCCCCGCCGACGCCGACGGCATCCGCGGCAAGGCCCCCGAGGGCGGCCCCGGCTTCTGGTTCCCGCCCACCGTCCTCACCGGCGTCGACGCGCACGCGCGCGTGGCCGTCGAGGAGGTCTTCGGGCCCGTCGCCGTCGTCCTGCCCTTCGAGGACGAGGCCGACGCGATCCGCCTGGCCAACGCCACCGACTACGGCCTCTCCGGCTCGCTGTGGACCCGGGACGTCGGCCGTGCCCTGCGCGTGTCGCACGCGGTACGCGCGGGGAACCTGTCCGTCAACTCCCACTCGAGCGTCCGCTACTGGACGCCGTTCGGCGGGTTCAAGCAGTCCGGCCTCGGCCGTGAACTCGGCCCGGACGCGCTGACCGCCTTCACCGAGACCAAGAACGTCTTCATCAGCAACGTCTCGCCGAGCACGGAGGCCTAGCCACTCATGACCGAGGACATCATCTGCCGCCGTCTGGTCGGCCGTACCGCCGTCGTCACCGGGGCCGGCAGCGGCATCGGCCTCGCGTCCGCCCGCCGGCTCGCCTCCGAGGGCGCGCACGTCGTCTGCGGCGACGTGGACGAGACCCGGGGCAAGGCGGCGGCCGAGGAGATCGGCGGAACCTTCGTCAAGGTCGAGGTCACCGACCCCGAGCAGGTCGAAGCGCTGTTCAGGACGGCCTACGACACCTACGGCAGCGTGGACGTCGCGTTCAACAACGCCGGTATCTCGCCGCCCGACGACGACTCCATCCTGGAGACCGGCCTGGAGGCGTGGAAGCGTGTCCAGGAGGTCAACCTCACCTCCGTCTACCTGTGCTGCAAGGCCGCCATCCCCTACATGCGACGCCAGGGCAGGGGGTCCGTCATCAACACCGCGTCCTTCGTGGCCCGGATGGGCGCGGCCACCTCGCAGATCTCGTACACCGCGTCCAAGGGCGGCGTCCTCGCGATGTCCCGGGAACTGGGCGTGCAGTTCGCGCGGGAGGGCATCCGGGTCAACGCGCTCTGCCCCGGCCCGGTCAACACCCCGCTCCTCCAGGAGCTGTTCGCCAAGGACCCGGAGCGGGCCGCGCGCCGTCTCGTCCACATCCCGCTCGGGCGGTTCGCCGAGGCCGAGGAGATCGCCGCCGCCGTCGCGTTCCTGGCCAGCGACGACTCCTCCTTCGTGAACGCCACCGACTTCCTGGTGGACGGCGGGATCTCCGGGGCGTACGTCACACCGCTGTAGATCACCCCGGGCGGCGTCCTACAGTGCCGGAATGAGCATGACGCCGCCACCCGGCTGGTATCGCGACCCGTCGGCCCCGCCCCAGGAACGCTGGTGGGACGGCACGGCCTGGACGGAGCACCGTCGCGCCCCCGAGCCCACCGGGTTCGGCGCGCCCCCGCCCTCGCGGCAGCAGCCGGTGCAGCACCAGCACCAGCCGATGCAGCACCAGCACCAGCCGATGCAACCCCAGCAGCAGGCGGGTGTCGGCGGGCGCGGAAAGGCCGTCGCCCTCACCACCGCGGCGGCCGTGCTGGTCGCGGCGATCGTCACCGGCGTGTTCTTCCTCGGCGAGGACGACGGCGGCCCCGTGGCGCAGCCCCCGCCGGCCACCGCGACGTCCGCCGTCCCGGAACCGACGAGTGCGCCCCCGACCCCCTCGCCGACGTCCTCCGGACCCTCCGCCGACGCCCCGGCCGTCGTCGAGGACCAGCTCAACGGCATCACCTTCCCGCTGCCGACGGGCTGGGTGCTGCCCAAGTACGTCACCGAGGACGACGTCATGATGACCACGGACGGCACCTACGACTGCCCCGGCGACGGCGGCGTGTGCCGGCACGGCCTCGTCATCTCCCGCACCGTCACCGCGAACGCCGAGTCCTCCCCGAAGGCCCTCGCCCGGCAGGACATCGAGGACGCGGCCGACGACGCCTACGACCGCGACCTGATCGGCAACAAGCCCTTCGGCGGCATCGAGTCCCACGAGGAGGTGGCCTCCGGGCCGGTCGCGGTCGCCGGACGCGCCGGGTACTACGTGCGCTGGCGGGTGAAGACGGCCAAGGGCCCCGGCGGCTACGTGCAGTCGCTGGTCTTCCCCTCCACCGTCGGCACCGAGTCCCCGATCCTCGTCCGCTACGTCTTCGACGCGGGCGAGGACGGACCGCCGCTCGACGACATGGACCGGATCACCAAGGGCATCCGGCCCGTCGGCGACGCGGACACGGGCGGCGGCGTGGGCAGCGGCATCGGCCCGTCGAGCTGACCCGGCCGACTGCGAAACCGCGCCCCTCTCCCTACAGGAACGTCTGTCCCTCGCCCCGGTACGTCGGCACCGTCGCCGTCACCGCGTCCCCCTCCACCAGATGCAGCGCGTCGAACCGCTCGCACAGCTCACCCGCCTTGGCGTGCCGGAACCACACCTTGTCGCCGATGAGGAGGTCGTCGGCGGGCGAGCCGAGCAGCGGCGTCTGCACCTCACCGGCGCCCTCCTGGGAGTCGTAGCGCAGGCCCTCGGGCAGGTACGGCACCGGCAGCCGGTCGGCGCCGGGCGCACCGGAGGCCGGATAGCCGCCGCCGAGGACGGCCACGGCCCCGACCCCCGGCCGCCGTACGACGGGCTGGGCGAACAGCGCCGCCGGACGGCCCCGGAACGACGTGTAGTTGTCGAACAGCCGCGGCACATAGAGCCCGGACCCGGCGGCGATCTCCGTGACCGCGTCCTCCGCTGCGGTGTGCTGCACGCTGCCCGTGCCGCCGCCGTTGACGAACTCGAGGCCGGGCACCACGGCCCGCACCGCCCGCACGACGGCGGCACGCCGCTCGGCGAGTTCCCGGCGGGCGGCGGCCTGCATCAGCCGTACCGCCCGGGACCGCAGCGGCCGGCCGGCCACCGCGTCCCCGACACCGGCGACATGACCCTCGTACGCCATGAGCCCCACGACCTCGAACCCCGGCCGGCGGGCCACCGCGCGGGCCAGGTCGGCGACCTGGGCGGGGGAGTGCAGCGGGGAGCGCCGGGCCCCCACCCGCACCCGTCCGCCGAGCAGCTTCAGCGAAGTGTCCAACTCCAGGCAGACCCGCACGACTTCGCCGCCTCCGTCGCGCGCGGCGTCGATGAGGTCCAGCTGCGCCGGGTCGTCGATCATCACGGTCACGGCGGAGGCGAGCTTGGGGTCGGCGGTCAGCTCGGCGTACCGGGCGCGGTCCGCCGACGGATAGGCGAGGAGCACGTCCTCGAAACCGGAGCGCGCCAGCCACAGGGACTCGGCCAGCGTGAACGACATGACGCCCGCGAAACCGTCCCTCGCCAGGGCGCGTTCGAGCAGCGCACGGCAGCGTACGGACTTGCTGGCGACCCGGATCGGTTTGCCGCCGGCCCGGCGGACCAGGTCGTCCGCGTTGGCGTCGAAGGCCTCCAGATCCACGATCGCCACGGGGGCGTCGAGATGGGCGGTGGCCCGGTCGTAACGGGCCCGGTCAGCGGCGCGCGCAGTCATGGACGCAGCCTGCCAGACAGGATTACCGCAGGGTAGGGGGACGTTCCGGGCCAATGCCACGGGCGCGCGGACTGGTTCCCCGCCGGGCGGGGTCACGCCGTAGAGTGACGCGCACGCACGGCCCGACGGCCCGGGCGGCAGGACCCGAGGTCCGCGCCGGGATGGCGGTCGACCCGTGCGGGTATGCGTGCCCGGGACGGATCGGTCCGCACCGGGCCGGGGCGGGAAACCACATCACCGGCCCGCGTCGGAGAAACGGCCCGGGCCCGAGCAAGAGGAAGCGGGGGGCGCATGAGCACGGAAGCACGCCGCGCCTCCGTCCCCCCGCGCCCCGAGACCTCGCCCCATCCGGACACGCCGCCCCATCCGGACACGCCGCCCCACTCGGGCACGGCGCCCCACCCGGCCACTCCGCCCCGCCCCGGCACGCCGCCTCCCCCGGAGGCACCGCCTCGTCCGGGCACCCCGCCTCGCCCCGCACAGGCACCGGCGGCGCGCGGCGGTGACGTGCACCTCCCGCACTCCGCCTCCCACCGGGGCACCGACGCGGCCACGGCACCGGAGGGCGACGACACCCCGGGGCGTCGTACGGCGGCGGGGGAAGACCGTACGGACGGAACCGCCTCCTCGGGCGACGGCCGGGACCTCGGCCCGTCCACGCCGGGCAGGGACGGCGACCCCGAGGGCCCCGGCCCCGGCACCGGTGCCCGGCCCCGCTACCCGCGCTTCCGGCTCACCGATTCCCGAGCCACCGACCCCGCGCCCCCGCCGCCCCGCGCTTCCGCCCGCTTTCCCGACGGCCCGCCGAACGTCGTCCGCCAGACCCCGGACGGGAGCGGGACGCCCGAGGCGCGGCCCCGCCGGTCCCCCGCTCCCGCGGAGTCCCCGACGGAGACGACGACCCGCCTGCGTCCGATCCCGGCAGAACCGGCGCCGGCGCCGGAGTCAGCACCGGCACCGGCACCCACTCCGGACCCGGAAGCCCGAGCGGCATCGGGAACCCGAGCGAACCCGGGAACCCAAGCGAACCCGGGAATCCGAGCGACCCCGGAACCCCGAGCGACCCCGGAAGCCCGAGCGGAATCGGGAGTCCGAGCCGAACCGTATCCGCGGCGACGACCGGCGCTCACCCCGTTGTCCGACCCGACGGCCCCGTCTCCGGGCGCCGCCACCCCCGACCCGGCCTTCTCCTGGAGCACGCCGGCGGCGCCCGGCGGCGGGCGGCCGCGTGTGTCGTTCGGGGAGCCCGAGGGCTACGACGAGCCGGCCCGGCCGCGTCCGCTCGGTGGGCGGCTGCGGCCCCAGGCCGTCGCCGCGGCCGTCTGTCTCGTGCTCGGGCTGGGACTCGTCACCGGCGCCGTCACCGGCAGCTGGCTCGCCGGGGATTCCGGGGACGGTGGCGCCCGCAGCGCGTTCGCCGAGGCCGGGGAGTTGTGGCACAGCGTGCCGGTCGACCAGCTGTTCCCGGCCACCGTGCGGGGACAGGGCGCGGGCCCCGGCGGCGCCGACCGCACCTGGACGCGTGTCGCCGTCGCCCCGGACAGCGACTGCGCGGGTGCCTTCGAGCCGCTGCTGGCCAAGGCCCTCGACCCGATCGGCTGCCGGCGCCTGCTGCGCGCCACCTACACCGACGCCACCCAGAGCCACGTCACCACCGTCGGCCTGCTCTTCGCCAAGGCCGACGCCGCCGCCATGACGTCACTGGCGGGCCGGTTCGAGAAGGAGGGCCTGGGCCGCCGAGAGGACCTCATGCCGTTGCCGTACGCCGAGAAGGACACCGTCGCCGCGGGCTTCGGCGCGCGGCAGCGGGCCTCGTGGACCGTCTCCGTCCTCACCGACGCCCCCGTCGTCGTCTACGCCGTGTCCGGCTGGGCCGACGCCCGCACCGTCGACGAGCCGGAGCCCGCCGAGGAGGCCATGGAGTCCGATGCCACGTCGGCCCCCGCCCAGGCCGGCCTCGGCCACGAGGCGCAGGGCCTCGCCGACCGCGTCGAACGCGCCCTGCGCAAGAACGTCGGCCCGGCCACGGAGCATCCGTCGTGAACCCCGTCGGCCCCGTCGCGAACCCCGCCGGCCCCGCCGGGAACCCCGCCGACACCGCCGTGCCCCCCGCCGACACGGCCGCGCCCCGGACCCGCGGGACAGGCGTCCTGAGCCTCCTCCTCGCCGCCGCCCTCGTCCTCGTACCGGCACCCGCCGCGCACGCCGACGGCATCCGCGCCCAGCAGTGGGCCCTGGACGCCATGCACACCCAGGAGGCGTGGGAGACCACCAGGGGCGCGGGCGTCACCGTCGCTGTCCTGGACACCGGCGTCGAGGCCGACCACCCCGACCTGACCGGCAACGTGCTCACCGGCAAGGACCTGGTCGGCTTCGGCGCGAGCGAGGGCGACCGCGCCTGGGCCCGGCACGGCACCGCCATGGCCGGGATCATCGCCGGGCACGGACACGGCGCCGGCAACGCCGAGGGCGTCATGGGCATCGCCCCGGAGGCGAAGATCCTGCCCCTGCGCGTGATCCTGGAGGACGGTGACCCGGCGCGCGCCAAGGCCCGCAAGACCCGCGGAAACGCCCTCGCCGAGGGCATCCGCTGGGCCGCCGACCACGGCGCCGACATCATCAACCTCTCCCTCGGCGACGACTCGGCCTCCGCCCACCCCGAACCCGCCGAGGACGAGGCCATCCAGTACGCCCTGGGGAAAGGCGTGGTCGTCGTCGCCTCGGCCGGCAACGGCGGCGAGAAGGGCGACCACATCTCCTACCCGGCCGCCTACCCGGGCGTGATCGCCGCGACCGCCGTCGACCGCTACGGCACCCGCGCCTCCTTCTCCACCCGCCGCTGGTACGCCACGGTCAGCGCCCCCGGCGTCGACGTGATCATCGCCGACCCCGACCACCGGTACTACGAGGGCTGGGGCACCAGCGCCGCCTCCGCCTTCGTCTCCGGCGCCGCCGCCCTCGTGAAGTCGGCCCACCCGGATCTCACGCCGGCCCAGGTCAAGTCCCTGCTGGAGGACACGGCCCGCAACGCCCCCGCCGAGGGCCGCGACGACTCCCGCGGCCACGGCTTCGTCGACCCCGCTGCGGCCATCGAGGCGGCCGGACGGCTGAAGCCGGAAGGGCTGAAGTCGGCGGCGTACGGCGAGAAGTACTTCGGCTCCGGCCCGGACGCCCCGGCCTCCGACGACGACACCTCGGCCTGGGCGGCCCCACTGGCCGGCAGCGCGGGCGGCGTCATGATCGTCGCGGCCGTCGTCCTGTGGCGGGGCCGCCGCGAACGCTACGACGACTTCTGACCCGGGGCGGCGTCGTCGGCCGTGCCGCCCTCACCGGCGAACACGGACACCGCCGCACGTGCTGCCGCCTCGATGAGCGAGATCCCCTCCGCCAGGGTCGCGCTGCCCCGCGACACCACCGCCACCATGTGGTCGTGGCCACCCGATGTGACCCGCCCGATGCTGTTGACCACCCACAGTCCGGTGGTGCCGCGCCGCAGCCAGCCGTTCTTCAGCGCCCACCCGGCCCCCTCGACACCGCTGCCACCGTCGGCCGCGGCCGAGACACCCCACCGCTGGCCGTCGGCGATCCGGCCCATCAGCCCCCGCACATACGCCCGTGAGGCCTCGCTCAGTTCCGAGCCGTCCGCCACGAACACCTGCCGCAGCAGCGCGACCTGGTCGGCGGCCGTGGTCCGGGTCAGCCCCCACAGCGGGCCGTCGCCGCCGTCCGTCCCCGTCAGGCCGAAGCGCTCGTTCGCGGCGTCGAGCCCGTCCGCCGTCCCGATCGCCCGCCACAGCGCCGACGCCGAGTCGTTGTCGCTGTCCTCGATCATGGCGACGGCGTACGCCTTCTCGGCCGCGGTCAGCGCCCGCCCGGCGTCCTGCGCCTGGAGCAGCAGCGCCGCCAGGATGTCCACCTTGACGATGCTCGCCGTCTCGAAGACACCCGTGCCGTACGAGGCGCTCTCGCCGGAGTCCGCGTCGAGCACCGCCACGGACACCTCGGCGCCGTCCGCCACGGTCACCGACGCCATGGCCGAGGCCAGCAGCGCGTCACGGTCCACGACCGGCTCGACCGTCTCCACCGATGCCTCCCGCCCGAGGGTGCCGAGGCCGACGACGATACGGCGCCGCCCGCACCGGGGCGCCCGTCGCCCGCGGCTCGGCCGAAGTCGCTCGGGAAGCGGGCCCCGGGCCGCCGGGACGGAACCGCTCCGCCCCCACGATGTGCCGCACCTTGACCGGGCGCACGACCACCGCGATCCGTCGAGAGCGGACGGCGTCGTCAAAGGTCGCGGTCATCCGGCGAGGCTACCCACCATGATCGTCACCGCCGCCGGGCAGGGGAGGCCGCGGCAAGCGGTCAGCCCCGCTCGACTAGGGTCGGGAACCGTGGCCGACAAGAACATCCCCGACTCCGCATTTTCCGACGACGACGGCTCCGCCGACCCCCGGCTGAGCGCGGCGCTCGCCGCCTGGGCCGAGGACCGCACCGCCCTGGGGCCCGTGCTGGAGACGCTCAAGGGCGCCCGGCTGCTCGTGCCCGTGGTGGCCGTCCTCGGGGAGGTGGAGGAGGACGAGAACGGGCTGCGCCGCGAGAAGAGCAGCGACATGGCCGTTCCCACGCTGAAGGCCGGCGACCGCACCGCCCTGCCCGCGTTCACCTCCACGGACTCGCTCGCCCGCTGGGACGCCGGGGCCCGTCCCGTCGCCGTACCCGTGCACCAGGCGTTGCGGGCCGCCGCGCACGAGAAGGCGGACACGGTCGTACTGGACCTGGCCGGGCCGGTGCCGTTCGAACTGACCGGAGCGGTGCTGCTGGCGCTGGCCGAGGGCCGTACGACGACCGATCCACTGCAGGACCCGGCCGTCGCCGAGGCCGTACGCGCCGCTGTGGCGGCCGAGCCGGCCGTGCTCCGGGCGCATCTCGGGCCGGGACGGGCCGACGGCACCCTGGCGCTGCAACTGGAGTCCGGTGCCGACCCGGCGAGGGCCGCCCGCGCCGTCGCTGAGCGCCTTGCCGCCGACGAAACACTGAGGGCCCGCCTGGTGCGGGGCCTCGACCTGGCACTGCTGCCGGCCGGGGCGACGCCGCCGGGCGAGCCCTTGTACGTGAGGGAACAGGGTCAGCCGTAGATCGGCCCCGTGTACTTCTCGCCCGGTCCCTGACCGGGCTCGTCCGGAACCAGGGAGGCCTCGCGGAAGGCCAGCTGGAGCGACTTGAGGCCGTCGCGCAGCGGGGCCGCGTGGAACGAGCTGATCTCGGTCGCGGTCGCGTCCAGCAGACCGGCCAGCGCGTGCACCAGCTTGCGGGCCTCGTCCAGGTCCTTGTGGGCCTCGCCCTCCTCGGTCAGTCCCAGCTTCACGGCGGCGGCGCTCATCAGGTTGACGGCGACCGTCACGATCACCTCGACCGCGGGAACCTCGGCGATGTCGCGGGTCATGGCATCGAAGTCGGGCGTCTCAGGAGGGGTGTCACTCATGCCGCACACGATAGGCGCAGGGCGGTGGGCGGCCCCACTCGGTCTCGGTTAGCCCTTCCCCTGCCGAGCTGCTAACCTTGTGTAACGACCGGTCGGACACGCACGCCCCACGGCGGCGCGCCCGGCCCACAAGTGGAGGCTTTCGAACTCCCACCTGGCCGTCCCACGGACGGCGGGTCACCGGTCAGGCGGTCCCGTCCCAGCGGCGGCGACCAGCCCGAAATCGCGCCCCGCGACCATCGCGGCGGTGCTCCGGTAGTAGTTCGAGGAGCCCCGCGTGTGATCGTCCGGGGCATTTTTGTTGCGCCGGCGCGGTCAGGTCTATCGAACACAGACGTTACGCGGCTGTCCGCCAGACCGTCGCGTGGTGCTACCGAGGAGGATCCATCAGCGCCGAGCCCCGCATCAACGACCGGATTCGCGTTCCCGAGGTGCGACTTGTCGGTCCCAGCGGCGAGCAGGTCGGGATTGTCCCGCTTGCCAAGGCCCTGGAGCTTGCGCAGGAGTACGACCTCGATCTCGTCGAGGTCGCGGCGAACGCCCGTCCGCCCGTGTGCAAGCTCATGGACTACGGGAAGTTCAAGTACGAGTCGGCCATGAAGGCACGTGAGGCGCGCAAGAACCAGGCGCACACGGTCATCAAGGAGATGAAGCTCCGGCCGAAGATCGACCCGCACGACTATGACACCAAGAAGGGTCACGTCGTCCGGTTCCTCAAGCAGGGCGACAAGGTCAAGATCACGATCATGTTCCGTGGTCGCGAGCAGTCCCGGCCCGAGCTGGGCTACCGACTGCTGCAGCGTCTCGCGGAGGACGTGGCCGACCTCGGGTTCGTGGAGTCGAACCCGAAGCAGGACGGCCGAAACATGATCATGGTCCTCGGTCCGCACAAGAAGAAGACCGAGGCGATGGCCGAGGCTCGCCAGGCGCAGGAAGCCCGCAAGGCGGACGCGAAGGCCAACCCCGGCAAGTCGCAGAACGCCGCGGAGTCCGACGATGCGGACGCCGAGGCTCCGGCCGAGGCACCCGCCGAGGCGTGACCCCGGGGGACGCCAGTCCCCAGGACGTAACCGATACAAGCGACGCTCCACCGTGCCCGGTTTCACGACCGGGCATCGGAGCGCCACCGACGAGGAGAGAACGGCGCTATGCCGAAGAACAAGTCGCACAGCGGTGCCAGCAAGCGCTTCAAGATCACCGGCTCCGGCAAGGTGCTCCGTGAGCGCGCCGGCAAGCGCCACCTGCTCGAGCACAAGTCGTCCCGCGTGACGCGTCGCCTCACCGGCAACGCCGAGATGGCCCCGGGCGACGCCGCGAAGATCAAGAAGCTTCTCGGCAAGTGACGTACGGGCGCCGCTGAGCGCCGTACGGCAGGACCGGGACCCAATCGATACCGGGCCGCGTGAGTATCACCGCGGCCCCGCTACAAGGAGTTAAAAGTGGCACGCGTCAAGCGGGCAGTCAACGCCCACAAGAAGCGCCGGGCGATCCTCGAGCAGGCCTCCGGCTACCGCGGTCAGCGTTCGCGCCTGTACCGCAAGGCCAAGGAGCAGGTCACCCACTCGCTGGTCTACAACTACAACGACCGCAAGAAGCGCAAGGGTGACTTCCGCCAGCTGTGGATCCAGCGCATCAACGCCGCTGCCCGCGCCAACGGCATCACGTACAACCGCTTCATCCAGGGCCTGAAGGCCGCCAACGTCGAGGTCGACCGCAAGATCCTCGCCGAGCTGGCCGTCAACGACCCGAACGCGTTCGCCGCGCTCGTCGAGGTCGCCCAGAAGGCGCTGCCGAGCGACGTCAACGCGCCGAAGGCCGCGTGACGCCGCGCTGGCTCTGAGCCATCGTCGAAGGGACCCGCAGGCTTCAAGCCTGCGGGTCCCTTCGATTGCCGTCGTTCGGTTCGTTGTCCACCGCGGGCGCGTTGTGGCTGGTCGCGCAGTTCCCCGCGCCCCTGGGGGCGCGTTGCAGTTCCCGTCGATCAAAACGTGAAGGTGAGCAAGAGTGCGACCCGCCAGCCCCGAGCTGATCTCTCCCCGTTCCCCCAGGGTCCTCGCCGCGCGGCGGCTGGCGAAGCGGAACTTCCGGGGCAAGGAGCGGCTGTTCCTGGCCGAGGGGCCGCAGGCCGTGCGGGAGGCCGCCGGCTATGGGGACACGCTCGTCGAGGTGTTCGCCACCGTCGAGGCCGCCGAGCGCTACGCCGACATCATCGGCGCGGCCCGTGACGCCGGTGCGCGCGTCCACCTCGCCGCCGAGCAGGTGATCGAGGACATCTCCACCACCGTCACCCCGCAGGGCCTGGTCGGGGTGTGCCGGTTCGTGGACACCCCCTTCGACGACATCCTCGCCGCCCGCCCGGCGCTCGTCGCCGTCCTCGCCCACGTCCGCGACCCCGGCAACGCCGGAACCGTGCTGCGCTGCGCCGACGCCGCGGGCGCCGAGGCCGTCGTGCTCACCGACGCCTCCGTCGACCTGTACAACCCCAAGGCCGTACGCGCCTCCGTGGGCTCACTGTTCCACCTGCCGGTCGCCGTCGGCGTACCCGTCGAGCGGGCCGTCGCCGGGCTCAGGGACGCCGGGGTCCGGGTCCTCGCCGCCGACGGGGCGGGGGAGCACGACCTCGACGCCGAGCTGGACGCCGGCACCATGGGCGGCCCCACCGCCTGGGTGTTCGGCAACGAGGCCTGGGGGCTCCCGGAGGAGACCCGCACCCTCGCCGACGCCGTCCTGCGCGTCCCGATCCACGGGAAGGCGGAGAGTCTGAACCTCGCCACCGCCGCCGCCGTATGTCTCTACGCGTCGGCGCGTGCACAGCGTGCCGCCGGAGGGTGCCGCAGCGTCACCGAGAGCTAGTAGGGTGACCAGCTCAAGGCCCCTGCGCGGTTGAGAGGTGGGGTACGGGAATGAGCGTCGGCACGAGCAGCGCACCGGGTGCACGGGAGGCGCCGCGTCCGCCCGCGCCCCGCACACCCGGTGATCTCGCCGACCTCGGCATCGACCCCGACGAGCTGCCCGACGGCCTCGTCGTCGCGGACGAGCGGGGCCGGGTCGTCTGCTTCAACGCGGCCGCCGCCCGCATCAGCGCCGTCCCCGCCGCCGAAGCCCTCGGCGAGCAGCTGGAGAAGGCGCTTCCCCTGGAGGACATCGAGGGGCGGCGCTGGTGGCAGCTGACCGATCCCTACGGCGGGCTGGCCATCCGCGTCGGCCAGCCCGAGCGCAACCTGCTGCTCCCCGGCGGACGGGAGGTCCTCGTCTCCGCCCGCTACGTCCGCACCCGGCCCACCGGCCCCGTCCACCGCGTCGTCGTGACCCTGCGCGACACCGAGGCCCGCCGCCGCACCGAACGCAGCCACGCCGAACTGATCGCCACCGTCGCCCACGAACTGCGCTCCCCGCTCACCTCCGTCAAGGGCTTCACGGCCACCCTGCTGGCCAAGTGGGAGAGGTTCACCGACGACCAGAAGCGGCTGATGCTGGAGACCGTCGACGCCGACGCCGACCGGGTCACCCGGCTCATCGCCGAGCTGCTGGACATCTCGCGGATCGACTCGGGCAGGCTGGAGGTCCGCCGCCAGCCCGTCGACATCGGCGCCGCCGTCGGCCGCCACATCCAGGCGTACGTCGCCGCCGGCCAGGAGGCCGACCGCTTCCTGCTCCGCCTCGCGCAGCCCCTGCCGGACCTGTGGGCCGACCCCGACAAGGTCGACCAGGTGCTGAGCAACCTGCTGGAAAATGCCGTGCGGCACGGCGAGGGAACCGTCACCATCGACGTCACGCCCACGGCGTCGCCCCGCGAAGGGGAGGACGTCGGCACGTCGGTCACGGTGAGCGACGAGGGGGCCGGCATCCCGGAGGAGTCCATGAACCGCGTCTTCACCCGCTTCTGGCGGGGCAGCAAGCGCGGCGGCACCGGCCTCGGGCTGTACATCGTCAAGGGCATCGTCGAAGCCCACGGCGGCACCATCACCGTCGGCCGCGCCCCCGGGGGCGGCGCCGAGTTCCGATTTACGTTGCCCGTGGCGGCTCCGGCGTATCTCACCTGAGACGGCCGACGCCCCCACGGGCGTAATCCGCGTTCCACAGCCCCGTTAGACTCGGTCTTTGGCACCTTTGCGTCCAGTTCCGCAGACGAAGCGTCCCAGCCCCGTCTCCGGACCGTAGACGGGGCGTCCCAGCCAGCCAATCGGAAGCACGGGAAGAGATGTCGGCACCGAATAAGTCGTACGACCCTGTCGAGGTCGAGGCGTTGAAACCGGAAGAGATCGAGCGCATGCGGGACGAGGCGCTCGCCGCCTTCGCCGCCGCGGACTCCCTCGACGCGCTCCAGGAGGCCAAGGTCGCCCACACCGGCGGCACCTCGCCGCTGGCGCTGGCCAACCGCGAGATCGGCGCCCTGCCCCCGCAGGCCAAGGCCGAGGCCGGCAAGCGCGTCGGCATGGCCCGCGGCGCCGTGAACAAGGCGCTGGCCGCCCGCCAGGCCGAGCTGGAGGCCGAGCGCGACGCGCGCGTCCTGGTCGAGGAGGCCGTGGACGTCACGCTGCCCTACGACCGCGTACCGGCCGGCGCCCGCCACCCGCTCACCACCCTCTCCGAGCGCATCGAGGACGTCTTCGTGGCCATGGGCTACGAGGTCGCCGAGGGCCCCGAGGCCGAGGCCGAGTGGTTCAACTTCGACGCCCTGAACATCGGCCCGGACCACCCGGCCCGCGGCGAGGCCGACACCTTCTTCGTCCAGACCGCATCCGACAGCGGCTCCGCCGCGGGGTCCGGCGGCACCGAGTCCGGTGTCGTGCTGCGCACCCACACCTCGCCCGTGCAGATCCGCTCCGCGCTGGAGCGCGAGCTGCCGGTCTACGTGATCTGCCCCGGCCGCGTGTACCGCACCGACGAGCTGGACGCCACGCACACCCCCGTCTTCCACCAGGTCGAGCTGCTCGCGATCGACGAGGGCCTGACCATGGCGGACCTCAAGGGCACCCTGGACCACATGGTCCAGTCGCTGTTCGGCGCGGAGATGAAGACCCGGCTGCGGCCGAACTTCTTCCCCTTCACCGAGCCGTCCGCCGAGATGGACATGCTCTGCTACGTCTGCAAGGGCGCGTCCGTCGGCAACCCCGACCGGCCCTGCCGCACCTGCTCCAGCGAAGGCTGGATCGAGCTCGGCGGCTGCGGCATGGTCAACCCGCGGGTGCTCACCGCCTGCGGCGTCGACCCGGAGAAGTACAGCGGTTTCGCCTTCGGGTTCGGCATCGAGCGGATGCTGATGTTCCGCCACAACGTCGAGGACATGCGAGACATGGTCGAGGGTGACGTGCGCTTCACCCGGCCTTTCGGGATGGAGATCTGATGCGGGTCCCGCTTTCTTGGCTGCGGGAGTACGTCGACCTGCCTGCCACGCAGACCGGCCGTGACGTCCAGGCCAAGCTCATTTCGGCCGGGCTCGAGGTCGAGACCGTCGAGCACCTCGGTGCCGACCTCAAGGGCCCCCTGGTCGTCGGCCAGGTGCTGACCATCGAGGAGCTGGAGGGCTTCAAGAAGCCGATCCGCTTCTGCACCGTGAACGTCGGCCGGGCCAACGGCACCGGTGAGCCCCAGGAGATCGTCTGCGGCGCCCGGAACTTCGCCGTCGGCGACAAGGTCGTCGTGGTCCTCCCCGGCGCCACGCTGCCCGGCGGCTTCTCGATCAGCGCCCGCAAGACGTACGGCAAGACCTCCCACGGCATGATCTGCTCCGGCGACGAGCTGGGCATGGGCGACTGGGGGCCCCCCCGGACGGAGTCTGGGGGAGGCTCGCACGGCATCATCGTGCTGCCGCCGGAGACCGAGGTCGGCAAGGACGCCATCGAGCTGCTCGAACTGGTCGACGAGGTCCTGGACATCGCCGTCACCGCCAACCGCGGCGACTGCCTGTCCATCCGCGGCGTCGCCCGCGAGACCGCCATCGCCTACGGCCTGCCGCTGCGCGACCCGGCCCTGCTCGACGTGCCCGCCCCGAACGCCTACGGCTACCCGGTGAAGATCGCCGATCCCACCGGCTGCGACCGTTTCACCGCCCGCACGGTGACCGGCCTCAGCGCCGAGGCGCGGTCCCCGATCTGGCTCCAGCGCCGGCTCCAGAAGGTCGGCATGCGCCCGATCTCCCTCGCCGTGGACGTCGCGAACTACGTGATGATGGAGCTGGGCCAGCCGCTGCACACCTACGACCGTTCCCTGGTCCAGGGCACCATCGGCGTGCGCCGGGCCGAGGCGGGCGAGAAGATCGTCACCCTCGACGGCGTCGAGCGGAAGCTGCACGCCGAGGACCTGGTCATCACCGACGACCGCGGCCCGATCGGCCTCGCCGGCGTCATGGGCGCCGCCAACACGGAGATCGCCGACCACGGCGACGCCGAGAACGCGACGAGTGACGTGGTCGTCGAGGCCGCCCACTTCAACCAGGTGTCCGTCGCGCGCACCGCCCGCCGCCACAAGCTGTCCTCCGAGGCGTCCCGGCGTTTCGAGCGCGGCGTCGACCCCCAGGCCGCGGCGGCCGCCGCCCAGCGGACCGTCGACCTGCTCGTGCTGCTCGCGGGCGGCACCGCCGAGGCCGGCGTCACCGAGATCAGCGCCCCCTCCGCGCCGCACACGATCAGGGTGCCCGCCGACCACCCGGACCGGGTCGCGGGCGTGGAGTACGGCCGCGAGACCGTCGTACGCCGCCTCCAGCAGGTCGGCTGCGACGTGTACGGACAGGACGAGCTGATCGTCACCGTGCCGTCCTGGCGGCCCGACCTCACCGACCCGAACGACCTGGCCGAAGAGGTCATCCGCCTGGAGGGCTACGAGAACCTGCCCTCCACGCTGCCCAGGCCCCCCGCGGGCCGCGGCCTGACCGCCCGGCAGCGGCTGCACCGCCGCGTCGGCCGGGTGCTGGCCGGCGCCGGTTACGTCGAGGCGCCGAACTACCCGTTCGTCAGCGAGCAGGTCTTCGACCAGCTCGGGCTGGACGCCGACGACCCGGCCCGCCGCGTCGTCAAACTGGTCAACCCGCTCAGCGACGAGGAGCCCGCGCTGCGGACCACGCTGCTGCCGGGTCTGCTGAGCGCGCTGCGCCGCAACGACGGCCGGGGCTCACACGACCTGGCGCTGTTCGAGACCGGCCTGGTCTTCCACCCTCGCGACGAGCGGAAGACCGCCGCCAACCTGCCCGTCGACCGGCGCCCCAGCGAGGACGACCTCGCCGCGCTGGACGCCGCGCTGCCCGACCAGCCGCGGCACGTCGCCGTCGTCATGACCGGCGCCCGCGAACAGGCCGGCTGGTGGGGCAAGGGCCGTCCGGCCGACTGGGCCGACGCCATCGAGGCCGCCCGGTCCGTCGCCCGCGAGGCCGGCGCCGAACTGGGCTCCCGCAAGGGCCAGTACGGTCCGTGGCACCCGGGCCGCTGCGCCGAGCTGACGGTCACCGTCGACGGCACCGAGCGGGTCGTCGGACACGCCGGTGAGCTGCACCCGCGCGTCCTGAAGACGCTGGGCCTGCCCGCGCGCAGCTGCGCGATGGAGCTGGACCTCGACGCGGTGGAGCGGGTCGGCGACGACACCCCTCAGGCGCCGGGCATCTCCACCTTCCCGGTCGCCACGCAGGACGTCGCGCTGGTCGTCGACGCGTTCGTCCCGGCGGCGGAGGTCGAGGCCGCGCTGCGCGAGGGCGCCGGTGAACTGCTGGAGTCCATCCGGCTGTTCGACGTCTACGACAACGCGGAGCAGCTGGGCGAGGGGCGCAAGTCCCTGGCGTACGCGCTGCGCTTCCGCGCGGGGGACCGGACGCTGACGGTCGACGAGGCCTCCGCGGCCCGCGACGCGGCGGTTGCCCTCGCGGGCGAGCGGGTCGGAGCGGTGCTGCGTAGTTAGGGGTTCGCCCCAGGGGCGTGGGGTTTCCGCCGGGTCGGCGACTGCGGGCAGTCGGTGACCGGTCGCGCGGTTCCCCGCGCCCCCTGAGGTATGTCACCCTGACGCCGATGAGGGGCGCGGGGCTGTGACATGTACGGCTCCGCCGCGCGGGCGCGACCAGCCATCGCGCATCCGCGGCCGGGAACGCACCCGCACACTGAACGGCGATCAGTCGCCCCGCGAAGCCGGCGGAGCCGTCCGCCCCGCCACGGAGTGTCGGGCAGGCAGCCGGGCGGACGGCGTGGAAACGGGCCGCCGCACTGTACGAGGGGGAGCCGGCGGCCCGGCCGGCCTCTTTCGAGGGAGTCAAGTCAACCGGCCCGGAACTCTCCGCGACAGCGTGCACACGGTGCGGATGCGCGTACTCCGATCACACCCCGTGTGAAGTCCGACGCACTACGCTGTCGGCACCGAGTCACCGGGGGGCACCCATGCAGCCCAACACCCTGCTCGACGCGATCCTCGACGAGGCCGGGGTCTCGCACGCGGGACTGGCCGCGCACGTCAACCAGGCGGGGAGAGCGCGCGGGCTCGCGCTGAGGTACGAACACACCGCCGTCGCACGGTGGTTGAAGGGGCAGCGACCGCGCGGTCAGGTGCCCGACCTGATCTGCGAGGTCCTCGCGTCCCGACTGCACCGCCCCGTCAC
The DNA here is from genome assembly GCF_044763415.1 of Streptomyces sp. NPDC096048. Taxonomy (NCBI): domain Bacteria; kingdom Bacillati; phylum Actinomycetota; class Actinomycetes; order Kitasatosporales; family Streptomycetaceae; genus Streptomyces; species Streptomyces sp. NPDC096048. The sequence goes on from NZ_JBIWGG010000009.1 coordinate 213,019, forward strand.
CCTCGACGACATCGGCCTCGGCGTACCCGGTGAGCCGGCCGCCCCGCACACCGGTTCACTGTCCGGGTTCGTGGAGCGCGCGACCGCCCTGTGGCGCTCCGACCAGCAGCAGCGCCCGCACATCCTCGGCGCGCCCGCGCTCACCGGCACGCCCGCCGTGATGCCGGTGTGGGAGTGGGAGAACCCGCCCGAGGACGTGGACGTCTCCCGGGGCGGCCGGCACCGGGTCACCGCGGGCGACCTGGAGACGCTGCGCTGCGCCCGTGCCCACTACGAGCAGATGTACCGCAAGGCCGGCGGCGTGGCGACCCGCGCCCGCATCGTCGGGTTCCTCAACTCCGAGGCCGCCCCGCTGCTGCGCGGCGGCTACACGGACGCCACCGGCCGCCAGCTCCACCGGGCCACCGGCGGCCTGGTCGCCGTCGCCGGTATCTGCGCGTACGACTCCGACGCGCACGGCCTCGCGCAGCGCTACTTCCACCAGGCTCTGCGGCTCGCGAAGGCCAGCGGGGACCGGGGGCTCGGCGCCTACGTCATCGCCCTGCTGGTCAACCAGGCGCTGTTCATGCGGGAGAACCGGCAGGCCGTCGCCTTCGCCGAGGCCGCCCTGCGCACCGCCGGACGGCACATCACCCCGGCCCTCGCCTCCGACCTGTACGCGATGCAGGCGAAGGCGTACGCCCACCTCGGCGACGGCACCAGCGCGCTGTCCTGCATCCGGCGGGCCGAGCAGGCCGCCGAGCGCATCCGGCGCGGATACGAACCCGACGAGACCGGCTATGTCCAGCCCGGCCTGGTCAACGTCCAGGTGGCGGAGGCGTTGCTGAGCCTCGGTGATCTGGCGGCGGCGGGGGAGCACGCCGCGGCGGCCGTCGACAACCCCGCGCACGACCGGGGCCGCGTGCACCGGCTCGCCATGCTCAGCACGATCGAACTGCGCCAGGGCAACGCCGACAAGGCGGTGGCGACCGCGGTGCAGATGGCCGAACAGGCCCGCGGTATGGAGTCCCAGCGCCTGCGCGACAGACTCCGCGCGGTCCGCGAGCACCTGGTGCGCAGCGGTTGCGCGGGCACCGCGGAGGCCGCCGAACTCATCGACGGGGCGCTGCGCGTACCCCTGTGACCGCCAGGTCCCCGGGCACCCCGCGCCCGCCGCTGCGCCGTGTGCGGCCACCGTGCGCCTGCTACCGGGACGCCAGGGCTGCGATATTGCCACCTACTCCAGGAAAGGTGGCAGAACAGTGCAGTGGACGAAAGAGAACGAACAAACCGTGTACTCGAACCGCTGGTTCAGCGTCAATCTCGCCGATGTCGGGCTGCCGGACGGCCGGCATCTCGACCACTTCCTCATACGGATGCGCCCCGTGGCCGTGGCCACGGTCGTGAACGCGGCGGGCGAGGTCCTTCTGCTGTGGCGGCACCGTTTCATCACCGACAGCTGGGGCTGGGAACTCGCGGCGGGTGTCGTCGAGGACGGTGAGGACGTGGCGGTGGCCGCGGCCAGGGAACTGGAGGAGGAGACCGGCTGGCGGCCGGGACCGCTGCGCCACCTCATGAGCGTGGAGCCGTCCAACGGCCTCACCGACGCCCGGCACCACATCTACTGGGCCGACGAGGGCGCGTACGTCGGACACCCCGTGGACGACTTCGAGTCGGACCGCCGGGAATGGGTCCCCCTCAAGCTCGTTCCCGACATGGTCGCCCGTGGGGAGGTCCCGGCCGCCAATATGGCGGCCGCGTTACTCCTGCTGCACCATCTCCGGTCCTAGCTAGTGCCCGAGGGCCTGCCACACCGCCACGACCAGGGCACCCAGGGCGGTGAGGACCGCGACCGAGGGAAGAGGCCAGCGGGCGTGCTCCAGGGCGGTGAGCCGGGCGTTCAGCTCTTCCAGCTCCTTGGCGCTCTCCTCGGTGCGATGGGCGAGCAGGGCCAGCCCGCCCTCGACGCGGGCGTACGCCACATCGAGCCGGCGCCGTAACTCCGCGAGTTCTCCTTGATGGACGGAATGCTCGGGATCGGCGGTCACGAACCGCTCCTTTCCGTAGTCGTCTCACGTCCCTTGCATGTGCATGGTGAGTCAACCCGCCTGGTGGGCGCATGGGGAGAGTGTGCGAGCGGCATATGCGGGCCCGATGCGCACACGCCGTGTGAATGCCGTGGGCCCGGCACCTCGTCAGGTGCCGGGCCCACGGATCGTCACTCTTCGTGTCAGCCGTACGAGTAGAAGCCCGAGCCGCTCTTGCGGCCGAGCCGGCCCGCGTCGACCATGCGCTGGAGCAGCGGGGGAGCGGCGTACAGCGGCTCCTTGTACTCCTCGTACATCGAGTACGCGACCGAGGAGACCGTGTCCAGGCCGATCAGGTCGGACAGCTTCAGCGGGCCCATCGGGTGGGCGCAGCCCATCTCCATGCCGTTGTCGATGTCCTCGCGGCTGGCGATGCCCGACTCGAACATCCGGATCGCGGAGAGCAGGTACGGGATCAGCAGCGCGTTGACCACGAAGCCGGAGCGGTCCTGGGCGCGGATGGAGTGCTTGCCGAGCACCTTCTCGGTGAACAGCTGCGCCCGGCTGAGCGTGCCCTCGGAGGTGGTGAGCGCCGGGATCAGCTCGACCAGCTGCTGCACCGGGGCCGGATTGAAGAAGTGGATGCCGATGACGTGGTCGGGCCGCGAGGTGGCGACCGCCAGCTTCACCAGCGGGATCGAGGAGGTGTTGGAGGCCAGGATCGCGTCCGGCCGGGTCACGACCTGGTCGAGCACCTGGAAGATCTCGGTCTTGACCTGCTCGTTCTCGACGACGGCCTCGATCACCAGATCACGGTCGGCGAACTCGCCGAGATCGGTGGTGAAGCTCAGGCGCGCCTGCGTCGCGTCCCGCTCCTCCTCGGTGATCTTGCCGCGCTCGGCCGCCTTGCTCAGCGAGTTGTACAGCCGGGTGCGGCCGATCTCCAGGGCCTCGCCGGTGGTCTCGGCGACCATCACCTCCAGACCGGAGCGGGCGCACACCTCGGCGATGCCCGCCCCCATCTGACCGCAGCCCACCACGCCGACGCGTGTGATATCTCCCGAGATGCCGGTCACATCGTCCCTTTCGCTGACTTCACGGCTGTGGCAGCAGGCGTACCGGGGTCCCCGGTGCCTGCTCCGATCGAGCACGTTACCCCCGAATGGTCACGGATCCGTCTCCCGGGTCGGGCATGCTGGGTTCCCCCTCACGATCCGTGACCGTGCGGATCCGAAGCGTTCAGGAGGTCTTCCCATGGGCCGTGTCTCGCGTCGTGCCTTCACGGTGGCGGCGTTGTCGGCGTTCACCATGGCGCCCCGGGCGTCGGCGGCGCCGATCCCGTCGGGCGCACCGACCCCGCCGACAGCCCCGGGAGGCCCCGCGGCGGGGCCTCCCGCCCGCCGTGCCGTCACCGGGATGCGGGGCATGTGGCTGGCCACGGTGGCCAACCGCGACTGGCCCACCCGCGCGGGGCTGCGCGCGGCGGAGCAGCGCGCGGAACTGATCGAGCACCTCGACAACGCGGTCCGGCACCGCCTCAACACGGTGATCTTCCAGGTGCGTCCGACGGCCGACGCGCTGTGGCCGTCGGCGTACGAGCCGTGGTCGGAGTACCTCTCCGGCAGCCAGGGCCGCGACCCGGGCTGGGACCCGCTGGGCACCGCCGTGCAGGAGGCCCACGCCCGCGGCCTGGAGCTGCACGCCTGGTTCAATCCGTACCGCGTCGCCACGCACGACGACCCGGCCCGCCTGGTGCCCTCGCACCCCGGGCGCAGGAACCCCGCGTGGGTGGTGCCGTACGGCGGGAAGCTGTACTACAACCCGGGGCTGCCCGAGGTCCGGGCGTTCGTCCAGGACGCGATGATGGACGCGGTGGAGAAGTACGCCGTGGACGGTGTCCACTTCGACGACTACTTCTACCCCTACCCGGTGGCGGGCCAGAGCTTCGACGACGGCGGCACCTACAGCACCTTCGGCAGCGGCTTCGCCACCAAGGCCGCCTGGCGGCGGGAGAACATCGACCTGCTGGTGCGCGAGACCGCGGAACGGGTCAGGAAGGTCCGGCCGGCCGCCCGCTTCGGCGTCAGCCCGTTCGGGGTGTGGCGCAACGCGGCCACCGACGCGAAGGGCTCGGACACCAGGGCGGGCGTGCAGACCTACGACGACCTGCACGCGGACACCCGCAAGTGGGTGCGCGAGGGCTGGCTCGACTACATCGTGCCGCAGCTGTACTGGAACATCGGCCTGGACGCCGCCGACTACGCGAAGCTGCTGCCCTGGTGGGCGGAGGTGGCCAAGGGCAGCCGGACGCAGCTGTACGCCGGTGAGGCCCTGTACAAGGCCGGCGACCCGGCGCAGCCCGCCGCGTGGCAGGACCCCGCCGAGCTGTCCCGGCACCTCGCGCTGGCCCAGCAGCACCCCGAGGTGCGCGGGCACGTCTTCTTCTCCGCGAAGGAGGTGGCGGACGACCGGATCGGGGCGATGGCGCGGGTGAGTGCCGACCACTACGCGCGGGCGGCCGGCACCTCCCGCCACAACGGGTAGGGCCGGCGCCGGCTAGAGCTGGATCTCCCTGTGCCGGATCTCGGAATCGGGGCCGGGCGAGCACACCGCCTCGTGCCCGTCCTCGAACCGGACCCGGTACGGGGGTGCGCCCTCCTCGCCCATGACTTCGACGATTTCCGCGACCTTGTCGTGCTCACCGACAACCCGGCCGTGCTGGATCAGCTGGTCGCCCTTGGTTGCTCGCATGCGTGAGGCCTCCTCACCTGTGTGCCGCAGGGCAGGCCCTACCCCCGGGCCCGCTGGGTGACCGCGATGCACACGAGTACCGCCGCGGCCGTCAGCGGAGCGGCCACCGTCAGGTGCTCACCCAGGAGAAGTACCGACCACACCAGTGTGAGCAGCGGCTGGGCCAGTTGCAACTGGCTGGCCTTGGGGATGCCGATGGCGGCCATGCCCCGGTACCAGACGACCAGGCCCAGGAACTGCGAGCCCGCCGCCACCCACAGCAACCCGGTCACGCTGTGCGCCGTCAGGTGCACCGGCTCGAAGGACAGGGCCACGGCGGCCATCGGCACGGTCAGCGGCACGCACAGCACCAGCGCCCAGCCGATGACCTGCCAGCCCGGCATCACCCGGGCCAGCCGGCCGCCCTCGGTGTAACCGGCCGCGCACACCAGCAACGCCGCGAAGAGACAGGCGTCGGCCGTGGTCAGGGCGCCGCCGCTCTGCCGCACCGTGAAGGCGAGTACGGCCGCCGCACCCGCCAGGGCCGCGATCCAGAAGGTGCGCGAGGGGCGGGTGCCGAGACGCAGCGCGGACAGCAGCGCGGTGGTCAGCGGAAGCAGGCCGACCACGACGGCGGCGTGTGCGGTGGTCGAGGTCTGCAGCGCGAGCGTGGTCAGCAGCGGGAAGCCGAGGACGACGCCACCACCCACCACCGCGAGCCCGAACCAGTGCCGCCGCTCGGGCAGCGCCACCCGCAGCATGAGCAGACAGCCACCCGCGATCACCGCGGCGAGGATGCTGCGCACGGCGATCAGGGACCAGGGGCCGAAGCCCTCCAGACCCCATGCGGTGGCGGGGAAGGTGAGGGAGAAGGCGACGACACCGAGGGCGGCCTGCAGGGTGCCGAGCGAGCCGGTGCCGGACGACCCGCCGCCCGGCGAGCCGGTGCCGGCTGTGGTGGCCGGGCCGCCGACCGCTATCGCCGTCGATCCAGTAGCGCTACTCTGTGCTCTCATGCACGAGCGTAGCAGTGTCGCTGAACTGGCCGACCAGTTGCGGCGGGAACTCGACCGCTACTCACCCGGCGGAAAGCTCCCGTCCAGCCGGGCCCTCGTCGACCGGTTCCGGGTGAGCCCGGTGACCGTCTCCCGCGCTCTGGCGCAGCTGTCCGCCGAAGGGCTGGTGGTCACCCGGCCCGGCGCCGGGGCCTTCCGTGCCCGGCAACGCGAGTCGGCCGCGCCCTCCGGGGACACCTCGTGGCAGGAGGTCGCGCTCAGCGCCGACGGTGCCGCCGACCTCGTACCGCGCTCGGTGGACGCTTCCGGAGTCCTGGTCTCGCTGGCCGCGCCGCCGCCCGGCGTCGTGGAGTTCAACGGCGGCTATCTGCACCCGTCGCTCCAGCCGGAGCGGGCGATGGCGGCGGCCCTGTCCCGGGCCGGGCGGCGGCCCGGTGCGTGGGGCAGGCCGCCGATGGAAGGGCTGCCGGAACTGCGGGAGTGGTTCGCGCGCAGCATCGGCGGGGCCATCACGGCGGCGGAGGTGCTGATCACCTCGGGCGGCCAGTCCGCGCTCACCACCGCCCTGCGCGCCCTCGCCCCGCCCGGCACCCCCGTCCTCGTCGAGTCCCCGACTTACCCCGGCATGCTGGCCATCGCGCGGGCGGCCGGCCTGCGCCCGGTGCCGGTCCCCGTGGACGCGGACGGTGTGCGCCCCGCCCTGCTCGCCGACGCCTTCCGGGCGACCGGTGCCCGCGTCTTCGTCTGCCAGCCCTTGTTCCAGAACCCGACCGGTGCCGTGCTCGCCCCCGAGCGGCGCGGTGAGGTGCTGCGCATCGCCCGCGCGGCCGGCGCCTTCGTCGTCGAGGACGACTTCGTACGGCGGCTGGTGCACGAGGACTCGGGGCCGCTGCCCGCCCCGCTCGCCGCCGACGACCCGGACGGCGTCGTCGTCCACGTCTGCTCGCTGACCAAGGCGACCTCGCCCAGCTTCCGGGTCAGCGCCCTGGCCGCGCGCGGACCGGTGCTGGAGCGGCTGCGGGCCATCCAGGTCGTCGACACCTTCTTCGTGCCCCGCCCCCTCCAGGAGGCGGCGCTGGAACTCGTCGGCTCCCCCGCGTGGCCCCGCCATCTGCGCGCGGTCTCGGCGGAGTTGAAGGCCCGCAGGGACGCGATGACGTCCGCACTGCGCCTGCACCTGCCCGAGGCGTCCCTGCCGCACATCCCCTCCGGCGGCTACCACCTGTGGCTGCGCCTGCCCGACGGTACTGGGGGCACCTCCCAGGCTTTCGGCTCCGGGGGAGAGTCGGCGCTCACCTCGGCGGCCCTGCGGGCGGGCGTCGCGATCACCCCGGGCCGCCCGTACTTCAGCGCCGAACCCCCGGCCGCCCATCTCCGGCTCAGTTTCGCGGCGGTCGGGGGCGTCGGAGAGATCGCGGAAGGGGTGCGGCGCCTGCGCACGGCCTGCGCGGAGGTGCGCGGCGAACGTCCGTGAAGGGTCGACGCGGGCGGCCTTCGCCTGGCGGTGCGACGTGTGGGTCGCCCCCGCGGTACGCGTCGTGGGCCTCGGTACGGCGCTGGTCGCGGCCGTGCGCGCGTACCTGCTGCCGGGCATCCCGACCAGTGGATGACGCTCGCCTTCGGCCGGTGAGCCGTGGCGCACCCTGGGTAACTCACAGGAACACCTCTTGACCTGCGTACCTGCGCGCAGCACCATCACCGCATGGCGCTTCGGGTCACGTTTGTCGCGGCCGCACGCAGCTCACCGCTGCTCGCGGAGCGCTTCGACGACGACCGGCCGCTGGACCAGGCCGGCTGGGACGAGGTGCTGCGCGCCGCCGGTGATCTGCTGCCACTCGCGGCGTCCGAGTTGCGGTACTGCTCGCCCACGCCCCGCAGCCGTGCCACCGGGGACGCCATCGGCTTCGCGCCGCTGGTGCAACTCGCCCTGCGGGAGTGCGACATGGGCCGCTGGCGCGGGCTGACCCTCGGCGAGGCCATGGCCCGGGAGCCGGCGGCCGTGGACGCCTGGCTCGCCGACCCGCGCACCGCCCCGCACGGCGGGGAGACGCTGCTGGCCTTCATCACCCGGGTCGGCGGCTGGCTCGACACCCGTCCCGGCGGGGACGGCGACCGCATCGTCGCCGTGGCCGAGCCGTCCGTGATCCGGGCCGCGCTGGTGTACGCGTTGAAGGCGCCGCCCGCGACGTACTGGAACCTGGACGTCCGCCCCCTGTCGACGACCACCGTCACGGGCCGCGCGGGCCGCTGGAACCTCCGCTTCGAAGGCGCGCCCGCCTAGGGCCTGTCGTTGGGCGGCCCCTGGGTGTCCAGCGCTTCCCGGGTGTAGTCCGTGGTGAGCAGCAGGTCCTTCGCCGGGCCACCCACGCGCCACACGGTCCGCCAGTGGTTCCCGTCCCGGACGGTGAACTCGCCGCGGTAGAGGTCGGCGGCGCACGGATGGTCGGCGACGTGGTGCCCCGAGGTCAGGTCCAGGCCGTGGAAGGGCCTGCCGTCCGCGAAACGCACGTCGGCGGTGCCCGGCGCGGCCCCCGGTTCGTACCGCAGCGTCCGCTCGGCGGGGCGGGCCACCCCCTGCCAGGTGAAGGCCCCGCACTCCCGGCTCAGCAGCCCGCCGCCCGCGAGCGCGTCGAAGGCCGTGGTCCCCTCGAAGCGGCCCTCCGCGCCGCTCGCCAGATCCCGCACCGACCGGCGGGTGCGCCACCGGCCGGCGAGATACGCCAGCACATCCGGCACCGGCCACAACCCGCCCATTTCCACCCGCTTTCAGCCCCCGGCCCACTGGTTGCCGCGCGACCCATTGACGCGCCTCCGCCCCCTCCCTATCTTGCCGTTCGAAGTGCTGACCAACGTCCGATATTTCGAACGACCTAGTGAGAGCCGCGGAGTATCCATGTCACGCACCCGCTGGAGACTCGGTCTCAGCGTCACCGCCCTCCTGACGGCTTCCGCCCTGCTGCCGTCCCCGGCGCACGCGGAGGCCGTCACCGACTACGCGATCACCGTCGACCCGTCCGCCGCGGGCGCCGCGATCGACGACACGATGTACGGCGTCTTCTACGAGGACATCAACCGGGCCGCCGACGGCGGCCTGTACGCCGAACTCGTGCAGAACCGGTCCTTCGAGTACTCCACCGCCGACAACGCCTCGTACACCCCGCTCACCTCCTGGGCGGCCGAGGGCGAGGCGCGGGTCGTGAACGACGACGGCCGCCTCAACGAGCGCAACCGCAACTACCTCTCCCTGGGAGCCGGTTCGTCCGTCGCCAACGCCGGCTACAACACCGGCGTCAGGGTGGAGAAGGGCGAGAGGTACGACTTCTCCGTGTGGGCCCGCGCCGAGAGCGGCACCACCCTCACCGTCACCCTCCGGGACGCCGCGGGCACGCTCGCGAAGGTCCGCCAGGTCGCCGCGAAGGGGAAGTGGCGCAAGTACACCGCCACCTTCACGGCGACCCGCACCAGCAACCGCGGCCGCCTCGCCGTCGCCACCACCGCCCCCGCCGCCCTCGACATGGTGTCCCTCTTCCCCCGCGACACCTACAAGCAGCAGCCCAACGGCTTGCGCAAGGACCTGGCCGAGAAGATCGAGGCCCTCGACCCCGGCTTCCTGCGCTTCCCCGGCGGCTGCCTGGTCAACACCGGCTCCATGGAGGACTACAGCGAGGCGAGCGGCTGGCAGCGCGAGCGCAGCTACCAGTGGAAGGACACCATCGGCCCGGTCGAGGAGCGCGCCACCAACGCCAACTTCTGGGGCTACAACCAGAGCTACGGCCTCGGCTACTACGAGTACTTCCGTTTCGCCGAGGACATCGGCGCCATGCCGCTGCCCGTCGTGCCCGCCCTGGTCACCGGCTGCGGTCAGAACCAGGCCACCGACGACGACGCGCTGCTGAAGCGGCACATCCAGGACACCCTGGACCTCATCGAGTTCGCCAACGGCCCCCGCACCAGCGAGTGGGGAGCCAAGCGCGCCGAGATGGGCCACCCGAAGCCCTTCCGCCTCACCCACATCGGTGTCGGCAACGAGGAGAACCTCCCCCGGGAGTTCATGGCCCGCTTCACGCGGTTCCGCACCGCCATCGAAGCGAAGTACCCGGACATCACCGTCGTCTCCAACTCCGGCCCGGACGACTCCGGCACCACCTTCGACACCGCCTGGCAGCTGAACCGCGAGGCCGGCGTCGACATGGTCGACGAGCACTACTACAACAGTCCGCAGTGGTTCCTCCAGAACAACGACCGCTACGACTCGTACGACCGCGGCGGCCCGAAGGTCTTCCTCGGCGAGTACGCCTCCCAGGGCAACGCCTGGAAGAACGCGCTGTCCGAGGCCGCGTTCATGACCGGCCTGGAACGCAACGCGGACATCGTCAAGCTCGCCTCCTACGCCCCGCTGCTCGCCAACGAGGACTACGTGCAGTGGAGCCCGGACATGATCTGGTTCAACAACCACGCGTCCTGGAACTCGGCCAACTACGAGGTCCAGAAGCTCTTCATGAACAACACCGGCGACCGTGTCGTCCCGTCCACGGCGACCGGCACACCGACCGTCAGCGGCCCCATCACCGGCGCCGTGGGCCTGTCGACCTGGGCGACCAGCGCGGCCTACGACGACGTGCGGGTGACGGCGGCCGACGGGAAGACCCTCCTGACCGACGACTTCTCCGGTAACGCCTCGCAGTGGACCCACTCGGGCGCCGGCAGCTGGACCGTCCAGGACGGCCAGTACGTCCAGACCGACGCCGCCGCCGAGAACACCCTGGTCACGGCGGGCGACCCGGCGTGGAAGGACTACGACCTGCACGTGAAGGCCACCAAGAAGTCCGGCAAGGAGGGCTTCCTCGTCGCCTTCGGCGTCAAGGACACCGGCAACTACTACTGGTGGAACCTGGGCGGCTGGAACAACACCCAGTCCGCCGTCGAACAGGCCTCGGACGGCGGCAAGTCGACGCTCCTGTCCAAGGCCGGCTCGATCGAGACGGGCCGCGCCTACGACATCGACATCAAGGTGCGGGGCCGCCAGGTCACCCTCTACCTCGACGGCGAGGAGTGGGGCAGCTTCACCGACGACAAGCCGGCCGAGCCGTTCCGCCAGATCGTCACCGAGGACGCGCGGACCGGCGAGCTGATCGTCAAGGTCGTCAACGCCCAGGACACGGCCGCTCGCACCGCCGTCGACCTCGGCGGCGCCAAGGTCGCCTCCAAGGCCCGCGTCACCACGCTGGCCGCCGACCCGGACGCGGTCAACACCGAGACGGACACGCCGGTCACCCCGGTGCGGTCGACCTTCTCGGGAGTGGCGGGCGAGTTCACGTACACCTTCCCGGCGAACTCGGTGACGTTCCTGCGGATCAGGCAGCGGTAGCCGACGGACCGGCCTGGGGCGGCCTCACCAGTACGCGCGGTCGTCCCAGGCCTCGAACCCGGCGAACTCCAGCGGGTCGTCCTCCTCGTCCAGACCGGCCAGCCCGGTGGCGGCGAGTTCGCCGCGCTGCCAGGCGACGAGCGTGTCGACCAGACCGCCCTCCAGTGGCGCACCCTGAGGGGCGTGGCGCGGCCACACCACAAGGGGCCAGGCGTCGGGGTCGTCGCCCTCGGTGAGCCAGCCGAGGTGGTCGGCGTCGATGGAGTTGGCGAAGGGGAGGAAACCGCCCGGCTCGGGCCAGGGTGCGAGGGGGTACCACTCGGGGTGGTCGTCCTTGTGGGTCCGGTACGCGTCGAGGACCGTCTCGACATGGGTGACGAAGCGCCGCTCGCCGGTCCGCAGGGGCGTCAGGAAGCGCAGCCACTCGCTCCAGCAGCCGGCGCCGTAGGCGTCCATCAGCCGCGTGTACTCGCCCGGCAGCCGGGTGCCCAGTTCGGCGAACAGTCCCTCCCATGTGCCGCCACCGAGATACGGGCGCTCGGGCGGTGGCGACAGCAGGCGAAGGGCGTCCAGGCCGGTGCCGGTCTCCAGCGCGACGCGCCGGTCCTCGTCGGTCAGCCGGGGAGGGACGGGCTCGGGCGGCGTCCAGGGAGCGGCCGTCCGCAGGAAGGCGGTCCGGGCGATGCCGCCGGGCAACGGGCCCATCAGCGGGCCGGGCGGAGAAGGCGGCTCCCAGCCTTCGCGGACCGCGTGCCGCAGGTACTCGGTGAGCGTGAGGTCGTACGTGTGCCAGTCCCGCAGCCCACTGCCCGGCACCGGGCCCTGGTGCCGCACGACCACGGTCCACTCGTCCGGGTCGCTGGAGACGGACGTGTCCCAGAAGAGGACGTCGGAGCCCCGGGTGCATCCCCAGGCCAGGAGCCCGCCCGGCTCGGGGTGGACCGCGAACCGCTCCTCCTGCGGCAGGTCCCGCAGGTCGATCCGCGCCTCGCGGTGCGTCTCGCGCAGCCACTCGCCGTAGTCGAACCGGCCGTCCTCCACGCAGGGCACGTGGATCCAGACGAATTCGCCGAAGTCCAGCGGCCCGTACCGGTCGGCGAGCCGTTTGTACTCACCCGGCAGCGGAACCCCGAGCCACTCCTCGACGGCGGCCCAGTCCACGGGGACGGGAGCGGGCGGCCGCTCGCCGTCGGCTTCGGCGAAGTCGACGAGGTCGACGGCCACGGGGTCCTCCGGTGCACTCTGGTGATCGGTCGGCAGCCCGCCGATTCTCCCGGACGCTCACCGGTGGCGTGACGGGCACCCCTACCCGGCACGTCTCCCCGGCACCCCTCCCGGCACGTCTCCCCCCGGGCACCCCCTCCCGGGCGCTGTGCCAGGGCATCACCGCCCCGCGAAAGCGGATTGCATAAACGTGCAGCGATACGTATAGTCATGCCATCAAGGAGGAGGATGTCATGGCGGTACGTGCGGCGGTGGCCGGAGCGAGTGGGTATGTGGGCGGTGAGCTGCTGCGTCTGCTCCTCGCGCACCCCGAGGTCGAGATCGGCGCCCTGACCGGCAACTCCAACGCGGGACAGCGGCTCGGCGCGCTGCAGCCCCATCTGCTGCCGCTGGCCGACCGGGTCCTGGAGGCGACGGTGCCCGAGGTCCTCGCCGGACACGACGTCGTGTTCCTCGCGCTGCCGCACGGGCAGTCCGCCGCCGTCGCCGAGCAGCTCGGGCCGGACGTGCTGGTCGTGGACATGGGCGCCGACTTCCGGCTCGGGAACGCGGCCGACTGGGAGCGGTTCTACGGCTCCCCGCACGCCGGCACCTGGCCCTACGGCCTGCCCGAGCTGCCGGGCGCCCGCGCCGCGCTGGAGGGGTCCAGGCGCGTCGCGGTGCCCGGCTGCTACCCGACCGCCGTGTCGCTGGCGCTCTTTCCGGCCTACGCCGCCTCGCTCGCCGAGCCCGAGGCCGTGATCGTCGCCGCCTCCGGCACCTCCGGCGCGGGCAAGGCGGCCAAGCCCCACCTCCTGGGCAGCGAGGTCATGGGGTCCATGGCGCCGTACGGAGTCGGGGGCCTGCACCGGCACACCCCCGAGATGATCCAGAACCTCGGCGCGGTGGCGGGAGAGCCGGTCACCGTCTCGTTCACGCCGACCCTCGCGCCGATGCCCCGCGGCATCCTCGCCACCTGCACCGCCAAGGCGAAGCCCGGGGTCACCGCCGAGTCCGTCCGCGCCGCCTACGAGAAGGCCTTCGCCGACGAGCCCTTCGTGCACCTGCTGCCCGAGGGCCAGTGGCCGGCGACCGCGTCCGTCTACGGTTCCAACGCCGTATCGGTGCAGGTCGCGTACGACGCCGCCGCGGGCCGCATCATCGCCATCAGCGCCATCGACAACCTGGCCAAGGGCACCGCCGGCGGTGCCGTCCAGAGCATGAACATCGCCCTTGGTCTCGACGAGACCACCGGACTGACGACGATCGGAGTCGCGCCGTGAGTGTGACGGCAGCAAAGGGGTTCACGGCGGCCGGTGTCGCCGCCGGGATCAAGGAGAGCGGTGGCCCCGACCTGGCCCTCGTGGTCAACACCGGCCCCCGCCACGCCGCCGCGGGCGTCTTCACCTCCAACCGCGTCAAGGCCGCGCCGGTCCTGTGGTCCGAGCAGGTCCTGAAGAGCGGGCAGGTGTCCGCCGTCGTCCTGAACTCGGGCGGCGCCAACGCCTGCACCGGCCCCAAGGGCTTCCAGGACACCCACGCCACCGCCGAGAAGGTCGCGGAGGTGCTCGGCACGGGCGCCGGAGAGGTCGCCGTCTGCTCCACCGGGCTCATCGGCGTGCTGCTGCCCATGGACAAGCTGCTCCCGGGCGTCGAGACCGCCGCCGGTCAGCTCTCCGAGCACGGCGGCGAGAAGGCCGCCATCGCCATCAAGACCACCGACACCGTGCACAAGATGTCCGTCGTCACCAAGGACGGCTGGACCGTCGGCGGCATGGCCAAGGGCGCCGGCATGCTCGCCCCCGGCCTCGCCACCATGCTCGTCGTCCTCACCACCGACGCCGACCTGGAGACCGAGGTGCTCGACCGCGCCCTGCGCGACGCCACCCGGGTCACCTTCGACCGCGTCGACTCCGACGGCTGCATGTCCACCAACGACACGGTGCTGCTGCTCGCCTCCGGTGCCTCCGGCGTCACCCCGGGGTACGACGGGTTCGCCGAGGCCGTCCGCACCGTCTGCGACGACCTCGGCCAGCAGCTCATCCGGGACGCCGAGGGCGCCAGCAAGGACATCAAGGTCGAGGTCGTGAACGCCGCGACCGAGGACGACGCCGTCCAGGTGGGCCGCACCATCGCCCGCAACAACCTCCTCAAGTGCGCCATCCACGGCGAGGACCCCAACTGGGGCCGCGTGCTCTCCGCGATCGGCACCACCTCCGCCGCCTTCGAGCCCGACCGCCTCAACGTCGCCATCAACGGCGTCTGGGTCTGCAAGAACGGCGGCGTCGGCGAGGACCGCGAGCTGGTCGACATGCGCTACCGGGAGGTCCACGTCATCGCCGACCTCGCCGCCGGTGACGCCACCGCCACCATCTGGACCAACGACCTCACCGCCGACTACGTCCACGAGAACAGCGCGTACAGCTCATGAGCACGACGAGGAAGCACACCGCGCTCCCCAAGGCCCAGATCCTCATCGAGGCGCTGCCCTGGCTGACCCGGCACCACGGCAAGACCGTCGTCATCAAGTTCGGCGGCAACGCCATGATCGACGAGGACCTCAAGGCCGCCTTCGCCCAGGACGTCGTCTTCCTGCGCCACGCCGGCCTCAAGCCCGTCGTCGTGCACGGCGGCGGGCCGCAGATCAGCGCCGCGCTCGACAAGCACGGCATCGTCAGCGAGTTCAAGGCCGGCCTGCGCGTCACCACCGAGGACGCCATGGACGTCGTACGGATGGTGCTGGCCGGGCAGGTGCAGCGCGAGCTGGTCGGACTGCTCAACCAGCACGGCCCGTTCGCCGTCGGCCTCACCGGCGAGGACGCGCACACCATCACCGCCACCAAGCACCGGCCCGAGATCGACGGCGAGACCGTCGACATCGGGCGGGTGGGTGAGATCACCGAGATCGACACCGGCGCCATCGAGGCGCTGCTCGCCGACGGCCGCATCCCGGTCGTCTCGTCGGTCGCCCGCTCCCAGGACGATCACCATGTCTACAACGTCAATGCTGATACGGCGGCTGCGGCACTCGCTGCGGCGCTCGGCGCCGAGACTCTCATGGTCCTCACCGACGTCGAGGGCCTCTACGAGGACTGGCCGGACTCCGACGAGGTGATCAGCCGCCTCACCGCCGCCCAGCTGGAGAAGCTGCTGCCGGACCTGTCCTCGGGCATGGTGCCGAAGATGGAGGGCTGCCTGCACGCCGTACGCAACGGCGTCACCACCGCCCGCGTCATCGACGGCCGGGTCCAGCACTCGATCCTGCTGGAGATCTTCACCGACGAGGGCATCGGCACGATGGTCGTGCCGGACGAACAGGGGGAGCCGTGAGCAACACCGGGGGACCGACCACAGGGGGCGTCGTGAGCAACGAAGAGCTGACCGGGCGATGGCAGGGCGCGCTCATGAACAACTACGGCACCCCGCGCCTGCCCCTCGTGCGCGGCGAGGGCAGCCGGCTCTGGGACGCCGACGGCAACGAGTACCTCGACTTCGTCGGCGGCATCGCGGTCAACGCCCTCGGCCACGCCCACCCGGCGGTGGTGGAGGCGGTGAGCCGGCAGATCGCCTCCCTCGGCCACGTCTCCAACCTCTTCGTCGCCGAGCCGCCCGTCGCCCTCGCCGAACGGCTGCTCCAGCGCTTCGGCCGCGACGGCAAGGTCTACTTCTGCAACTCCGGCGCCGAGGCCAACGAGGGCGCCTTCAAGATCGGCCGGCTGACCGGGCGGCCGCACATGGTCGCCACCCACGGGGGCTTCCACGGCCGCACCATGGGCGCCCTGGCGCTGACCGGCCAGCCCGGCAAGCGGGAGCCGTTCCTGCCGCTGCCCGGTGACGTCACCCACGTACCGTACGGCGACCCGCAGGCGCTGGCCGCCGCGGTCACCGAGGAGACCGCCCTCGTCGTCATCGAGCCGATCCAGGGTGAGAACGGCGTCGTCGTCCCGCCCCCCGGCTACCTGAAGGCGGCCCGCGCCATCACCGCCGCCACGGGCGCGCTGCTCGTCCTGGACGAGGTGCAGACGGGCATCGGCCGGACCGGGCACTGGTTCGAGTACCAGGCCCACGAAGGCGTCCTGCCGGATGTCGTCACCCTCGCCAAGGGCCTCGGCGGCGGACTGCCGCTCGGTGCGACGGTCGCCTTCGGCCGCGCCGCCGAACTCCTCCAGCCCGGCCAGCACGGCACGACCTTCGGCGGCAACCCGGTCGCCTGCGCCGCCGGACTCGCCGTCCTCGACACCATCGCGGACGAGGGACTGCTGGACAACGTCAAGCGGCAGAGCGAGAAGATCCGCGGCGCGGTCGAGGCGCTCGGCCACCCGTTGATCGGCCACGTCCGGGGCGCGGGCCTCCTCCTGGGTATCGTGCTCACCGAGCCGCTCGCACCCCAGGTGCAGCAGGCGGCTCAGGACGCCGGAATCCTGGTGAACGCGCCCGCACCCGATGTCGTACGGCTGATGCCCGCGCTGAACCTCGGCGACGACGTGGTGGAGGCGTTCCTCGGGGCGCTGCCCGGCATCCTTGACCAGGCCGCCGACGCGGCCCACGGGGACGGACGATCCGGAGAATGAGACGACGATGAGCCATGCGCAGGAGCACGAGCAGACGGCCGGGCCCGCCCTTCCGCAGACCCGCACCGCACGCCACCGCCGGATCGTGGACATCCTCAACCGGCAGGCGGTGCGCTCGCAGAGCCAGCTGGCGAAGCTGCTCGCCGACGACGGGCTGACCGTCACGCAGGCGACGCTCTCCCGGGATCTGGACGAGCTGAACGCGGTGAAGATCCGCAACACCGACGGCGACCTCATCTACGCGGTCCCCAGCGAGGGCGGCTTCCGCACCCCGCGGGCCCCGCTCGGGGAGTCGGCGAAGGAGGAGCGGATGCGGCGGCTCTCGGCGGAGCTGCTGATCTCCGCGGAGGCGTCCGCGAACCTCGTGGTCCTGCGGACCCCTCCGGGGGCGGCGCAGTTCCTCGCCTCGGCGATCGACCAGGCCGAACTGCACGACATCCTGGGCACGATCGCGGGTGACGACACGCTGATGCTGATCAGCAGGGAGCCGACGGGCGGGCAGGCGCTGGCGGATCATCTGCTGCGGCTGGCTCAGAACCACCACTGAGCGCTGCGCGGCTTGTGCCGTCCATCGGGTGCGGGTGGTCGGTGGCCGGTCGCGCAGTTGCAGTTCCCCGCGCCCCTAAAGGCGTTGCAGTACGGCCGCCCGCCGCTGCGCCCACCCGTGGGCGCAGCGGCACCCCGCCAACGCGGGTGAGTGACAGCCCGGTGCCTCAGCCGCAGCGCAGGTCACACCAGAAACCCCACTCACCCCAGCCACCCTGCCAAACCCCCCGTACACCGCACCTCATCCCCCGCAGTCACCAACAGCCCCTCCACCCCGTCCAGAGACTCCAGCCACCGCAGCCCCTCCCGCGACCCCATCGCGAACGCCGCCGTCGCCCAGCAGTCCGCCCAGGTCAGCCGCGGCGCCACCACCGTCACCGCCACCAGATCGGTCACCGCGGAGCGCCCGGTGCGCGGATCGACGACGTGCGCGCCCCGCTCCGCGCTGCCGGACGTCGCCACGGCCAGCTCGGCCGCCCCCGCCGCCGACACGACCGCCGCCAGTCCGCCCGGACGCAGCGGGTCCGACACACCGACCCGCCACGGCCGCCCCGCCCCCGGCGTCCCCAGCACCTGCACGTCCCCGCCGCCGTTGACGCTGACGCCACTCGCACCGGCCGCCGCGACCCGCCGCGCGGCGCGCTCCACGGCCCAGCCCTTGACGATCCCGGTCGGGTCGAGACGGCCCTGGTACGACGTGCTGAACCAGCCGTCGCTCACCCGCTCCGCCTCCGCCGCCAGCTCCAGTACCTCGGCGACCTCGGGCGCGCACGCGTCGACGGTCAGTTCGCCGCGTGCCAGACGGGAGACCTGGCTGTTCTCCCGATAGGTGCTGAACACCTCGTCGACCCGGTGCAGCCCCGCGACCGCCTCGTCCAGTGCCGCTCGGACGGCCGCGGGTTCCCCGCCGCGGACGTCGAGGGAGAAGACGGTCCCCATCGTCTCCTCCACCCGACGCACCGCGGCGGGAGCCTGTGCGGGTTCGGCCACGGCGTCAGCCACCGGCCTGATCCAGCGCGGACTGGAGCGACTGCTTGTAGCCGGCGCTGGTGTAGGTGGCGCCGGAGACGGCGTCGATGTCGGCGGTGCCGGCGGCGATGGCGGCCTGGTTGAGTTCGGGTACGGCGTCGGCGGTGACCTGGTCGCTCTGCCCGCCCTTGGGAGCCTGGAGGGCCTCGGCGCCCGTGATCTTGCCGCCGCTGACGGTGACCCGGACCTGCACGGGCCCGTACTGGGTCTGCGCGGCGGCGCCGGTCAGCGTCTGAGTGCCCTGGGCGCCCCCGTCGGAGTCCTCGCCGCCCGAACCCTGTCCGGCGGACCCCGCGGACCCCGACCCCGCGGACCCCGCGGCCACCTTGTCCAGCGCGGACTGCAGCGACTGCTTGTAGCCGGCGCTGGTGTAGGTGGCGCCGGAGACGGCGTCGATGTCGGCGGTGCCGGCGGCGATGGCGGCCCGGTTGAGTTTGGGTACGGCGTCGGCGGTGACCTGGTCGCTCTGCCCGCCCTTGGGAGCCTGCACGGCCTCGGCGCCCGTGATCTTCCCGCCGTCCACGGTGAGCCGGACCTGTACCGGGCCGTACTGCGTGCTCGCCGCGTCACCGGTGACCGTGCCGGCACCCGCGCCCCGCCCGCCCTGCGGCGACTGCGCGGCCACCGGCGGCGCCGCGCCGCCCGCCGCCGCCGACGAGCCCGGGTCGGACGCCGGTTTCAGCGACAGCAGCAGCACGATCCCGGACACGGTCGCGGCGCCG
This sequence comes from Streptomyces sp. NPDC096048, assembly GCF_044763415.1. Taxonomy (NCBI): domain Bacteria; kingdom Bacillati; phylum Actinomycetota; class Actinomycetes; order Kitasatosporales; family Streptomycetaceae; genus Streptomyces; species Streptomyces sp. NPDC096048. Next base: position 232,210 of record NZ_JBIWGG010000009.1, read on the forward strand.
GCGAGCACGGCACGCCGAACGGGGTGGCTTTTCCTCATCTGTCCTGGACTCCTGATGTCCGTCGCTCACATCTCGAACGACTCGTGATGGATACGGCGGGCGGGGACTCCCGCGCCGCGCAGTGCCTCGTACACCGACTGGGCGAAGCCGGGCGGCCCGCACAGGAAGACGTCGTGACGGTCGACGTCCGGGATCTTGCGGCTCAGGGTCTCCGCGGAGATGTCGGGGCGCTCCCCACCCGGGCTGTTGACCGCGTACATCAGCCGGGCCCCGCGCTCGTCGGCGATCCCGGCCAGCTCGTCCCACAGGGCCAGGTCCTGGGTGCTGTTGGCCCGGTAGAGCAGGGTGATGTCACCGGACGCGCCGGGCAGCGTCTCGAACAGCGCCCGCATCGGGGTGATGCCGACCCCGCCTGCCACCAGCAGTACCTTGCCGCGGCTGCGGCGCTGTGCGGTCAGCGCGCCGTACGGGCCCTCCGCCCACACCCGGGTGCCGGGCTCCAGCTCGCGTAGCCGGGCGCTGTGGTCGCCGATCGCCTTCACGGTGATCCGCAGCATGTCCGGGCGCGGCGCCGCCGACAGCGAGTACGGGTGCGAGCTGAACCGCATCCCCGGCGCCAGGAACCGCCAGCGGAAGAACTGCCCGGCCTCCGCACCCATCCGGTGCAGCCGGCGCCCGCCGATCAGCACCGACACGATCCCCGGCGTCTCCTCGATCACCGCCTCGACCCGCATGCGGTGCCGCAGGTTGAGGCGGAGGGGGGTCAGGACGCGGTACCAGAGGACGAGCGCGGTCACCGTCCCGTACAGCGCGTACCAGACGGTCTTCGCGACCGGCTCGACGGCGAAGTCGTTGCCGGTGGTGAGCTGGTGCCAGAAGGTCAGGAACACCGCCACGTAGGTGAGCAGGTGCACGTGGTACCAGGCGTCGTACGGGATCCGGCGGCGGACCGGGCCGGCGGACAGCAGTCCGATGAGGACCAGCAGTCCGGTGCCGATGGCGGCCTTGCCCATGTCGGGCAGCTGGTTCACGGAGCTGACCGTCTGCTGCACGATGTCGCCGAGGCCCTTGCCGGCCTGGGCGGCGTACCCCCACATGATCAGGAAGACGTGGGCGAGGACCAGGCACAGGGTGTAGCGGCCGGTCATGGCGTGCCAGCGGGCGACCCGGTCGGAGCCCACCCGCCGCTCCAGCGCCGGCACGCGCGCCATCTGGAGCACCACCAGCGCCATCAGGTACCCGGCGAGCAGACCGGTGATCCGGCCCGCGTTGAGGATCATGCCGGTCTGGTCGGAGATGGCGGGCGTGTTGCGCCACCACAGCCACAACACGCCCGCCGCGCCCGCCCACACGGCGAGCAGCAGGGGGACGGCGGGGGAGCGGCGCGGACGGATGCGCCGCATCGTCTGACGGCGGGCGGCACGGCCGCCGGCGAGCGTGGTGGTCACGGTTCCTCCGTGGGACTCGGCCCTTGGCCCACAGATACGCGCCGCACCACCGGAGCGTTCAGCCCGTGCCGGTACTCCCGCCTCCGTTCAGTAGCGCGTGATCGCCGTCGCCCCGTCCGAGGTGCCGATCGCGATGTGCGGCCGGGCCGCCGGGTCGGCCCACCGCAGGATGCGCCGCATCGCCTCCGCCGGCACCGACACGCAACCGGCCGTCGCCCCGCGCCCGTTGACGTGCAGGAAGATGCCCGCGCCGCGTCCGCGCACCGGGCGGTGGTAGTTGAAGCCGACGACCAGGGCGTGCGCGTACTGCGCCGTGTAGGTGATTAGGTGCTCGGCCTCGGCGGCCCGGCAGTCGGCGGGGCGCGGTTCGGTCCAGCGGTTGTAGGCGCGGGAGGCGTTGTCCTGGCACCACCAGGCGTCCTGGGTCACCGGACGGTATCGGTACGCCGTCCCGCGCGGCGCCGCCTGGATGCCGAAGGCGTACGGCAGGTCGTACAGCCCGGTCGGGGTGGTGTTCGTGCCCTGTGCGCGCGTCGCTCCGTCGGCCAGCCCGTTGGCGCCGAAACGGGCCGGTGCGGAACCGGCCTTCACCCATCGGCCGCCTCCGCCGCCGCCCCCGCGGTCCCACCAGGTGACCCGGCCCTCGGTCGAACCGGTCCGCGGGGCGACCGCGGTGATCAGCTGGGTGCCGCCGCCGGTGTCCGCCATCCGGGCCGGCAGCGGCCGGGGAGCGGGCCCGCCGGCGGGCGCGGCACCGAGCACGAGGAGGGAGGCGGAGACGAGGACGGCGGTGACACCGGGGCGCATGGCTCAGACGGTAGAGGGGGGCAGCGGCAACGGCAGCCCGGGGAGGCCGTCCAGGCTCGTCGCGATGTGGTCCTTCTTGGTGAAATACGCGCTGAGCGAGGCGTCGTCCTCGCGGGCGAACCGTCTGCCGTGCAGGTCCCGGTCGTTCTCGTACGCCATGTAGGGGACGGCGTAGCCGCAGCTGTCGCGGACGAGTTCGGCGGTGACCACGATGATCGCGCGCAGTCCGTGCGCGGTGGTGTCGATGTCCGGGAAGTGGGTGAGCAACTCCGGGAAGCGGGGGTCGTCGCGGAAGACCGGCTCGCCGCGACCGTGCACCCGGACGATGTTGGGCGGCCCCTGGAAGGCGCACCACATCAGCGTGATCCGCCCGTTCTCGCGCAGGTGGGCGACGGTCTCGGCGGTGGAGCCCGCGAAGTCGAGATAGGCCACGGTGAGTTCGTCGAGCACCGCGAAGCTGCCCGTGAGGCCCTTGGGGGACAGGTTGACCGTGCCGTCGCCGGCCAGGGGAGCGGTGGCGGTGAAGAAGAGGGGCTGTGCCTCGATGAAGGTGCGGAGTCTGCCGTCTATGCGTTCATAAGTCTTTCCCATGTCTAACGATTATGGAGTGCGAGGTGCGGCGGCGTCCCGTCGGCCTGCGAAATTGACGAATCATGCATCCCTCTGCATACTCATGCAAGACGGTGATGGCACGGTGAGGAGCGACACGAGTGAGCAACAACAGCGGTGACGTCCGGCTCTGGGGCGGCCGTTTCGCCGACGGCCCGGCCGAGGCCCTCGCGAAGCTGTCCGCGTCCGTCCACTTCGACTGGCGGCTCGCGCCCTACGACATCGCCGGCTCGCGTGCCCACGCGCGCGTGCTGCACGCGGCCGGGCTGCTCACCGAGGACGAGCTGACCCGGATGATCGCCGGGCTCGACCGGCTCGAAGCGGACGTCGCCGACGGCTCCTTCACCGGCACCATCGCCGACGAGGACGTCCACACCGCCCTGGAACGCGGCCTGCTGGAGCGGCTCGGCCCCGACCTCGGCGGCAAACTGCGCGCCGGGCGGTCCCGCAACGACCAGGTGGCGACCCTCTTCCGCATGTACCTGCGCGACCACGCCCGGACCGTCGGCGGCCTGATCGCCGACCTCCAGGACGCGCTGGTGGGCCTGGCCGAGGCCCACCCCGACGTGGCGATGCCCGGCCGCACCCACCTCCAGCACGCCCAGCCGGTGCTCTTCGCCCACCACGTCCTCGCCCACGTCCAGGCGCTGTCCCGGGACGCGGAGCGGCTGCGCCAGTGGGACGAACGCACGGCCGTGTCGCCGTACGGCTCGGGCGCCCTGGCCGGTTCCTCCCTCGGCCTGGACCCGGAGGCGGTGGCGAAGGACCTCGGCTTCGAGCACGGCAGCGCGGGCAACTCCATCGACGGCACGGCCTCCCGCGACTTCGTCGCCGAGTTCGCCTTCATCACCGCGATGATCGGCGTGAACGTCTCCCGGATCGCCGAGGAGATCATCATCTGGAACACGAAGGAGTTCTCCTTCGTGACCCTGCACGACGCGTTCTCGACGGGCTCGTCGATCATGCCGCAGAAGAAGAACCCGGACATCGCGGAGCTGGCCCGGGGCAAGTCCGGTCGCCTCATCGGCAATCTGACCGGCCTGATGGCCACCCTCAAGGCCCTCCCGCTCGCGTACAACCGCGACCTCCAGGAGGACAAGGAGCCGGTCTTCGACTCCATTGACCAGCTGGAGGTCCTGCTCCCCGCCTTCACCGGCATGATGGCCACCCTCACCGTGCACAGGGAGCGGATGGAGGAGCTGGCCCCGGCCGGTTTCTCGCTCGCCACCGACATCGCCGAGTGGCTGGTCAGGCAGGGCGTGCCGTTCCGCGTCGCCCACGAGGTGGCCGGCGAGTGCGTGAAGGTGGCCGAGGCCGACGGCAAGGAGCTGGACGAGCTGACCGACGAGCAGTTCGCGAAGATCTCCGCCCATCTGACCCCCGAGGTGCGCACCGTCCTCAACGTCCCCGGCGCCCTCGCCTCCCGCGGTGGCCGCGGCGGTACGGCGCCCAGCGCGGTCGCCGTCCAGCTCGCCGAGGTGAAGGCGGACGTGGCCGGCCAGCACGCGTGGGCGCACGCGAAGAAGTAGCGGCCGTGTGGCCGAGGGACATCGCGGTTACGTTGGTCAACAGCTCTAGCAGCCGACCGAACGGAGCCCGCGATGCCCTTCGCCCGCCTGGCCGCGGCCACGACCCCTACCTGTCACATCGGCCTGGGTCTCGCCGCCGTCGGCCGCCCCGGCTACATCAACCTCGGCCGTGACCGGGACCTGCCGGCCGACCGCAGCGTCGAGGCGATGCGCGAGCGCACCCACGACCTTCTCGACGCCGCCTACGCGCAGGGCGTCCGGTACTTCGACGCCGCCCGCTCCTACGGCCGCTCGGAGGAGTTCCTCGCCGACTGGCTCCGGGAGCGGCCGGACGTGGACGACGTGGTCGTCGGCAGCAAGTGGGGCTACACCTACACGGCCGACTGGTCGGCCGAGGCCGAGCGGCACGAGGTCAAGGACCACGGCGTCGCGACGTACGAGCGCCAGCGCGTCGAGACCGACGCCCTGCTCGGCGACCGGCTCGACCTCTACCAGATCCACTCGCTGACCCCCGACAGTCCGGCCCTCACCGACAAGGAACTGCACGCCGAGCTGGCCGAGGCCGCCGCGCGGGGTGTCACCGTCGGTTTCTCCACCAGCGGTCCCGCCCAGGCCGACGCGATCCGTGCCGCGCTCGCCGTGACCGTCGACGGGGAACCCCTCTTCCGCACCGTCCAGTCGACGTACAACGCGCTGGACACCTCGGCCGGGCCCGCGCTGGCCGAGGCGCACGAGGCCGGCCTCACCGTGATCGTCAAGGAGGGCATGGCCAACGGCCGCCTCGCCGAGCCGCATGCGCCGGCGGCCCTGAGGGCCGTGGCGGAGGAGACCGCCCTGGGCTGCGACGCGGTCGCCCTCGCGATGGTGCTGCGGCAGCCCTGGGCCGGTGTCGTCCTCTCCGGCGCCGCGACCGTGAACCAGCTCGGCTCCAACCTCCACGCCGCCGTCGTCGACCTCGACGACGACCAGGTGGCGCGCCTCGGCGCGCTCGTCGAGGACCCGGACACCTACTGGGAGCGGCGCGGGCAGCTGCCCTGGCACTGAGCCCCATCGGTGCGGGCAGCCGCCCGCACCGACTCCGGGAGGCCGTGAGATGCCCGAGAGGTGAGTCACGCATGCCCCACGTGAGACAGAGATGTCTCACGTGGGTTATCGTTGTCTCATGGCTGTTGATCGTGACCAGGTACTGCGCAGTGCCGCCGCCCTGCTGACCCGCAGGGCCACCGCGACCATGGACGAGGTCGCCAGGGCCGCCGGGCTGAGCCGCGCCACGCTGCACCGGCACTTCGCCGGGCGGGACGCCCTGGTCCGGGCCCTGGAGTCCCTCGGCATCGCCGAGTGCGAGGCCGCCCTGGACGCGGCCCGCCTCGACGACGGGCCGGCGGCCGACGCGGTGCGCCGGCTCGTGCGCGAGATCGAGCCCGCCGCCGGCCTGCTCGCCTTCCTCTACACCGAGAACCAGCTGTTCGAGGGCGAGGAGCAGAACGAGGGCTGGGCCCGCATCGACGCCCGGATGGCCGCGGTGTTCCGCCGCGGCCAGGAGAGCGGCGAGTTCCGCATCGACCTCACCCCCGCCTGGCTCACCGAGGCGCTCTACGGCCTGCTGGCCTCCGGCGCCTGGGCGGTGACCGAGGGCCGCGTGGCCCGCAACGACCTGACCCACATGATCGTCGAGCTGCTGCTCGGCGGCGCACTCCGGAGAGAGGAACCATGAACCGCACCCTGCGGCCGGCGCACACGAACGAGGCGGTGAAGCGCCCCGGCCGCTGGCTCGCGCTGTCCGTCCTCGTGCTGGCCGTGCTGCTGGTGGCCGTCGACGCGACCGTCCTCGGTCTCGCGACCCCCTACATCAGTGAGGACCTCGCCCCCACCGGCACCCAGCTGCTCTGGATCGGCGACGTCTACTCCTTCGTCATCGCCGGTCTGCTGGTCTCCATGGGCAGCCTCGGCGACCGCATCGGCCGCAAGCGGATTCTGCTCATCGGCGCCACGGCGTTCGGCGCGATCTCGGTCCTCAACGCCTACGCGTCCACGCCCGAGCTGATGATCGTCGCCCGGGCCCTGCTCGGCGTCGCGGGTGCCACCCTGATGCCCGCCACCCTCGCCCTGATCCGCAACCTCTTCCACGACCCGCGCGAACGCAGCCTCGCCGTCGGCATCTGGGGCGCCGCGGCGTCGGCCGGTGCGGCGGTCGGCCCGGTCGTCGGCGGGTTCCTGCTGGAGCACTTCTGGTGGGGCTCGGTCTTCCTCATCAACCTGCCGGTGATGGCCGTCCTGGTCGTCGTCGGCATCAAGCTCCTGCCCGAGTCCCGCAACCCGAACCCGGGCCCCTGGGACCTGCTCAGCGTCACCCTCTCGCTGGTCGGCATGGTCGGTGTCGTGTACGCCGTCAAGGAGGCCGCCGCGCACGGGTTCGCGTGGGCCACGCTCGCCGCCGGTCTGCTGGGCGCCGCCGCGCTCTACGGCTTCGTCCGCCGCCAGCTGACCATGCCGGTCCCGCTGCTCGACATGCGGCTGTTCCGCAATCGCGGCTTCAGCGGTGCGGTCCTGGCCGACCTGCTGACCATCCTGGGCCTGTCGGGGCTGGTGTTCTTCCTCTCCCAGTACCTGCAACTCGTGCAGGGCAGGCGCCCGTTCGAGGCCGGCCTGGCCGAACTGCCCGCCGCCGTCGGCGCGGTGGCGGCCGGTCTGATCGCCGGCCGCGTGGCCCGGCGCTTCTCGGTGCGTGCCGTGGTCTCCGGCGGGCTCGCCGCCGTCGGTCTGGCGCTGGCCGCGCTGACCGTCATCGGCCAGAACACGGGCTACCCGCTGCTCGGCGCGGTCCTGCTCGTGGTCGGCGTGGGCGCCGGCTTCTCGTTCACCGTCACCGCCGACGTGATCCTGTCCAGCGTGCCGGGCGAACAGGCGGGAGCCGCCTCCGCGGTCTCCGAGACGGCGTACGAACTCGGCGCCGCCCTCGGCATCGCGGTGCTCGGTTCCATCGTGACCGGCGTCTACCGCGACTTCACCGGCCCGGACGGCACCCCGGCCGCGGCACACGAGTCGCTGGGCGGTGCGGTGGAGGCCGCCTCGGACCTCCCCGCGCACACGGCCGAGGCCCTGTTGAGCGCCGCCCGCCAGGCCTTCGTCGACGGCCTGACCCTCGCGGCGGGCGTCGGCGCGGCCGTCCTCCTGGCCGCCGCCGTGGCCTCCTGGTTCCTGCTGCGGGGCCAGCGCCTGGAGGACGGGATGGAGCACCCGTAGGGAGCCGGGAGCCGGGAGCCGGGAGCCGGGAGCCGGGAGCCGGGAGTCGGGAGCCGGCCGGGGCGTGCCTCCGGCCGGCCGGACCGGCCGCGCGGGAACACCCGCCGTCGGCTACGCGCCGGCCCTCGCCGAACCCGCCCAGCACCGCGTCCTGCGGAACACCGGTGCGACGAGGGCGCGCCGGGCGGACCGGCGCCGGTCCGCCCGGCCGCTCCGGCAGCCGACGGCAGTCAGCGGCGCCCCGCCGGGACAGGCCCGGATGGCGGCCCCGCCTCGGTTCGGCCGGCCTCCGCGCGGCCGGACGCCGTCGCACCGACGCCGACGGCCTTGGGAAGGGCGGACGCCCACAACGCACGGACGGCGGGCCGCTCGATGAGCGGCCCGCCGTCCGTATCCCCGCGCTTCGCGGCCCTACGCGGCCTTGGCCTTGCTCGCGTACATGTCCACGTACTCCTGGCCGGACAGCCGCATGACCTCGGTCATCACGGAGTCGGTCACGGCGCGCAGGACGTAGCGGTCGCGGTCCATGCCCTCGTAGCGGGAGAACTCCATCGCCTCGCCGAAGCGGACCGTGACCTTGCCCGGCCGGGGCAGGCCCGCGCCCCCCGGCTGGAGTTTGTCGGTGCCGATCACGGCGAACGGGACGACGGGGGCGCCGGTCATCAGGGTGAGCCGGGCGATGCCGGTGCGGCCGCGGTAGAGGCGGCCGTCGGGGGAGCGGGTGCCCTCCGGGTAGATGGCGAAGACCTTGCCCTCGTCCAGCACGCGGCGGCCGGTCATCAGTGCCGCGACTCCGCCCCGGCCGCCGTCCCGGTCGACCGGGATCATGCCGACGCCGGTGAAGAACCAGGCCATCAGCCGCCCCTTGAGGCCCTTGCCGGTGACGTACTCGTCCTTGCCGATGAAGAAGACCTGCCGGTCGCACTTCAGGGGCATGATCACCGAGTCGATGAAGGTGAGATGGTTGCCGGCCAGGATCACCGGGCCGTCGCCCGGGATGTTCTCCACGCCCTCCACCTGTGGGCGGAACATCAGGCGCATGATCGGGCCGAGCACTGCCTTGATGAGCGCGAAGCGGGACAACGGGTCCTCCGGTGTCGGGGATGCGGTATGAGTCTGTGCAGGTGAGGACATTACTCGCGGCCGAGGGTGTCACGCACGTCGGGTCATCCGGGCGTTACCCGGTGTTGACACGCGTTCACCTGCGGTGCGGGAGGTTGTGCGGCTGTGACGCCCGTACGAGGATGTGAGGCAGGTCGCGTCCCGGGGGGAAGGAACCGCGTGCCGATCCTCGCCGTACTCGCCGTGCTCTGTGTCGTCATGGCCGCCGCCGTCACCGTCCTGGTCCGCAGGGACCGGCGTCGTTGGTCCGGGAGTCCGGACACGGCCCGGATCGAAGCACACGCGACGCGCGGACTGCGCGAGGCGCGCCGCTGGAGCCGTGCCGCCGACCCCTGCTCCGTGGCCACGGGGCTCGTCGGGCACCGCCACGACGACCGCGGCCACTGACCGCGTACCCCGCCCGGCCGCCCCGAAGCCGACGACACGTCAGACATCCCGCCCCACCGGCCCCTGGGCACCCGTACGACATCCCCACGCACCCGCGTGTTCCGGCCGCGGTCTCCCGCTCGTCATGTACGCGCCCCTACGATCGGCCCGCACCGACGGTCAACGACAGGAGGCCCTGATGGGAACACGGGAGTCGGACGAGCAGGCGGGCGGCACCGGACGGCGGGCGCTCCTCGGAGCGGTGGCGCTCGGAGCGGGCGGAGCCGTACTCGGCCTGTCCGGCACGGCGAGAGCCGCCGACGCCCGGCACGGCGGGGGACGCGGCGGCGTGCGGAGCCTGCCCGTCCCGACGGTCATCGGCCACCGCGGTGCCAGCGGCTACCGTCCCGAGCACACCTTCGGCGCCTACGAACTGGCCCTCGACATGGGCGCCGACATCGTCGAGGCCGGCGACCTGGTCCCCACCAAGGACGGTCACCTCGTCTGCCGGCACGAGCCGGAGATCGGCGGCACCACGGACGTCGCCGACCACCCCGAGTTCGCCGGCCGCAAGCGCACGAAGTCGCTCGACGGTGTCTCCGTCACCGGCTGGTTCACCGAGGACTTCACGCTCGCCGAGCTCAAGACGCTCCGCGCGACCGAGCGCATCCCGGCCAACCGCCCGCACAACACCCTCTACGACGGCCGCTGGGAGATCCCCACCTTCGAAGAGGTGCTCCGCTGGCAGAACGAGCAGACCCGCAAGCGCGGCAAGCAGGTCTGGATCTACCCCGAACTCAAGCACCCGACCTACTTCCGCAAGCTGGGCCTGGGGACGGAGGAGCGCCTCGCGCGGCTGCTGCGCGAGTACGGCAAGGACCGGAAGAACTCGCCCGTCATCATCCAGTCCTTCGAGCCCACCAGCATCCAGCGGATGAACAAGCTCGTCGGCAACCCCCTCGCCGTCCTGCTGTCCGGCGCGAAGAGCCGCCCCTGGGACTTCGTCGAGACGGGCGACCCGCGCACGACGGCCGACCTCATCACGCCGAAGGGCCTGAAGGAGATCGCCTCGTACGCGCAGGGCATCGGCCCGACCCTGGACCTGATCATCCCGAAGGACTCCGCCGGCCGGCTCACCGAGCCGACCACGCTGGTCCGCGACGCGCACCGCGCCGGCCTGATCCTTCACCCGTACACCATGCGCAACGAGAACCCCTTCCTGCCCGCGGACTTCCGCAAGGGCAGCGACCCGGATGCCTACGGCGATGTCTTCGGCGCGTTCCGGACCTACTTCGCCACCGGCATCGACGGCGTCTTCACCGACCACCCGGACACGGGCGTGCTGGCCCGCGAGGACTTCGTCAACAACTGAGCGACCGACCCCGGTTGGGGTGACCTTCGGCCGCCCGGTGCAACCCGCCGCCCGGGCGGCCGCGTCGACCTGCATATGACGCACGACCTGGTCACCTCCCTGCGCCCCCTGCTCGCCGCCGAGGCATCGGCCGAGGCGTATGCGTCGGGGGCCGAGCCCGGCGACCTCGAACAGGCGGTCTGGCTGCGCCTTCTGGAACGCCTGGAGGCCCACGGCCCGCCCCGCGACCCGCCTCGCTGGCTGCGCAGCGCCGTCCGCCTCGAGGCCCGCCGCACCCGCCGTACGGCCCGCGACGAGCGGCCGTACGAGACCGAACCGGCCGGCGCGGCCGAGTACGAACCCGAGCAGCTCGCGCTCACCGCGGCCAGGCACCGCGCCCTGCGCGACGCCGTGCGCCGGCTGCCCGGCCGCTGCCCCAGGCTCATGGAGGCCCTGCTGTCGCCGAAGGACCTCACATACCGGGAAATCGCGGGGGAGTTGGGTATCTCACAAGGCAGTCTTGGCCCGGAACGTTCCCGATGTCTGGGTTGTCTGCGCCGATTGCTGACGCCGGAGGTTGCGGCTTACTGAGGACGGGGATAGGAGTGGGGGACCACAGGTGATCAGGTGAGCGGGAGGCATGCACACATGGGCATGAGCGTGACCATCTCGGCGGCGACCGAGCAGGATGCCGAGCAGATCTTCCGGCTGCAGTACCTCTGCTTCCAGAGCGAGGCGGCGCTGTACGGCAACTACCGCATCGACCCGCTCGTCCAGACCCTCGACTCCGTGCGCCAGGAGGTCGCCGACGACTGCGTCTTCGTGGCGCGGCTCGGCGACGAGGTCGTCGGCTCGGTGCGCGGCGGGGTGACCGAGGAAGGGGCGGCGTCCATCGGCAAGCTGTGCGTCCATCCCCGCCTCCAGGGCCACGGCATCGGCGCCCGCCTGCTGCGTGCCGCCGAGTCCGCCCTCGCCGAGGAGCGCGGCGCCAAGCGCTTCCGCCTGCACACCGGTCACCGCAGCGAGAACAACCTGCGGCTGTACCGGCGGGTCGGCTACGAGACGGTGGGGACCGCGCAGGGAGCGGACGGCGTGCCCATGATCGTCCTGGAGAAGCCGGCCGAGGCGTACGTGACCACGGCCTGAAGGCGCCGCAGCCGTCCGGGCCCGGTCGCCGCTACGCGGTGCGGGCCCGGCTCAGCCAGTACACGGCCGAAAGCGGCAGCAGGACGGGGATGAAGAGGTACCCCATCCCGAAGTCCGACCACACGGTCGCGTCGGCGAAGGCGGACGGCTCCACCATCGTCCAGGTGCCGACCGTCAGGACGCCCACGAGCTCGGCGGCGCAGCACACCAGCGCCGCCTTGCGGGCCGTCTCGCCGCCGCGCACCAGGGTGTACGTGATGAAGCCGTAGACGACGCCCGCGACGGCCGACAGCGTGTAGGGGAGCGGCGCCCGGTCGAACTCGGTCGCGATCTGGTACGCCGACCGGGACACGGCGCCGACCACCATCACGCCGTACAGCCACACCAGCAGGATCCCGGGGCCGGCGATCAGCCGCCTCCGGTCCGTCTTCTCCTCCGCGGCCACCATCTCAGCCTCCCCAGATGTCATACAGCCGCACCTCCAGGACGGCGAGGACCACACCGCCGGCGGCGACCGTCACCGACCCCCAGCGGGTGCGCTCGGCCAGGGACATGAACCCCGCCGCCGGGACGCAGGCGAAGGCGCCCAGCAGATACGCCACGAAGATCGTCGTGCCCTGGCCGGGCTCCTCGCCGCGCGCCAGCTGCACGATCCCGACCACGAGCTGGACCAGCGCCAGCACCGAGACCACGGCCATGCCGATGAAGTGCCAGTCCTTCGTCGGCTGGTCACGGTAGGCCGCCCAGCCGCACCAGGCGGCGAGCAGCAGCGCGGCGACTCCGGTCACCAGCGTCAGGGCGTCAAGCATGGCAGCGACCCTATTACGGCCCAAAAGGCCCGCCGCCCCCGGCCCCGTCCGGCGAGGACCGGGCGCCCGTAGGGTCGGGACACAGAGATCCACGCCCAGGCCGTCCCGTGTCGACAGCGACGGAACCCTCGTCTCCTCCCTCGTCTCCTCCCTCGAATCCGTGCGGCGCTGCCGGACGCGCTGAGCCGGTGAGTGCGGGATCACAGCGCGGGAGTTCGCGCGGGCCGAGCTGCACGGCCGGCCGGCCGCGGAGACAGCCGCGAGGGTGGTCGCGCCGCCGGCGTGACCACCGTGGTGTTGGCCACAACCCACCGCGCCGACGCACTCGACGCCGACCTGGTGGTCACCGACCTGTCGGCCTTGTCGACACTGGTCACCGACGCGGGAGTCGAGACCTCCGTCCGGGGCCGATCCGCGCCCCCCGTGACCGACCGGCGTCCACCGCTGTCCAGTATCCGGACAGCGGTGACCGGTCAGGACCGTACGTCTGCTTTACTGATCGCATGAGCACGACGAGCGACCGCACCCCTGCGACCGAGGCGACCATGACGCCCGGTGCTCGTTGTATGTGTCGAATGTGCGCCTTCTAGAGGGCCCCCGCACCACCTGAGCCTCGCGCCCCGAAGCGAGCGCCCGGCTCGTACCCGCCACCGCGCCCCGCGCACGCGGCCGAGCCACGCCCCGCGCACACGTTTCTCCCCGGTTCCCCACGCCACCGCGCATCGCCGCCGCGAGAACCGTGCCGCGTTCCGAAGGACCCCAAGCCCCCGAAGAACAACGCCCCGTGCCCGGCGCACACCACCGCGCCGCGCACTCGACAGTGACGGAAACCCACGTGATCACCACATCGGGCCTCACGAAGGTCTATCGCTCACGCGGCCGCGAGGTCACCGCCCTGGACGGCGTCGACCTGCACGTCCGCGAGGGCGAGGTGTACGGCGTCATCGGTCAGTCCGGCGCCGGCAAGTCCTCGCTCATCCGCTGCGTCAACCTCCTGGAGCGCCCCACCGCCGGCACGGTCACCGTCGCCGGCCAGGACCTCACCGCGCTCGCCGGCCGCGGCCCCCGCGCCGGCAAGGAACTGCGGCAGGCGCGCAGCCGTATCGGCATGGTCTTCCAGCACTTCAACCTGCTCTCCACCCGGACCGTGCAGGACAACGTCGAACTGCCGCTGGAGATCCTCGGCAGGTCCAGGAAGGAACGTTCCCGCAAGGCGCTGGAGCTGCTCGACCTCGTCGGTCTCGCCGACAAGGCCAAGGCCTACCCGGCCCAGCTCTCCGGCGGCCAGAAGCAGCGCGTCGGCATCGCCCGCGCCCTGGCCGGCGACCCCAAGGTCCTGCTCTCCGACGAGGCGACCAGCGCCCTCGACCCGGAGACCACCCGCTCCATCCTCCAGCTGCTGCGCGACCTGAACCGGCAGCTCGGCCTGACCGTCCTGCTCATCACCCACGAGATGGACGTCGTCAAGAGCGTCTGCGACTCGGCCGCCCTCATGGACAGGGGCCGCGTCGTCGAGTCCGGCACGGTCGGCGAGCTGCTCGCCACCCCGGGCTCCGAACTGGCCGCCGCCCTCTTCCCGGTCGGCGGCGAAGCGTCCGGCGCCGACCGCACCGTCCTCGACGTCACCTTCCACGGCGAGGCCGCCACGCAGCCGGTCATCTCCCAGCTGTCCCGCACCTACAACATCGACATATCGATCCTCGGTGCCGCCATCGACACCGTAGGCGGCCTCCAGGTCGGCCGCATGCGGATCGAACTGCCGGGCCGCTACGAGGACAACGTGGTGCCCGTCGGCTTCCTGCGCGAACAGGGCCTGCAGATCGACGTGGTGAGCGAGACGCCGGACGAGCACGCGGACGCGCCGTCCCCGCTGGTGAAGGAAGGTGCCAAGTGACCTGGTCCGAGATGTGGCCCCTGCTGGAGCAGGCGTCCTGGGAGACCCTGATCATGGTCGGCTGGTCCACCCTGATCGCCGTGGTGGCCGGGCTCCCGCTCGGCGTGCTCCTCGTCCTCACCGACAAGGGCGGCCTGCTGCAGAACGTCCTCGTCAACAAGGTCATCGGCCAGATCGTGAACGTCGGCCGCTCGATGCCGTTCATCATCCTCATGGTCGCGCTGATGAGCTTCACCCGCTGGGTCACCGGCACGACCATCGGCAGCGAGGCCGCGATCGTGCCGCTCGCCATCGGCGGCATCCCCTTCTTCGCGCGGCTCGTCGAGACCGCCGTCCGAGAGGTCGACGGAGGGCTCGTCGAGGCCGTCCAGTCCATGGGCGGCAACAGCTGGACCGTCGTCCGCAAGGTCCTGGTCCCCGAAGCGCTTCCGTCGCTGATCGCCAGCACCACCACCACGATCATCGCCCTCATCGGCTACTCGGCCATGGCCGGCACCGTCGGCGGCGGAGGTCTCGGCGACCTCGCCGTCCGCTACGGCTACCAGCGCTTCGAGACCGGGCTGATGTGGATCACCGTCGCGATCCTCGCCGTCGTCATCTCGCTCATCCAGTTCGCCGGCGACTACGCCGCCCGCACCCTGCACCGCCGCGGCGGACGCGGGGGCGCCGGTCCCAGGCTGCGGCTGCTCAAGGCCAAGGAGCCCGCCGCGGCCGACGTGAGCAAGGCCGCGTAACCGGCCGCTCGACTTCTCCACGGACTCCCCGTCACCCGTAACGGGGTCGCACCACCTCAGGAAAGGCACTTTTCGTGCGTAACACCGCCAAGATCACCACCGCTGTCCTCGCCGCCGGGGCGCTCACCCTCGGACTCTCCGCCTGCGGCTCGGGCAAGGACTCCGCCTCCGACACCTCCGGCCCGCTGATCGTCGCCGCGAGCCCCACCCCGCACGCCGAGATCCTGAACTACGTCAAGGACAACCTGGCGAAGGACGCGGACCTCGACCTCGAGGTCAAGGAGTTCACCGACTACGTCACGCCGAACACGGCGACGGAGGACGGCTCGGTGGGGGCCAACTACTTCCAGACCCAGCCGTACCTCGACGACTTCAACAAGAAGAACGGCACCCACATCGTGTCCGTCGTCGACGTGCACCTGGAGCCCCTCGGCCTCTACTCCCACAAGGTCGACAAGGCCGACGGCCTGAAGAGCGGTGCGACCGTCGCCGTCCCGAACGACACCGTCAACGAGGGCCGCGCCCTGCAGCTGCTCGCGGCCAACGGGCTCATCACGCTCAAGGACGGCGTCGGCACCTCGGCGACCCCCTCGGACATCACCAAGAACCCGAAGAACCTCAAGTTCAAGGAGCTGGAGGCGGCCCAGACCCCCCGCTCCCTGGACGACGTGGACGCGGCCGTCGTCAACGGCAACTACGCCATCGAGGCCGACCTGAAGCCGGCCGAGGACTCCCTCCTCCTGGAGAGCGCCGAGGGCAACCCGAACAGCAACCTCCTCGCCGTCAAGGAGGGCCAGGAGGACGATCCGCGCGTGAAGAAGCTCGCCGAGCTCCTCAACTCGCCCGAGGTGAAGAAGTTCATCGAGGACAAGTACGCCGGCGCCGTCCTGCCCTCCTTCTGACCACACCGCCGGTCCCGCACGGGGTCCGTTCCGCGCGGGGTCCGCTCCGCACCGGGGCGGACCCCGTGATGTGGTTGAGTGCTTTCATGCTGCATGCTGGGCAGTTCGAGTAGGCCCTGACGGTTACACAGGTTACGGAGCGGCGCATGACGAGCACCTTCCCCAACATCTCCATCAGCACGGAGCGGTTGGTGCTGCGCCCCCTCGACGAGGACGACGTCCCCGCCCTCGCCGCCATGATGAACGACGAGCAGGTCGCCGCCTGGACCCACGTCCCCCAGCCCTTCTCCGAGCAGGCCGCACGTACCTGGATCGGCGAGTACGCCCCCGCCGAGCGCACGTCCGGCCGGGGACTCGACCTCGCGGTCACCGAGTTCCTCACCCAGCGCCTGGTCGGAGTCGTCCAGCTGACCAGGACCAACTGGCACGTACGGTCCACCGAGCTGTCGTACATCGTCGCCCCCTGGGCCCGGGGCGAGGGCTACGCCTCCGAGGCGGCGCTCGCCACCGCCCAATGGCTCTTCGGCGACCAGAAGTTCGAACGCATCGAGCTGCGCACCGCCGCCGACAACACCGCCTCCCAGCAGGTCGCCCAGAAGATCGGCTGCATCAGCGAGGGCGTCCTGCGCAACGCCTGCATAGCCCGGGTCCGCGCCGACGACGGTGTCTGGACGGACGTACGCACCGACTTCATCGTGTGGAGCCTGCTGCCGGAGGACCTCGAAGGCGCGGCCGGGCCACTGACCGACAACGACGGTTTCACCACCTTCACCGACTGGAACTGACCCGCGGGCGCTCCGACCACGCCACCGCCCCGCCCCCAGGCCGCACCAGGTACCCTCACGGAGCGCGCCGGCCAACGGTTCCGCGACCACGACCTGCGACATCCTGGAGACTGACGACGATGGCCGACCGGGTCACGGTGATCGGCTGGGACGGTTCGCCACTGACCGCCGCGGCACGCTCCGCACTGGGCGCCGCCACACTGGTGGCCGGTGCCGCCCACCACCTGGCACTTCCCGAGGTACCGCCCGCCGCCGAACGCATCCGCCTCGGCAGCGTCGCCCTCGCCGCCCGCCGCGTCGCCGCCCACCGCGGCACGGCGGTCGTACTCGCCGACGGCGACCCCGGCTTCTTCGGCGTCGTACGCACCCTGCGCGCCCCCGAGTTCGGCCTGGAGGTCGAAGTCGTCCCGGCGGTCTCCTCCGTGGCCGCCGCCTTCGCGCGCGCCGGTATGCCGTGGGACGACGCCCATGTGGTCGTCGCCCACCCCCGCACGCTGCGACGCGCGGTGAACGTATGCCGGGCCCACACCAAGGTCGCGGTTCTCACCTCCCCGGGCGCCGGCCCCGCCGAACTCGGCCTGCTGATGGAGGGCATCCACCGCACCTTCGTCATCTGCGAGGAACTCGGCACCACGCGCGAACGGGTCACCGTCGTCACCTCCGACAAGGCCGCCGACCACACCTGGCGCGACCCGAACGTCGTCATCGTCGTCGGCGGAAGCGTCGGCCCCGGCACCGCGACCGACGGCACGGGCTGGGTCGCCGGCCGCGACCCCGCCGCCGGTCCGCGCGGCTGGGCCCTGCCCGCGGAGGCGTACGGAGGCGAACTCGGCGAGGGCGAGACCGACCTGCTCCGCACGGCCCAACTCGCCCGGCTCGGCCCGCGCCTCGGCGACCTGGTGTGGGACATCGGCTGCGGCAGCGGCGCCTTCGCCACCGAGGCCGCCCGCGCGGGCGCCGCGGTCATCGCGGTCGACCGCGCCCCGGACGCCTGCGCCCGCACCGAGGCGACCGCCCGGCACTTCGGCGCCCAGCTCCAGATCGTGCACGGCACCGCCCCGTACGTCCTGGAGAACCTCCCCGAGCCCGATGTCGTCCGGGTCGGCGGCGGGGGAGCGGCCGTGGTCTCCGCGGTCGCCGACCGGCGGCCGCAGCGCATCGTCGCGCACGCCGCGACCCGGGACGCGGCCGAACTCGTCGGCCGGGACCTGACGGAGCACGGCTACCGGGTCGAGTGCGCCCTGCTGCAGTCCGTCGGACTCGACACCCGGGCCTGGACGGAGACCGAGCGGAGCGTCGCGTTCCTGCTCACCGGAGAAATCGTGCGGCGCGAAGCGCCTCGTTGAGGGGCGGTGGTCGGGCGACGGGCGGGACTTCCGGACCGCGCCCCGTGATCGGCTTGTCATACCGCGCGGGGTAGGCTGGCGGATTGTTGTACCGCACTCGGACACCCGGCAGTTCGTCGGTCATTGTCCGTAAAAACCCGCCCGATCCGGGCTGGGTGTGGTACGGCAGAACCGGAGGACGCGCAACGTGGCGCAGTCCACAGCGGGCCGTCGCGGATCAAGCTGTCGTGGCGGGGGAACGACCGCGACAATGCCACTCAATGGCTTTGTCGTCTTTTCCGGCGGGTCGTTCGTGCCGCTGGGCACGCACGCTCGTTCTTCACTACGGGGCGGTCGGTGCGCCGTCCCGGGTGTAGCTGGTCGTAGAAGCACTAACCGATGGGCGAGGGGTTACGCATGACCGACACCGGCCAGATCCCGGGCGAGGGGCTGCCGGAGGACGCAGGCATGGTGGAGCAGCCTGGCGTCCCCGCACCCGGCGCGTACGCCTACCTCTCCGAGTCCACCGCCGAGGACGAGGACCTGTTGCTGCTGCCGGGAGCCCAGGGCGCCTGGGGCAACGAGGTCGCGCCGCCCGCGCCGGAGCCGGTCGTCGAGACCGTGCACCAGCCGGGCCCGCACGAGATGTCCGGCCGTGACAGCGGCTCGGTCGACCTCGGCGGCGTCCGCCTGCCGGAGCCGGAAGTGGCACCCGAGCCCGCGTCCGCGCCGGCGCCACCGCGCAGGCCGCTGCACCTCGGTCCGCCGATCCCCGACACCTCCGCGAGCCCGGTCCGTTCCCTCGCCGACCGCGGCCCGGCCGACGCGCCGGTGCGGCACGCCGGCCCGCCGACCGCCGGTCCGGAGTACCTCGACGTCCCGCAGGCGGCCGCGATGTCACCGCAGGGGGCGGCGCCCTGGGGCGCGCACGCGGCGCCGCGGGCCCCGCAGCTCTCGGAGGCCCCGGTGAACGCCGAGGCGGTGCATGCGGAAACGGTTATTCCGGTACCGGAACAGGTGTCCGATCCGGTGGGCGCGGCCCAGGCGCTCGTGACCCGCGTGGCGACGGGGGCAGTGGCGGCGACGGGCGGGGAGGCCGGCGAGTCCGGCGAAGCGGGAGAGGCCGAGGCCCCGGTTGCCGACGCCCCCGCCGAGGCCCGGACCGAGACCGAGACCGAGACCGTGGTCGGCGACGGCGACGGCGACGGCGCCGATGCCGTGCCGGGCGACGAGACGACGTACGGTCCGCAGACGCCGATCGTCGGCGGCGCGGGCCAGGAGGCCGTGGCGGACGAGGTGCCCGCCCCAGAGGCTGCGGCGGAACAGGTCGAGCCCGACCCGGGTCCCGACCCCGCGGAGGAAGCCGCTCCGTCCCCCGAGGCGGTCACTGCGCAGCCCGCGCCCGCGCCCGCGCCCGCGCCCGCGCCCGCGCCCGCGCCCGCGCCCGCCCAGCCCGTCCAAGAGGCCCCCGAGCAGCCGGTGTCCGTGGACCCCCAGGTTGTCGAGGCCGCCGAGGAACCCGCGCCCGCGCCCGTCCAGGCGGTGGTGCCGGCCGAGGCTCCCGCGCCTGTCCAGGCGGTTGTGCCTGCCGAGGCTTCCGAGCCCGTCCAGGCGGTTGAGTCGACCGACGCTCCCGAGCCCGCTCAGACGGTTGTGCCCGCCGAGGCTCCCGAGCCGCACGAGGCCATGCTCACCGAGGCGCCCGCGGCCCCGGACGACCAGACCCCCGAGACGGTCGCGGGCGACCAGGTCCCCGAAGCACCCGCGGTCGTGCAGAACCCCGACGCGGCCGTGCCCGAGCACGCCGAACCCGAGCCGTCCCCGGAGGCACCGGCCGCGCCGCCCGCCACGGAGCAGCCCGTACCGCCACAGGAATCGGTCGAGCAGCCGGTACAAGGCGCGGCCCATCCGCAGCCCGAAGCGCGGCCCGAGCCGGCCGCGCAGCCCGCGCAGACAGCGGCGGCACACCCGCAGCCGGGCACGCAGCCCGACCCGCAGGACGCCGCCCCGCAGCCGGACGCCCAGCCCGCCGCCGAGATGCAGCCGGACCTCCAGCCCACCGCCGAAGGCCTGCCCGACGCCCAGCCCGCCGCCGGGATCCAGCCGGACGCCCAGCCCGTCCCGGACGACCCGCAGCCCGCTCAGGGCCCCCAGTCCCTCGTGGCCGCCGAAGTACCGCGGGAAACGATGGCGCCCCACAGCGTGCCCGAGCCAGGGGAGTCCGAGGTCACGATGACGGGCACCGTCGAGCCGGCGCCCCGCCCCGACGAGGCCGTGGGCGACCGCCCGGAGCAGCCCGTCGGTCAGTTCGTGCCGGTCGACGGCGGTCAGGTGCCCACCACCCCGCACCTCGCCCCGACACCGCCCGAGGCCCTTCTCCTCCCCTTGGAGGCGCAGGCTGACGCACAGGCGCCGGAGCACGTCGCCCCGGTCCCCGCCCCGCGCGAGGCCGGCCCCGAAGTCGCCCAGAGCGCCGACGACCTGGACACCCGCGCCGCCGACCAGGAAGACCCGCACGACGTGAGCACGGCCGCCGTGGCGGAAGTACGGCAGTCCACCGGCCCCGCGGCGCCCGCCTACGACGACGCCGAACGCGAGGCCGTCCTGAAGGTCATGCGCGAACGCCGCGACATCCGCAACGGCTTCCGCAGCGACCCCATCCCGCACGAGGTGCTGCTCCGCGTCCTGGAGGCCGCCCACACCGCGCCCTCCGTCGGCCACTCGCAGCCCTGGGACTTCGTCGTCATCCGCTCCGCCGACACCCGCCGCGCTATGCACGAACTGGCGATGCGTCAGCGCGAGGCCTACGCGAAGTCCCTTCCCAAGGGCCGGGCGAAGCAGTTCAAGGAACTGAAGATCGAGGCCATCCTCGACACCCCGGTCAACATCGTCGTCACCGCCGACCAGACCCGCGGCGGCCGGCACACCCTGGGCCGGCACACCCAGCCGCAGATGGCGCCGTACTCCTCCGCGCTCGCGGTCGAGAACCTCTGGCTCGCCGCCCGCGCCGAGGGCCTCGGCGTCGGCTGGGTCAGCTTCTTCGACGAGCGCGAGATGGTCCGCGCGCTGGGCCTGCCCGAACACCTGGACGTCGTCGCCTACCTGTGCGTCGGGTACGTCGACGAGTTCCCGGACGAGCCCGAGCTGATGCAGGCGGGCTGGTCCAAGCGCCGCCCGCTGTCCTGGGTCGTGCACGAGGAGACGTACGGCCGACGCGCCCTGCCCGGAGAGGACCCCCACGACCTGCTTGCCGAGACCGTCGCACAGATCCGCCCGCTCGACGCCAAGGCGCTCGGCGAGGCCTGGGAGCGGCAGAAGCGTATGACCAAGCCGGCCGGCGCGCTCGGCATGCTGGAGATCATCTCCGCCCAGCTGTCCGGCCTGTCCCGCCAGTGTCCGCCGCCCATCCCGGAGCCCGCGGCCGTCGCGGTCTTCGCCGGCGACCACGGGGTGCACGCCCAGGGCGTCACCCCCTGGCCGCAGGAGGTCACCGCCCAGATGGTGGCCAACTTCCTGGGCGGGGGAGCGGTCTGCAACGCCTTCGCCACCCAGGTCGGCGCCGAGGTGTGCGTCGTGGACGTCGGCGTCGCCACCGACCTGCCCGCCACCCCCGGCCTGCTGCCCCGCAAGGTCCGCGCGGGCACGTCCGACATGACCACCGGTCCCGCGATGACCCGCGAGGAGGCCAAGCAGGCCATCGAGGTCGGCATCGAGACCGCCCGCGACCTGGTGGCGGCCGGCAACAAGGCACTGCTCACCGGTGAGATGGGCATCGCGAACACCACCGCGTCCGCCGCGCTCATCTCCGTCTTCACCGGTGCGGACCCGGCCGACGTCACCGGCCGGGGCACCGGCATCAACGACGAGACGCTCGCCCGCAAGACCGAGGTCGTCCGCCGCGCGCTGGAAGTCCACCGGCCCGACCCGGCCGACCCCATCGGCGTCCTCGCCGCGGTCGGCGGCTTCGAGCACGCGGCCATGGTCGGCCTGCTGCTCGGCGGCGCCTCCCTGCGTACGCCGGTGATCCTGGACGGCGTCAGCGCCGGCGCCGCCGCCCTGGTGGCCCGCGCCATCGCTCCCGAGGTCCTCGCGGCCTGCATCGCGGGCCACCGCAGCGCCGAGCCCGGCCACGTCGCCGCGCTCAACAAGCTGGGCCTGCGCCCGCTGGTCGACCTGGACCTCCGCCTCGGCGAGGGCACGGGCGCGCTGCTCGCCCTGCCGATGGTGCAGAGCACCGCGCGGGCGATGCACGAGGTCGCGACGTTCGACTCGGCGGGCGTCACCGAGAAGTAGCAGCGGGGCGGGGCACGGCGACGCGACCGGCGATCCGTCGCCCGCCGCCCCGCTCCACCCCGCCGTACGCCGGACCGACCTCGTGCCGCCTCCGCGCGTCTCCTAGAATCCGCACGTATCCCCACGTCAGGGCCGCTCCATCGCCGCAGCGCCCACCGCACCGCCAGGACGAGGAGCCCTCCCTCATGGCCGAACACCCCGCCTACCCCGTAGGCCTCCGCCTCACCGGCCGTCGCGTGGTCGTCCTCGGTGGCGGTCAGGTCGCCCAGCGCCGCCTGCCCGCCCTCATCGCGGCGGGCGCGGACATCCGCCTCGTCTCTCCCGAGGCGACCCCCTCGGTGGAGGCCATGGCGGACGCGGGCGAGATCACCTGGGAGAGGCGCCCGTACGCGGAAGGCGACCTCGCGGACGCCTGGTACGCCCTGATCGCCACCAGCGACACCGACGCCAACACCGCCGCCTCCGCCGAGGCCGAGCGGCACCGAGTGTGGTGCGTCCGCTCCGACGACGCCGACCGGGCCACCGCCTGGACCCCGGCGACCGGCCACAGCGAGGGCGTCACCGTCGCCGTGCTCACCTCGAACGCGCGCGACCGCGACCCCCGGCACACCGCCGCCATCCGCGACGCGGTCGTGGAGGGCCTGCGCGACGGCACCCTCGTCGCCCCGCACCAGCGCACCCGCACCGCCGGAGTCGCCCTGGTCGGCGGCGGACCCGGCGACCCCGACCTGATCACCGTCCGCGGCCGCCGCCTGCTCGCCGAGGCCGACGTCGTCATCGCCGACCGGCTCGGCCCCCGCGACCTGCTCGCCGAGCTGCCGCCGCACGTCGAGGTCATCGACGCGGCGAAGATCCCGTACGGGCGCTTCATGGCCCAGGAGGCCATCAACAACGCACTGATCGAGCACGCCCGGCAGGGCAAGGCGGTCGTACGCCTCAAGGGCGGCGACCCCTTCGTCTTCGGCCGGGGCATGGAGGAGGCGCAGGCGCTGGCCGAGGCGGGCATCCCGTGCACCGTCGTCCCCGGTATCTCCAGCTCCATCTCCGTCCCCGGCGCTGCGGGCATCCCGGTCACCCACCGGGGCGTCGCCCACGAGTTCACCGTGGTCAGCGGCCACGTCGCCCCCGACGACGAGCGCTCCCTGGTCGACTGGCCGTCCCTCGCCAAGCTCACCGGCACGCTCGTGATCCTCATGGGCGTGGACAAGATCGGCAAGATCGCCGAGACCCTCGTCGCGCACGGCAAGTCCCCGAAGACCCCGGTCGCCCTCGTCCAGGAGGGCACGACGGCCGCCCAGCGCCGGGTCGACGCGACCCTTGCCACGGTCGCCGAGACGGTCGTCGCGCAGGAGGTCAAGCCACCCGCCGTCATCGTCGTCGGCGAGGTCGTCGGCGTCGGCCCGCACGGGGCGGCGTGACATGGCCGACCTCATCACGATCGACGATCCCGACGACCCGCGCCTGCACGACTACACCGGCCTGACCGACGTCGAACTGCGCCGCAGGCGCGAACCCGCCGAGGGCCTGTTCGTCGCCGAGGGCGAGAAGGTCATCCGGCGGGCCGGTGAAGCGGGCTACGCGATGCGGTCGATGCTGCTCTCGGCCAAGTGGGTCGACACCATGCGCGACATCATCGACGAGGCCCCCGCTCCGGTGTACGTCGTCGACCCGGCGCTCGCCGAGCAGGTCACCGGCTACCACGTGCACCGCGGCGCCCTCGCCTCCATGCAGCGCAAGCCGCTTCCCACGGCGGCGGACCTGCTGCGGACCGCCCGCCGTGTCGTCGTCATGGAGTCGGTCAACGACCACACCAACATCGGTGCCATCTTCCGCTCCGCCGCCGCGCTCGGCATGGAGGCGGTCCTGCTCTCGCCGGACTGCGCGGACCCCCTGTACCGGCGCAGCGTGAAGGTCTCGATGGGCGCGGTCTTCTCCGTGCCGTACGCCCGCCTCGGCACCTGGCCGGCCGGTCTTGAGGCGGTCCGCGAAGGGGGCTTCACGCTCCTCGCCCTCACCCCCGACGAGCGGGCCGAGTCCCTGGACGAGGTCGCCCCGCACCGGATGGACCGGGTGGCCCTCATGCTGGGCGCCGAGGGCGACGGCCTGTCCCGGCGGGCCCTGGCGGCGTCCGACGCGTGGGTCCGCATCCCGATGTCCCACGGCGTCGACTCCCTCAACGTGGGCGCGGCGGCGGCGGTCGCCTTCTACGCGGTGGCGACGGGCCGCCCCTCGGCGTAGAACCGGCAGGCCGACCAGCCACGGGCCTACGGGCCGGCCACCGGGCTAGGGGCCGGCCACCAGGTCTACGGGCCGGCCGCGCGGCCCAGGCCCCGGGCCGCGCGGCCGAGGACCGCAGGCCGGTCGCCGTCCGCCCGGGACCCCGACCGTCCTGACCCCGACCGTCCTGACCCCGCCGGCCCACAGCCCGTCAACGGTCCGCACCTCATCCGTCCACAGCCCGCCGACGGCCCGCGCCCCGCCCCGTCTACAGCCCGGACGCCCGGCCTCCGGGAGCGTAGTCCCCTACGTCCACCGGCTGCTGCCGCTCCTGCTGCGTCCGTACGCCGCCCCGTTCGTCGCCGAGGCCCCGTGCCGGCCCCTGGCAGCCCTGCGCGGCGGCGATGCCCAGTGCGACCAGCAGCGTCACGACCACGAACACGAACAGACGCTGCCGCAGCAGCCGCGGGTTGGCGGGCCGTCGCCAACGGGTTCCCGTGGGCCTCGACGCCGTACGGCCGGCTCCGCTGCGCGGCGCGGATCGTCCGCCGCCGTCGTTGCGGGAGGTGTTCCGGCCGGTGGTGTTCCGGCCGGTGGTGTTGCGTCCGGTGGTGTTGCGGGAGGCGGGAGTTGGCCGCGACCCGGACCGCGCCCCCGCTCCGCCGCCGCGCGAGGCGCTGCCGCCCCGGGCGGCGGATCCGTTGCGGGACGGCGTACCACCGCGCGCGGGTGAGCCGCCGCGTGACGGGTCGCCGCCGCGCGACGGATCGCCACCGCGTGCCGGAGCCGGGCCCCGCCCGCCCGAAGCGCTCCGCGGCGCGGGTGTGCCCTGAGCGCCCGGCCGGCCCTGCGGACGCCGCTGAGCACGCTCCGGGTAGGTGTCGGCGAGCCGCCCCGTGGGCAGGTCGGCCTCCGCGCTGCGCGGCGCGGGCGGCCGTACGTCGGCCAGGCCCTGGGCCTCCCGGGCGGCGATCTCCTTGAGCCGCAGCGACAGTTGCAGCGTGCTGGGACGCTCCTCGGGGTCCTTGGCCAGGCACGCCCGGACCAGCGGGGCGACGGCGTCGGGGACCCCGTGCAGCTGGGCCTCCTCGTGCACCACGCGGTACAGCATCACCTCGGAACTGCCGTGTCCGAAGGGCGAGTCTCCCATCGAGGCGTACGCCAGTGTGGCGCCCAGCGAGAACACGTCCGTGGCCGGTGTGACGGCCGCCCCGCGCACCTGCTCCGGCGCGAGGAACCCGGGGGAGCCGACCGCGGTGCCGACGTGCGTGAGCGTGGAGGCGCCCGTCGCCCAGGCGATGCCGAAGTCGATGATCCGCGGCCCCTTCGGGGAGAGCAGGATGTTGGACGGCTTCAGGTCCCGGTGCACCACCCCGGCCTCGTGCACCGCGACCAGGCCCTCGGACAGGGCGGCGCCCACGGCTGCGACGTCCGCCGCGCCGAGCGGGCCACCGTCGGCGACCTTGTCGTGCAGGGAGGGGCCGGGCACGTACTGCGTGGCGAACCACGGCCGGTCCGCCTCCAGGTCGGCGGCGACCAGCCGGGCGGTGCAGCCGCCGCGGATGCGCCGGGCCGCCGAGACCTCACGGGCGAACCGCGAGCGGAACTCCTGGTCCTCGGCCAGGTCCGGCCGGATGACCTTCAGCGCGACCCGCTGCCCCTTCTTGTCGGAGCCCAGGTAGACCACGCCCATTCCACCCGCGCCGAGCCGCCTGTGAAGCCTGAACGAGCCGACGACGCGCGGGTCCTCGCGCCTCAGGCGCATCATCGCCATGTTCATCCCCGCTGCCCGGTCCCTGTGACGAGCCACAGCTTACGTTTCCACGGCCGCCCGCGCGCAGAGGCCGCGCCCTCTCGGAACGACGGATTGTCAGTGCCGGGTGCGAGAGTTGAGGAGCGGTCAGGGAACGGGTGAGCGGCTCGGCACCGAGCCACCGGTGATCCCAACCACCCGCCGTGGGGAGGGGATTGGACCTGGAGAGGCGGAGCGGGTGGGGACGGCGGCGGGCACCGGAGAGGCGCCCCGCCCCCGCGGTGTGGCGACGGACGGCCTCGTGCGCAGGGCCGGGGCAGGAGTGCGCCCGGACCCGGCGGACGTGAGCGAAGTCACCGGACGGCGCGCGGATACCGGGGCACGGCGGGCTCCCCTCCGGGAAGACCCCGAGACCCGGGACCCGGTCTCCACCCAGGGGAGTACACCGCCGGTCATGGCTCATCCTCCGGGAGGCCCGGCAATCGGTACGAGGGCATGACGTCCGAGGAGCGCCGGACGCCTAGATTTGAGGTCAAGCGGCGGGTGCAGCACTCGTCCCCCGAGGTCAGACGCCCGCCGCTGCCAGAGACAACGGAATCGGTCAGGAGAGGGACCATGGCCCAGACGGTAACGCGGACGCTGGTCCGCACGCGGCGAAGCCGCCGTCAGGGACGTCGCCACCCCGCGGTGGCGACGCTCATGGCCCTGCCCCTGGCGGTCCTGCTCCTCCTCGTCTTCGACGGGTGGGAGACAGTGGCCACACAGGCGTCGTCCGTGGGTGTGATGCTGGGGCGCTGAGCGGCGACCCCAGGCCCGGAAGAGCGGTCCGGGCGGGGACATCCATCCATGAAACCCCGTGGGGACGGGGGTGCGGCGGACGGCAAAATGCCGGCGCAGCTGGGGAGCTGCGCCGGCATTGCTGTGCCTCCAGGGCCGAGCGGCGGCTGGCCGACGCCTGCGTACCCTCACCCCGTGACAACGGACCACCTCCTGCCCGCCCTGACGGCCCGCGTCAGGGAGACGGCCCACGCCGCCGCCTCGGCCTGCCCCTGCGGCGGTGCCCCCCTTGCCGACGCCACCCTCGCCGACCGCCCGGACGCCACTGTCGTCCGGCACGCCGGCACCGTCGCCAAGGCTCACGCGGCGGACGCCGACCCCGCCGAGCTGGCTCTCCGCGTCACCGTCGCCGCCCGCCTCCCCGGCATCCTCCTGCCGCCGCTCGCCCCGACGCCGGTGGCCCTGCACGGGCGGCTCGTCACGTCCTGGCCGTACGGCACCCCCGTGGACCCAAAGGACCCGGACGCGGCGCCCTGGGAGGACGCGGCCACCCTCCTCGCCCGCCTGCACCGGACACCGGCTCCCACCGCCGTGCCCGCCATGCGCGGCCCCGTGAAGGCCGCGCGGGCCGTCGCCCGCCTGCGGACCGCCGCCCCGCACCACCCCGCCACCGCCGCCGTGCTGCACGCCTGGGCCGCCCTCCCCGCCTGGGCCCGTGGGGAGGCCGCCATGCCGGACACGACCACCCTCTGCCACGGCGACCTCCACCTCGGCCAGTTCATACGCCACCCCGCGCCCGAGGGGCCCTGGCTGCTGATAGACGTCGACGACCTCGGCACCGGCGTCCCGGCCTGGGACCTGGCCCGCCCGGCGGCCTGGTACGCCTGCGGACTGCTTCCGCCCGACGACTGGAACCGCTTCCTGACCGCCTATCGCGCGGCCGGCGGCCCGGCCGTCCCGCCGCACGGCGACCCCTGGCCGGCCCTGGACGTCCCGGCCCGCGCCCTCACCGCGCAGACCGCCGCCCGGGCCGTCGCGAAGGCGGTCGCGGCGGACCGGCCCCTTGACGAGGCGGAACGGTCACTGGTCGACGCCTGCGCCCGGATGGCCCCCGTCGGCCCCTGAGGCCCCTGAGGCCCCCGGCCACGCGGTTGAGCCGAAGTTTCGCGCAGTAGGGTGCAACCGACCCGCGGCCGGACAGAGTCTGTCCTGGCGAAACGCGAAGCAGGACCGACCGGCGAGGAGTTGAGCCGAGCATGCAGTGCCCCAAGTGTCGCGCACCGATGCACACCTACAACCGCAACGGCGTTCAGATCGAGCAGTGCAGCGGTTGCCGCGGGATCTTCCTCGACTACGGCGAGCTGGAGTCGCTGACCCGGCTCGAAGCCCAGTGGTCCCAGTCCGCTCCGCCGTCGGCCCCGCCCGCCGCGCCGCAGGCCTACCCGCCTGCCGCGCCGCAGGCCTACCCGGCCGCTCCGGCTCCCGCCTGGGGCGCCCCGCAGCACGGCCACCACGGTCACCACCGTCAGAAGGGCTTCGGCCGCATGCTCTTCTCCAGCTGAGCGGGCGGGCGCACGACGAAGCCCCGGCCGTACGGAACGGCCGGGGCTTCGGTGTGTGGACGATACTGGGATTGAACCAGTGACCTCTTCCGTGTCAGGGAAGCGCTCTCCCGCTGAGCTAATCGTCCTGGGAGTGGTGCGAGTACTGCGTGCGCGATACTGGGATTGAACCAGTGACCTCTTCCGTGTCAGGGAAGCGCTCTCCCGCTGAGCTAATCGCGCGGGGATCCATACGGAGATGATCCGTACGGGTCGGTGATCCTTGCGGATCAGTGGACGATACTGGGATTGAACCAGTGACCTCTTCCGTGTCAGGGAAGCGCTCTCCCGCTGAGCTAATCGTCCTTGGAGGTGGAGACGGGATTTGAACCCGTGTAGACGGCTTTGCAGGCCGTTGCCTCGCCTCTCGGCCACTCCACCAGGAGTGCAGGAGACCCGGGAGGCCCCCTGTTCCCGCGAGCGGACGACGAGGTTCGAACTCGCGACCTCAACCTTGGCAAGGTTGCGCTCTACCAACTGAGCTACGTCCGCCTGTCGGTGCGGTCCGCTTGCGCGTCCCGGCGACGTCATGAACTCTAGCGGATTCCGGGGCCAGTACAAAAACGCGTTTGTGCAGCGTGCTGCGGTGCGTCCGCTCGCGGACCTGGTCAGGGCACCCGGAAGGACAGGTTCGGGTCACCTCCGGGACACCGGCCTAGACTCGACAACGTGCTCGACCTCCCTCCCCTCGCCCGCTTCGGCGACCGCCTCGCCACCGGTCTCCTCGACGTCACGAGCGATCCCGCCGCCCTCGACTCCACGGGGTTCTGGGCCGTCTGCGCGGACTTCGAAGGCCGTCTGACCTGCGCACGCTTCGCCGAGGTGCGGACCGCCCCGGTACCGGCGCCGGTACCGGGCGGGTGGCGGGGACCCGCCGTCGGTGACTGGGCGTCCTCCCTCGACCGCACCGCGTACACCGCGGCCGTACGGCGCATCCGCGAGCACATAGCCGCCGGCGAGGTCTACCAGGCCAACCTCTGCCGGGTCCTCTCGGCGCCGGTCGCCCCCGACGCCGACGTGGACGCCCTCACCGCCCTGCTCGCCCGCGGCAACCCGGCGCCGTACGCGGGAACGATCCGGCTGCCCGGGCGCGGCGTCGAGATCGCCACCGCCTCGCCCGAGCTGTTCCTGCGCCGGGACGGCCGGATCGTCGAGTCCGGGCCGATCAAGGGGACCGGGCGGACCGAGGCCGATCTGCTGGAGAAGGACTACGCCGAGAACGTGATGATCGTGGACCTGGTCCGCAACGACATCGGGCGGGTCTGCGCCACGGGGACCGTGACCGTGCCCGACCTGTGCGCCGTCGAGAAGCACCCGGGTCTCGTGCACCTGGTGTCGTCGGTACGCGGCGAGCTGCGCGCGGGCGCCGGCTGGCCGGAGCTGCTCGACGCGGCCTTTCCGCCCGGGTCCGTCACCGGCGCGCCCAAGTCGAGCGCCCTGCGGATCATCGACGCCCTGGAGACCGCGCCCCGGGGCCCGTACTGCGGGGGCATCGGCTGGGTCGACGCCGACCGGGGCGCCGGCGAGCTGGCCGTCGGCATCCGCACCTTCTGGATCGACCGGGCCGCAGGGCTCCTGCGCTTCGGCACCGGCGCCGGCATCACCTGGGGATCCGACCCGGAGGGGGAGTGGCGGGAGACCGAACTGAAGGCGTCCCGGCTGCTCGCGGTAGCGTCGGGCGCGTACGAGGTGAACGGAAGCGGAGAGGCGCTACTGACGTGAAGATCTGGCTCGACGGCGGGCTGCAGGACATCGAGTCCGCCCGCGTCTCCGTCCTCGACCACGGACTGACCGTGGGCGACGGCATCTTCGAGACGGTGAAGGCGGTGGACGGCAGGCCGTTCGCGCTGACCCGGCACCTCGACCGGCTGACCCGTTCGGCGCGCGGCCTGGGTCTGCCCGATCCCGACCTCGACGAGGTGCGCCGCGCCTGCGCCGCCGTCCTCGAAGCCAACCCCATGCCGCTGGGCCGGCTGCGCGTCACCTACACCGGCGGCCACGGCCCGCTCGGCTCCGACCGCGGCGAGCACGGCCCGACCCTCGTCGTCGCCCTCGGCGAGACCGGCCGCCGTCCCGACTCCACGGCCGTCATCACGGTGCCCTGGACCCGCAACGAGCGCGGTGCGCTCACCGGCCTGAAGACCACCTCGTACGCCGAGAACGTCGTCGCCCTCGCCCGCGCCCGCGAACGGGGCGCCTCGGAGGCGCTGTTCGGCAACACCGTGGGGCAGCTGTGCGAGGGCACGGGGTCGAACGTCTTCGTCGTCCTCGACGGCGAGATCCACACCCCGCCGGTCGCCTCCGGCTGCCTCGCCGGAATCACCCGGGCCCTGGCCGTCGAGTGGACCGGCGCCCGCGAGACCGATCTGCCGCTGGACGTCCTGGACCGCGCCGACGAGGTCTTCCTGACCTCCACGCTGCGGGATGTGCAGGCCGTGCACCGCGTCGACGACCGTGAACTGCCCGGCGCCCCGGGACCGGTGACCGCGAAGGCCATGAGGATCTTCGAGGAGCGGTCCGGGAACGACCTGGACCCGTAGAGCGCGGATATTCGGCTGCACTTCGCACCCCCGGCGGGTAGAACACCCGTGATGACCACGACCCTGCGGCCGACCGAGCCGCTTCAGCGCGCCGCCGACGGAACGCGTTCACGCCACTACCAGGTGTGCGTGAACAGCCGTCCCGCCGGCGCGATACACCTCGGCACCTCGAAGGCCTTCGGTGACTCGGTGGCCGTGATCCACAAGCTGCGCATCGACGAACCGGACCGCCGGCGCGGCCGTGGCACCGTGGCCGCCCTCGCGGCCGAGGAGATCGCGCGGGGCTGGGGCTGCGGGCAGATCGAGGTGAGCGTCGCCCCCGACGCCGGGGCGGGCCTGCGGCTCGCCCAGGCACTCGGCTACGTCCTGCGCACCCGCGGCATGACCAAGCCGCTCGGCGACACCCCGCCCGCCCTGCCCGCGGACAGCCGGGCGCGGCCCATGACACCGGACGAGTTCGGCGCCTGGCACGCCTATGAGTCGGAGCAGTACGCCCGGACCTGGATCGAGCGGGGCATGCCCGAGGCGGAGGCCCGCGAAAAGGCGCGCAGTGATCACGAGACGCTGCTCCCGCAGGGGCTGGACACGGAGAACATGCTGTTCAGCGTGGTGGAGCACGAGGGGACGCGGGTCGGTGTCCTGTGGCTGGCGCTGTACGAGGACCGGGCCTTCGTCTTCGACGTCGAGGCCGACGCGGCCCACCGGGGCCGGGGACACGGCCGCACGCTGATGCTGCTGGCCGAGGCGCAGGCCATCGCCGCGGGCCGAGCGCTGATCGGGCTCAACGTCTTCGCGGGGAACACCGCGGCCGAGCGCCTCTACGAGTCGCTCGGCTACGGGACGACGCGGTACAGCTTCTACAAACCGCTGCTCTGACAGCGGGTGGGGTGGGGCCGAGGGGGAGCGTTCCCGGCTCAGTCGGACTGTTCGGCCAGCAGCCGGTCCGCGATCTCCTCGACGCGCTCGCGCAGCCCCTCCTGACTCTTGCCGCCGTCGAGGCGCTCGCCGCCGATCACGTACGTGGGGGTGCCGGTCACGCCGATCGCCTTGCCCTCGGCCTGGTCGGCGTCGACGATCAGGATGTGCCGGCCGTCGATCAGCGCGGTGTCGAACTCCTCCGCGTCCATTCCCAGTTCCCGGGCCACCTCCACCAGGAAGGGCTCCCCCTCGCGGTCCAGCTCCGCCACCCGGCCCAGCACGGCCTCGGCGTACGGCCACCCCTGCCCCTGGGCGACGGCCTCCTCGGCGGCCTGGGCGGCGGCGAAGGAGTGCTTGTGCTTCTCCAGGGGGAAGTGCCGCAGCCGCAGCTCCAGGCGGTCGCCGTAGCGGGCGCGCAGGGCTCGGAGGTCGTCCAGGGCGGTGCGGCAGTCCGGGCACTGGAGCTCGCACCAGACGTCGAGGACGGGCGTGGCGGGACGGGCGGGGGAGGAGTCGCTCATGGCCCCATTCTCCCAGCCGGCGGGACCGTGCCCCGACCACAGCCGTACGACGGCCACCGGCACCTGGGGAGGAGCCGACCCCGAGATCTCCCTGATCTCGGGCCGCGGCATGGCCCCAGGGCGTCCGGACGGTGCAGGATGGAAGGGACAGAAGTACTCATGCCCGACCGAGCCCAGCCTGGAGGACCGGATGATTGCCGAGACCATCTGCTCCGCGGTGTCCGCGGCAGGCCTGGGCATCGCGGCGGTCACCGCGTACCGCAGGCGCTTCCTCACCGCGGTCCGCATCGCCGCCTACTCCCTCGTCCCGGTCGGCCTGGTGATGGCCGGGGTAGTCGAGTGGCTGGCCGACACGGCCTTCAGCCCGGTCGCCTGGGCCGGCTTCGCGGTGCTGGGTGTGTCCTGGGTGCTGTTCATGACCACGCGCACCGTGGAGCGCCGCCGCGGCGGCACCCGCAAGGAGCGCAAGGAGGCCCGCGCCGCCGCACAGCGCGACGCGGTCGCCCCGGCGGCCTCGGAGCCCTCCCTGGGTGCCGGCTCCGGCCCGGCCGCCCGGCCCGCGTCCCGACCTGCGACGACGTCCCGCGGCGAGGACGACTTCAGCGACATCGAGGCGATCCTTAAGAAGCACGGGATCTGACCGTCGGCCGACCGCCGACCCTCCGTCGGCGCCCCGGACTGAAACGACACAGCGGGTCCGACGCCGTCAGAGCATGCTCCGGAATGATCACGATCCGACCGGACATTGCGATATTCAACGAACTCCCGGTCGTTACGGGCGTGTTGATCGCGTAGGCCCCGCGCGCTGCGTCATCATCGCGGCGAGATGCCGGACACCACGCAGCTGGATACCCAGCTGGACCCGAGACAGAGCGAAACCGCGCGGACGCGGAGCGAACCGCGTGGCTGCCTCTTCGCCCTTTCCCAGCCACCGCTCATGATCTTCCTTGCGGTGATCGGGTGTCTGCTGCTCATGGCCTCGTTGCACGATCTGCTGATGCTGTGAGCCGTACCCGCGTTCCCCGGCGCCACCCGCCGGGGAACGCGTCGCCACCAAGGGCATCGGAGTGGGCACCGGTCGGGAAGGGCGGCGTCAGCCGGCTGCCTCTTTGCGCCGCGCCCGGTACGCCGCCACGTGCAAGCGGTTCCCGCACGTGCGGCTGTCGCAGTACCGTCGCGAGCGGTTCCGGGACAGGTCGACGAAGGCGCGCCGGCAGTCGGGCGCCTCGCACCGCCGCAGCCGCTCCTGCTCCCCGGCGACGACGAAGAACGCCAGCGCCATTCCGCAGTCGGCGGCCAGGTGGTCCGCGACGGAGGCGCCGGGCGCGAAGTAGTGGATGTGCCAGTCGTAGCCGTCGTGGTCGGTGAGCCGGGGCGTCGTTCCGGCAGCGGCGACCAGGTCGTTGATCAGACCCGCCGCGGCCCTGGGCTCGGGGGCCGCGAAGACCGCGGCGAACCGACCGCGGATCTTGCGCACCGCCGACAGGTCGAGCTCCGAGAGCACGCCGACGTCGCTGATCTCGTGCGTTCCCACAAATTCCTGGAGGGCCGCGACATCCGGCAGTCCGTCCGGCGCCGTTTCGTCCTCCGGCACGGTGTTCACCAGATCCACCACGGTGTCGAGGGCGCACCGGGTGTCGTGGGTGATCAGCACATTTCGCTCCCTGGCCTGGGGTCGGGCGGGCGCCCGCCGATGCTGGCCGATGGTAGTGGTTTCCGCGGCGGGCCAACCGGCTCCGATCGCGGTCCCGGCCGTCGGTCGCCGGTACAACGGCGACCGGCCTGCCTTCGTTCCCCGGAGAGGCCGCGGGAAGCGTCAGAAGCGGCGGGAGCCGGCAGGAGCGGTAGAAGCGGCGGGAGCCAGCAGGAGCGGTAGAAGCGTCAGAGGCGGCAGGAGGCAGCGCGAGGCGCGGTAGTGCCGGGCCCCGGCGCCGCACGCACACAGTCGCCGCCGGACGCGCACCGGCGCCGCCCCCGCGGAGATCCGCGGCGACGACGCCGGTGTGTGCCGTATTGCGCTTGTCCGGGCCCGTGCCGTCACCCCGAGTCGACGGCGACGGGCGGCTTCACGGTGCCTCGCCCTAGCTTTCCGCCAGGATGTGCGAGAGCTCCTGATCGAGATCGAAGTGCCGGTGTTCCGTGCCGGGGGGCACGGCGGCGTCTGTGCGCTTCAGGAAGGACTCCAGGGCCCGTGCCGGGGCCTCGAGCAGTGCCTCGCCCTCCGGGGAGCTCAGGGCGATGCACACGACGCCCTGGCCGTGACTGCGGGACGGCCAGACACGGACGTCGCCGGTCCCGGTGGGGCGGTGGAGACCTTCGGCGAGGAGGTCGCGGGCGAACACCCACTCGACGGTCTCCTCGGCTCCGGTGTGGAAGGTGGCGTGCACGGCGTAGGGGTCGGCCGTGTCGTACCGCAGGCCTGCGGGGACAGGCAGGGAGGACTCGCTCGACACAACGAGGCGCAGGTGCAGCTCGCAGCTGACCGTGGTGTTCATAAGCGCCAGGGCCTTTCGCTCAGTGTGCGCTCGGGGATTCGCACGTCGGCGAAATCGACATGCCACCTACGGTGCCGTTGTAAACCCCTCTGAGTGTTTTGCGTGTGTTTATGTAACTCTTCCGGCCGATAGATCGTTCGGGCTGTGCGCCCATTCCGGTGACAGGTTTCGCTCCGGTAGTGTTTGGCTGTATGAACACGGGGAGTAACACGTCCGGCGAGGCAGTCGTGGCGGAAGACCGTACGGGGACGGACGAGGCCGCGGTCGACCGCGCGCTGGGCTCGCGAGCGCCGGAATTCATCAAGGCGCGCCGCGCCCTGCACCTGAGCTGGCAGGTCGGCGTCTTCATCGTCGGCCTCGCGGTCGTGGTGGCCGGCGTCGCCATGCTGGTGCTGCCCGGGCCGGGCTGGGTCGTGATCTTCGGCGGCATGGCGATCTGGGCGACCGAGTTCGTCTGGGCCCAGCTGGTCCTGCGCTGGACCAAGCGAAAGGTCACCGAGGCGGCGCAGCGCGCCCTGGATCCCAGGGTGCGGCGCCGGAACATCATCCTGACCTCGATCGGCGTGGTCATCGTGTGCGTGCTGGCCGCGATCTACCTGTACAGGTTCGGGCTCCAGATGCCGTGGAAGATCGAGGACCAGTGATCCGCGGCGGGGGCCCGGCGACCCGGCCGCCGCTGGTCACGGGCACCCCCTGACATGGGGTAATGTTCTTCCTGCGTCCGGGCGATTAGCTCAGTGGGAGAGCGCTTCGTTCACACCGAAGAGGTCACTGGTTCGAACCCAGTATCGCCCACCGGATCATCAGACGGCCAGGCTCACCCTCGTGAGCCGGGCCGTTCTGTCATGCGGGTGCCCGGACGGTCCCGAGGTGTGCCCGAACGTCACGCGCCGCGCGTCCCGGGCGAGGCGTGCCCGAGCGTCGCGCCCCGCGTCCCGGGCCCGCCGCGCGGCCGTTCCGCTTCCGCGCACCTTCATCCAACCGTGACCTTCCGCGCCGCCCGGCCCGACGGCCCCGTCCGCGTTCGGCCCGTCGGCCACACCGCGCCGACCTCGGCCTTTCCGGCGCCGCCGACGGCGCGGCCGGGACGGTCGTCCGCGCTGTCCGCTCCCGGCGCCCATGAATTCCTGTCCGAATCATTGACGCGCCCCCGGGCCCTCCGTAACTTGTGCCAGCAAGCGCTTACTTGAAACGATTCATGGAGCGAAGGCGACGTCGCGGGGAGGCTCGTATGCAGCAGGGCGGGAATGCGGAGAGGCAGACCGGGAGGCGCACGATCCTCAAGGCGGCGGGAGCCTCACTGGCCGTCGCGGGGCTGGGTGCGACGGCCACCGCGTGCGGCGGCGGCAGCGGTTCGGGGGACGGAACGGTGACGATCCGTTACTCATGGTGGGGCGCCGAGGACCGGGCCGAACGCATCAACAAGACCATTGCGCTCTTCGAGAAGAAGTACCCCAAGATCAAAGTCAAGACCGACTTCCAGCCGTACACCGACTTCTGGAAGAAGTTCAACACCCAGGCCTCCGGCGGGAATCCGCCGGACGTCTTCCAGAATGCCATCGGATTTCTCCGCAAATACGACGCCAAGAATGTCCTGCTCGACCTGAGCGGCCAGGCCGAGGCGGGAAACCTCTCCATGGACGGCTTCCGGGCAGGCCTGGAGAAGTTCGGTGAGATCGACGGCAAACTCCTGGGCGTGCCCGTCGGTTCGAATTCGATGGCACTTGTCATCGACAAGCCCGTCTACACCAGGGCCGGCGGCAAGCCCGAACAGGGCTGGACCTGGGACGACTTCGACGAGGCGATGAAGAAGATCCGGGACAGGACGGGCCGCGCCGGAGACAGCGGCATGTACGGCGTCATGTACCTCTACGACCTGTACCTGCGGCAGAACGGCAAGGCCTTCTTCACCGAGGACGGGCTCGGTTTCTCCGAGGCGGATCTGACCGAGTGGTGGACGAAGGCGGAGAAGGGCGTGAAGTCCGGTCTGTTCGCCGACCCGAAGAAGGTCGCGCAGATCAAGCCCAAGTCGGCGCTCTCCGCGGAGCTCGCCGGCAGCGAGTTCACCTGGGACAACTTCACCGTCCGCTACACCTCCGAGGGCAAGAGCGAGTACGGTCTCGCGCCGATCCCCACCACGGACGGCAAGCGCACCGGCCAGTACCTCGGCTCGCTGATGCTCAGTGCCTACAAGCGCACCGAGCACCCCAAGGAAGTCGCCCAGTTCATCGACTTCATGGTCCACGACCCCGAGGTCGCCAAGATCATGGGCTACGACCGCGGCGTCCCGGCCACGCAGGCCCAGTACGAGGCGTACCGGCCGACCGACCCGGTCAACAAGGCGATCGCCGCCTACGAGGCGTCCCTCGTCGAGGCGGGCGTCCTGGAGCAGATCACCCCGCACCCGAACGGTGCCGACATCTGCGAGGCCGCCTTCCTGCGCATCGC
This sequence comes from Streptomyces sp. NPDC096048, assembly GCF_044763415.1. Classification (NCBI taxonomy): domain Bacteria; kingdom Bacillati; phylum Actinomycetota; class Actinomycetes; order Kitasatosporales; family Streptomycetaceae; genus Streptomyces; species Streptomyces sp. NPDC096048. Next base: position 269,843 of record NZ_JBIWGG010000009.1, read on the forward strand.
CGAGGAGATGGCGCTCGGCGAGCGGTCCGTCGAGGACGCCGTGAAGCAGTTCTTCACCGAGTCGAAGACGGCTCTCGTCGGCTGATGGGAAGCGCCGTGACACACGCCCCTGCGAGGGAGGGCCTGGCCGAGGACTCCGAGCCGCGGCACGGTCCGGTGAAGTCCCCGCGCCCCGTCGGGCTGAAGCGGCGGGGCCGCCGGGAGAACCTGGCCGGCTATCTCTTCATGTCCCCCTGGATCGCCGGTTTCCTGCTGCTGACGGCGGGACCGATGGTCGCCTCGCTCTACTTCGCGTTCACCGACTACAACCTGTTCGACGCCCCCCGGTGGATCGGGTTGGACAACTTCTCCGAGATGTTCGGCGACCCGCGCTGGCGCCACTCGGTCCAGGTGACGCTGTGGTACGTCGTCGTCGGTACGCCGATCAAGCTGATCGCGGCCCTCGGCGTCGCGCTGCTGCTGGCGCAGAAGCGGCGCGGACAGGCCTTCTACCGGGCCGCCTTCTACGCGCCGTCACTGATCGGCGCGAGCGTGTCCGTCGCCATCGTGTGGAAGGCGATCTTCTCGGACGACGCGGTCGTCGACCGTACGCAGCAGTTCTTCGGGATCGGCGCCGGCGGCTGGACCGGCGACCCCGACCTGATCATCTACAGCCTGGTGGCCCTGACCGTATGGCAGTTCGGTGCCCCCATGGTCATCTTCCTGGCCGGCCTCAAGCAGGTGCCGCGCGAGCTGTACGAGGCGGCCGACGTCGACGGGGCGGGCAAGCTGCGGCAGTTCTGGAACATCACGCTGCCGATGATTTCCCCGGTCCTCTTCTTCAACGTCCTGCTGGAGACCATCCACTCCTTCCAGATCTTCAGCTCGGCCTACATCGTCGGCGGCGGTGCCGGAGGCAACGCCTGTGGTCCCGCGGACGGCACGATGGTCTACACCTGTTATCTGTACGTCCAGGGCTTCGAGAACAGCCGCATGGGCCTGGCCTCCGCCATGGCCTGGATGCTGCTGGTCGCGGTCGCTCTGGTCACCGCGGTGCTGTTCTGGTCGCAGAAGCGCTGGGTGCACTACGAGGAGGGCGGCCGATGAGCACGCAGGCCACTGGCGTCACCACGCAGGCCAGCGGCGCCACGCCGCCCCCGTCCACGAGGACCCCGTCCACCGGGGCGGCCGCGCTCCGGCGCGGGCTGCCCGGGTCGCTCGCCTGGCATCTCGGGTCGCTGGCGATCCTCGCCGTGATCCTCTACCCGGTGCTCTGGGTGATCGGCGGCTCCTTCAAGGAGAGCGGGGACATCGTCGGCAGCGTGGACCTCTTCCCGGGCGACCCGATCCTCTCCAACTACACGAGCCTCGCCGACGGCATCGCGGACATCTCGATCTCCACGTTCTTCTTCAACTCGCTCTTCCTCGCCGTCGGTTCGGTGATCGGGATCGTGGTGTCCTGCTCACTCACCGCCTACGCCTTCGCGAAGATCAGGTTCGCGGGCCGCAACCTGCTGTTCACGCTGATGATCGGCACGCTGCTGCTGCCGTACCACGTGCTGCTGATCCCGCAGTACGTGCTGTTCCGCAACATGGACATGATCAACACGTACACCCCGCTGCTGCTGGGGAAGTACCTGGCCACGGAGGCGTTCTTCGTCTTCCTGATGGTGCAGTTCATGCGCAACCTGCCCAGGGAGCTGGACGAGGCCGCCCGTCTCGACGGCTGCGGGCACTTCCGCATCTACTGGTCGATCGTGCTCCCGCTGTGCAGGCCGGCCCTGATCACCAGCGCGATCTTCACCTTCATCAACTCCTGGAACGACTTCATGGGCCCGCTGATCTACCTCAACGAGCCCGGCAAGTACACCGTCTCCCTCGGCCTGAAGATGTTCGTGGACCAGGAAGGGCTGGCGAACTACGGCGGCATGATCGCCATGTCGCTCGTCGCCCTGCTGCCCGTCCTCGCCTTCTTCCTGGCCTTCCAGCGTTATCTGATCGACGGCATGGCGACGTCCGGTCTCAAGGGCTGAGGTGAACCGATCATGACCGAGGTGCGTGCCAAGTCCGGTACGGAGCGGGGGGAGTCGCGGTTCGCGCAGGGGTTCGCCCTGTTCGCCGAGTGCCTGCTCACCGGGGTGTGGATCGCGGTGGCCTCGCTGCCGCTGGTCACCTACCCCGCCGCGTTCGCGGCCGGCGCGCGACATCTCGGGCGCCGGCTCGCCCACGAGCGCGGTGGCTGGCGGGAGTTCACGGCCGACTTCCGGGCGGCGGTGCGCCGCGGGTGGCTCGTCGGGCTCGCCGGGTGGGCCGCCCTGGCCGCGGTCTGGGTGGACGTGCAGGCCGTACGCAGCGGTCTGCCGGGCGGCCCGTTCGTGGGTGCCGTCGGGGTGCTCGCCCTGATCGGCGCCGCCGTGGCCGGGCTGCGCGCGGCGGCGGCCTGGCGGCCCGGCTCCTCCTGGCGCTCGCTGCTCGCACAGGCCGGGCGCCGCACCGTGCTCGACCCCGCGGGCTCCTTCCTGATCGTGGGCGGGCTGGCCGTCGTGGTCTGCTCGGCCTGGTTCAGCGCGCCGCTTGCGGTCGCCGTCCTCGGCGCCGTCGCGGCGGCGGCCGTCGCCGTGGAGGAGCGCTACCGGCGCCGCTGACGGCGGCGCCCCCGTCCCGGAGTCGGCGCCCGGCGCCGCCCCTCTTCCTGTCATGTGCGTGACAGCTCAGTCGCACGTCAGAGCCATGTCCTCGACACGCCCCGCACCCGCACGGAACGGAAAGGAAAGGCCATGTCCCCCATCCCCCGCAGGTCCCTCCTGAAGGCGGCCGCCGTCGCCGGAGCCGCCGCCCAGTTCAGCTGGACACTGGGCGCCGGGAACGCCCAGGCCGCACCCACCGCCAAGGACGCCGACGCCGACCCCGTCACCCTGGACTGGCTGGAGGACGGCGGCCTCGGCGCCGCACCCGGCTCCACCGTCGGCGTCCCCTGGCCCAAGGGCACGTACCGGGAGGACCAGGCGTTCGCCGTCACGGACGCGGACGGCAAGGCCGTACCCGTGCAGTCCTGGCCACTCGCGTACTGGCCGGACGGCTCCCTCAAGTGGACCGCGCACGCCGTCGCCTCGGGCGACGGCAGGCTCACCCTGACCGCCGGCACCCCGTCCGCGCCCGCGAAGAAGGTCACCGTCGACCAGCGTGGCGGCACCATCGACATATCGACCGGTGTCATCACCGCGAGAATCGCCAGGTCGGGATCGAAGCTGATCAAGTCGGTCACCAGAGGCTCCACCGAGATCGCGAGGAACGGCCGCCTCGTCCTGCTGCGCCAGCCCGAGATCGAGGACGGCGACCAGGGCACGGTCAAGTACGAGCGCTTCGACGGCGCCATCGACGCGGTGAAGGTCGAGCAGGACGGCCCGGTCCGCGCGGTCGTCCGGATCGACGGCAAGCACCGCAAGGGAGGCCGCGGCTGGCTGCCCTTCTCCATCCGCCTCTACTTCTACGCGGGCGCCGACTCCTTCCGCATGGTGCACACCATCACGTTCGACGGGAAGCAGGAGCCCGGCAAGGCGAGCGGCGACTTCATCCGCGGCCTCGGCGTCCGCTTCACCGTCCCGATGCGCGACGAGTCCTACGACCGGCACATCCGCATCGGCGGCGAGGGCACCGGCCTGCTGCGCGAGGCCGTCAAGGGCATCACCGGCCTGCGCCGCGACCCCGGCGCGGCCGTGCAGGCGGCGCAGTTCGCCGGCGAGAGGCTGCCCGACCCGTCCACCTGGGACCAGCGGGTCACCACCCGCCTGAAGTACATCCCCGAATGGGGCGACTACACCCTCTCCCAGCTCTCCGCCGACGGCTTCTCCCTGCGCAAGCGCACCAAGAAGGGCCACGGCTGGATCGGCGCCGGCGGCGGCCGTCGCGCCTCCGGCTTCGGCTACGTCGGCGGAACGAGCGGCGGACTCTCCTTCGGCCTGCGCGACTTCTGGGAGAAGCACCCCGCCCAGCTCGACATCCGCGACGCCCAGACCGACGAGGCCGAGGTCACCCTCTGGCTCTGGTCGCCCGAGGCCCAGCCCATGGACCTGCGCTTCTACCACGACGGCCTGGGCCAGGACACCTTCCCCGAGCAGCTCGAAGGCCTCAACATCACCTACGAGGACTACGAGCCCGGCTTCGGCACCCCCTACGGCATCGCCCGCACCTCCGAGCTGCTGTTCTGGGCCAACGCCGCCACCCCGAGCGCGGAGCAACTGGCCGAACAGGTCGAGGCCGTGCGCGTACTGCCCCAGTTGGCAGCCCCGCCGAAGCAGCTCATCAAGTCCAAGGTCTTCGGCCCTGGCCTCTATTCCGAGCCCGACCGCTCCACACCCGCCAAGGCGAAGATCGAGGACCACCTCGACTTCCTCTTCACCTACTACAAGGACCAGGTGGAGCAGCGCCGTTGGTACGGCTTCTGGGACTACGGCGACATCATGCACACGTACGACACCGCCCGCCACCAGTGGCGCTACGACATCGGCGGCTACGCCTGGGACAACTCCGAACTCTCCCCGGACCTCTGGCTCTGGTACGCCTACCTGCGCTCCGGCCGCGCCGACATCTTCCGCTTCGCCGAGGCCATGACCCGGCACACCGGCGAGGTCGACGTCTACCACCTCGGCGAATGGGCCGGCCTCGGCACCCGGCACGGCGTCCAGCACTACGCCGACAGCGCCAAGCAGCAGCGCATCGCCAACACCACCTACCGGCGCTACTACTACTTCCTCACCGCCGACGAACGCGTCGGCGACCTCATGCACGCCAACGTCGACTCCGACGAGACGTTCCTCGCCCTCGACCCGCTGCGCAAGATCCGCACCGAGCCCTACACCCCCGACCGGCACGCCCTGTCGATCGGCTTCGGCACCGACTGGAGCGGACTGGTCTCGGCGTGGCTGACCGAGTGGGAACGCAAGGGCCCCAAGTGGGAGAAGGCCAGGGCCCGCGTCCTGTCCACCATGGAGACCATCGCCGCCCAGCCCAACGGCTTCGTCCAGGGCAGCGGCCTGTACGACCTGGACACCGGGAGGTTCACCGTCGCCGACACCCCGAAGGTCGAGGTCTCCCACCTGTCGGCCGTCTTCGGGCTGAACGAACTGTGCGCCGAGCTGATCGACCTGGTCGACATGCCGGAGTTCGACGAGGCGTACTACGACTACTGCCGCTACTTCAACGCCTCCAAGAGCGAACAGGCGGCACGGTACGGCAGCAACTTCGGCAGCCTCATCCTCTTCCAGGGCCACTCGCGCCTCGACGCCTACGCGGCCGTGCGGACCGGGGACGAGAAGCTCGCCACGCGCGCGTGGGACAAGTTCTACAACTCCGACGGCTACAAGGAGTCCGCGCCCTGGAGGACGGAGAAGCTGAGCGGCCCGACCACGCTGGTGCCGGGCAGCGAGGCGAGCTGGGTGTCCACCAACGACACCGCGCTCTACGGCCTCGCGGCGATCGAGAACCTGGCACTTCTGGGGGACAGGATGCCGTAGCCGGCACGTGACGGACGCGGGCGGGGGCACACTCCACAGGTGGACTGGAACCATTACCGATTCCGCAGCCTGTGGGCGCTGCCCGCGCCCGTCCCGGCCGTCTACCGCGCGCTGGAACGGATCGAGGACTACCCCCGCTGGTGGCCCCAGGTGCGCGAGGTCACCCGGCTCGACGACACCAGCGGGATCCTCCGCTTCCGCTCCCTCCTCCCGTACGACCTGACCGCGACCCTGCGCGAGGGACGGCGCGATGCGGGCGCCGGGGTGCTGGAGGTCGCCATGACCGGCGACATGGAGGGCTGGGCGCGCTGGACGGTCGCCCCGCGCGGCTCCGGCGCCCTCGTCCGCTACGACCAGGAGGTCGACGTACGCAAGCCCCTGCTGCGCCGCCTCGCCGTGCCCGGGCGACCCCTGTTCCGGGCCAACCACCGGCTGATGATGCGGGCGGGACGGCGCGGACTGGCCGCCCACCTGGAAAGCGGTCGCCGAGCGGTTTGAAGGAAACGTGCCGGGCCCTGTATTGTTCAGTGCGTTCCCGGGCGATTAGCTCAGTGGGAGAGCGCTTCGTTCACACCGAAGAGGTCACTGGTTCGAACCCAGTATCGCCCACGTTCGCGAGAGCGACGTGTGTCCGCGGAAACGCGGACCACGTCGCTCTTTTCGTGTTCCGCGCGGCTTCGCCGCGCGAAGTGAGGGCTCCGCCACCCACACCCCCGCGCCCGACGTCGCCCTCGGCCGAAGTGGTGCGCTCACGCCGCCGCCGGCAGGTCCGGCCGCAGCGGCCAGGCCGGGTCCACCGCCTCCTCGGTCCCGTTGAGCGCGAACCACGCCTGCAGCCCCCGCGCCTGCCCCGCGTGCCAGACCGCCTGGAGCGTGTGCAGCTCGGCGGGGGACAGGCGCTCCAGTCGCCCCGGGAAGCGGCGCCCCACCGCCCGTACGACCTCCAGCGCGGCCTGCGCGTCGGCCGCCGCGTCGTGTGCGCCCTCCAGTTCGACGCCGTAGTGCGCGCACAGGTCGGTGAGGGTGCGGCGGCCCTTGCGGTACCGGTCCAGGTGTTTGTCGAGCACGCGCGGATCGAGGACGTGCAGCGACGTCCGCTCCACCCAGCGGCCGAGGGAGGAGGCGCGGTGCCGGCGCAACTCCCGGTCCAGCAGCGTGAGGTCGAACGGCGCGTTCATCACCACGAGCGGACGCCCGGCGCGGGCCTGCTCGGCCAGCGCCTCCGCTATCTCGTACATCACCGGCGCCGGCCAGCGGCCGTGGCGCTGCACATGCTCCTCCGTCAGCCCGTGCACCGCCGTCGCCGCCTCGGGCACCGGCACGCCCGGGTTCACCAGCCACCGGGTCACGCGCGGCCTCAGCCCCGGTGCGTCCTGCACGACGAGGGCCGCCGACACGATCCGGTCGGTCTCGACGTCCACACCCGTCGTCTCCGTGTCGAAGGCGGCCAGCGGCCCCTCGAACCAGCTCGTCATTGGGCACTCAACTCCTCGTCCGGATACGGCGGCTGACGCGCCGTCCTCTGTCCCGATTCGGTGATACCCGGGCTGTTTGCGGCGTACGCCGGAAGGACACAACAGGAGTACGAGTCTTCGCAGTTCAGCGACCCGCAGTGGGGATACACCAGTTCTGGAAGGCTGTTGGCCATGGCCATAGCGCAGCCCGAACGGGGCGGGCTGCTGCCCGAGCGCACGGCGCCCTCTCGCGGCTCTCTCGCCACCACCGCCTGCATGGAGACCTTGCAGGTCGGCTACCTCCACGCGGTCGCCGCGGCGGCGGGCTGCTCGCTCTCCCAGCCCTTCCCGGACAACGGCATCGACTGGCACGTCAGCCACAGCGCCCCCGGGCACACGGTCGACGACGAGGTCACCATCAAGGTGCAGCTCAAGGCGACGTACCAGATCCCGCCGAGCCCGCCCGGCCGCTTCTTCTCCTTCACGCTCGACAACGACCACCTGGCGAAGCTCGCCCGCACTCCGGTCTCGGTGCACAAGATCCTGGTCGTGATGATCGTCCCCCGGTCCCGTGACCAGTGGCTGCGGGCCGGGCACGACCGGCTCGACCTGAGGCACTGCTGCTACTGGACCAACCTCGCCGGACACCCGGTCACCGGCCGGCGGCGCACCACCGTGCGGATACCGACCGCGCGGGTCTTCGACGACCGGGCGCTGTGCGAGATCATGACGCGGGTCGGGACGGGAGGGAAACCATGACGCACCGCCCGACCGGCGAGCCCCTGCGCGCCGTGCGGCCGCACCCCGCCGACACCGTCGGCGACCCGGCGGGGTACGACGGCCGCCCGCCCGAGTCCGGCACCGTCGACCCGGCCGTGCTGACCGCCCTGCTCCACCGGCACGGCTGGCGGCGTCGCGGCGGCGCCCCGGGCCGCTACGGCCGCTGGACCCCGCCCGGCCCGGCCGCCGGCGCCACCAGCCTGCTGGTCCCCGTCAGCCGCGCCTTCCCCGACAGCGACGACCTGCTCGGCGAGGCGCTGCTCGCCCTGTCCCGCAGCGGCACGCCCGCCGCCCGCGAGATCCTCCTGTCCCTCGCCGTGCCCAGCGACGAGATCCGCTGGGGGCGCGACGTACCGACCGGGCCCGGCGGCACCGCCTCCTGGACCGTGGAGGAACAGCTGCGCTCCGCCGCCCGCCGGATGCTGCTCGCCGGAGCGCTCGCCACGCGCGCGCGTGCGGGCTACTACGGCGCCCGGCACCGGCGCGCCGCCGCCGAGACCCTGGAGAACGTCCTGGTCGGCCCTGCCCCCGGCGGCCGCCGGCTCACCGCGTTCGTGCCGGTCACCACCGGCCGCCCCCTCGCCGTGCGCCTCCACCACGCCCTCTACGCCGCCCGCGAGGCCGTCGACTACCGGCGGGCCACCGGCGGCATGGAGGCCTTCGACGCGGCCGTCGCGGCGGGCGTCAGCCACGAGCTGACCGAGGCGCTCGTCGCCCTGGTCCGCGGCACGGAGGGCGCGCGGATCGCCGTCGGCTGGGCGCCGGCCGCCGGTGTCCCCGAGGGCTGTGCCGCCCTCGCCGAGCCCGTCGAGTTCTCGCCCGGCGACCTGCCCGCCCTGCGCGAGGCCGCCGCCCGCTACCTGCGCGCCGAGCCCTCCGTGCCGGTCCGGATCACCGGCACCGTGGTCCGCATGCGCCGGTCCGGGCCACGTGGCGCGGGCACCGTACGGCTGCGGGTGCTGGCCGGAGCGGACGTCCCGCACGTGAGGATCTCGCTGGACGAGGAGGGCTACCGGATCGCCGGGCACGCCCATCTCGTCGGGCTGCCGGTGCGGGTGCTCGGCCGGCTGGAGAGCCGGGGCGGGTTCCGCCGGCTCACCGGCGCCTGCGAGATCGCCCCCGTACAGGTCGACGACGCGGAGCGGGACCGGCTGCTGAAGGCGGTCCAGGAGCATGTGGAGGTGGCGGCCTTCTTCGAGGAGACCTGCGGAGGTGACGGCGAGGACGACGGCGACCGCGGGGACTGATTTCGCGGTGAGCGGGCCGGGGTCGGTACGATCGCCCTCATGCGTGCGCTTTGGTATGGCGCCGCAGCCCCACTTCAGTCAGGAGAGACCGGTGTCAGACGTCCGTGTGATCATCCAACGCGATTCCGAGCGGGAAGAACGCGTGGTGACGACGGGCACGACGGCCGCCGAGCTCTTCGCCGGCGAGCGCTCGATCGTCGCCGCCCGCGTGTCCGGTGAGCTGAAGGACCTCGCCTACGAGGTCCAGGACGGCGAGACCGTCGAGGGTGTCGAGATCTCCTCCGAGGACGGCCTGAACATCCTGCGCCACTCCACCGCGCACGTCATGGCGCAGGCCGTGCAGGAGCTGTTTCCCGAGGCCAAGCTGGGCATCGGCCCGCCCGTCAAGGACGGCTTCTACTACGACTTCGACGTCGAGAAGCCCTTCCACCCCGATGACCTCAAGGCCATCGAGAAGAAGATGCAGGAGATCCAGAAGCGCGGCCAGCGCTTCTCGCGCCGTGTCGTCACCGACGACGCCGCCCGCGAGGAGCTCGCCGACGAGCCGTACAAGCTGGAGCTGATCGGCCTCAAGGGTTCCGCGTCGCACGACGACGGCGCGGACGTCGAGGTCGGCGCCGGCGAGCTGACGATCTACGACAACCTGGACGCCAAGACCGGCGAGCTGTGCTGGAAGGACCTCTGCCGCGGTCCCCACCTGCCCACCACCCGGAACATCCCGGCGTTCAAGCTGATGCGCAACGCCGCCGCCTACTGGCGCGGCAGCGAGAAGAACCCGATGCTCCAGCGCATCTACGGCACCGCCTGGCCGTCCAAGGACGAGCTGAAGGCGCACCTGGAGTTCCTCGCCGAGGCCGAGAAGCGCGACCACCGCAAGCTCGGCAGCGAGCTGGACCTGTTCTCCGTCCCGGAGCAGATCGGTTCCGGCCTCGCGGTCTTCCACCCCAAGGGCGGCGTGATCCGCCGGGTCATGGAGGACTACTCGCGGCGCCGCCACGAGGAGGAGGGGTACGAGTTCGTCTACACCCCGCACGCGACCAAGGGGAAGCTCTTCGAGACCTCGGGCCACCTGGACTGGTACGCCGACGGCATGTACCCGCCCATGCAGCTCGACGAGGGCGTGGACTACTACCTCAAGCCCATGAACTGCCCGATGCACAACCTGATCTTCGACGCGCGCGGCCGCTCGTACCGTGAACTGCCGCTGCGCCTGTTCGAGTTCGGCACCGTGTACCGGTACGAGAAGTCGGGCGTCGTGCACGGCCTGACCCGGGCCCGCGGCTTCACCCAGGACGACGCGCACATCTACTGCACCCGCGAGCAGATGTCGGAGGAGCTCGACAAGACGCTCACCTTCGTGCTGAACCTGCTGCGCGACTACGGCCTGACCGACTTCTACCTGGAGCTGTCCACCAAGGACCCGGAGAAGTTCGTCGGCTCCGACGAGGCCTGGGAAGAGGCCACCGAGACGCTGCGCCAGGTCGCCGAGAAGCAGGGCCTGCCCCTGGTCCCGGACCCGGGCGGCGCCGCCTTCTACGGCCCGAAGATCTCCGTCCAGACCAAGGACGCCATCGGCCGCACTTGGCAGATGTCGACCATCCAGCTCGACTTCAACCTGCCGGAGCGCTTCGACCTGGAATACACCGGCGCGGACGGTGCCAAGCAGCGCCCGGTCATGATCCACCGCGCGCTGTTCGGCTCGATCGAGCGCTTCTTCGCGGTGCTCCTGGAGCACTACGCGGGCGCCTTCCCGGCGTGGCTGGCCCCCGTCCAGGCCGTCGGCATCCCGATCGGCGACGCGCACGTCGAGTACCTGGAGAAGTTCGCCGTGGCGGCCCGGAAGCAGGGCCTGCGCGTCGAGGTCGACTCCTCCTCCGACCGCATGCAGAAGAAGATCAGGACGGCTCAGAAGCAGAAGGTCCCGTTCATGATCATCGTGGGTGATGACGACATGAACGCGGATACGGTGTCGTTCCGCTACCGCGATGGTTCGCAGGAGAACGGCATTCCGCGTGACCAAGCCATCGCCAAGCTCGTTGACGTGGTGGAGCGCCGCGTGCAGGTGTAGTGCTCCCCGCCGACGCGGGGATGGTCCGAAGATCCGCAAGGCGCACAAGCACAAGGTGCCGTGCTCCCCGCCTATGCGGGGTTCAGGCCCTCGGGGGTTACCTCGGGGGCCTTTCCCTGTCGCCGCACGCGACGCCATATGCTGCACGTATGACGAGTGAGCCGGAGCAGCAGTGGGGAGTGGGGACCCAGGACGCGTTCCAGCGCCTGTGGACGCCCCACCGGATGGCCTACATCCAGGGCGAGAACAAGCCGAGCGGCCCCGGCGCCGACGACGGCTGCCCCTTCTGCTCGATCCCGGCCAAGTCCGACGAGGACGGCCTGGTCGTACGGCGCGGCGCGCACGTGTACGCGGTGCTCAACCTGTACCCGTACAACGGCGGTCACCTGATGACGGTGCCGTTCCGGCACGTCGCCGACTACACCGAGCTGACCGACGTGGAGACCGCGGAACTCGCCGAGCTGACCAAGCAGGCGATGACGGCCCTGCGCACCGCGTCGGGCGCCCACGGCTTCAACATCGGCATGAACCAGGGCACCGTGGCCGGCGCGGGCATCGCCGCCCACCTGCACCAGCACGTCGTGCCCCGCTGGGGCGGCGACACCAACTTCATGCCGGTCGTCGGCCACACGAAGGTGCTGCCGCAGCTGCTGGGCGACACCCGCAAGATGCTGGCGGAGGCGTGGCCGGCGGCGTAGCCGCGGGCAGTCGTGCCGCTGGGGCGGCACGGGTGGGCGCAGCGGCACCTCGTCAGCGCCGGGTCGCGTGCCCCTCCCCGAGCCGCAACGCGCCCGGCACCTGAAAACAGACCTACGCGTTGTACAGGTCCGCTTTACCCGGCGTCGGATCCTGCACCGCCGTACTGAGGAACGCCGACCGCGTTCCGAACTTCTCCGTGTCCACGCCGTTCTCCTCCAGCACCCTGATCGCCGACGAGTGCACCACCCGCAGCACCGGCGCCGCCGCCCGCAGCGCGTCGTCGGCCATGAAGCGGTGGCGCCACGGCTGGTCCGCCCACGCGTGCCGCAGCCCGAACGGCTCCGGCAGGACGATCGTGCCGCCGAGCCAGTTCAGCAGCGGCGGATACCAGGTGAGCGGGGCGCGGACGGCGAGCCGTACGACCTCGTTCGCGGTGACCAGCGGGAGCATCACCTTGCGCGTCTCCCACGGCTTGAACGACTTGGCGACCTCCTTAGAGGGAGCCTCCGGCTTGGTGGTGAACAGCGGGTTCACCGGGCCCAGGGCGTGACCGGTGACCTCGATGCGCAGCGTCTCGTGCAGCACGGTCACCGTGATGAGCATGGTGATGACCAGCTGGCCGTCCCACAGGGTCCACTGGACGCCCAGGTAGTGCCGGTCACCGGCGCCGAACTGCTGCTTGTTGCAGATGTCCTGTATCGCGTGCGACTTGACCTGGTACGCCTCGACGTCCGTGCCCTCCGGACGGGACACCGCCTTGGCGTTCTCCCCGATGGGCGTCACGACCCAGTGCCGTATGGACGGCTTCGTGAAGCCGCCGGTGTTCAGCGGGCCGCGTTCCAGCATGCGCAGCTGGTCGTGGATGGCCCGGACGACGTCCCAGCTGCGGAAGGGGTGGATCTCCCGGGTCGGGTCGGCCGGCACCAGGTTCTCGGCGAGCTGCCAGCTGCCCCAGCGGGTGCCCATGCCGAGTATGCCCTTGGGGCCGGCGTAGAAGACCGAGTTGGACTGCTGCTCGGCGCCGAGCTTGGCCAGTGACTGGCGCAGCTGCTCGGCCGCGGTCTCGCCCGGGTTGCTGGGCACCGCCTCGGGGACCTTGGCGCCGACGCCGCTGCCCGACAGGAGGCTGTCCCAGCGCTCCCGCAGGTCCTTCGCCGTGCCCTCGCAGATCCGCTTGGCCCAGAACCAGCCGACGACGGGCAGGACGACCGCGGCGCGCGCGTACCAGGCCCAGAAGCCGGAGAAGGGCATCTTGACGAGGAACAGCACGGCCAGCGCGGCGATCGCCACGAGCACCGCGGTACCCAGCGCCCCGGCCTGCTTGTTCTCCGCCTTGGCGACGGTGGTGCGGATCTGGAAGCCGATCAGCCAGACCAGCATGCCGGGCAGGAACAGCAGACCGCACAGCACGATCACCGTGGACAGCCGGGCGTCGCGCGCCTTGCGGATGCCGTTGGCCGCCAGGCAGTGCTCGACGACCACCTGCGGCTCGGCGCCGAAGGACTGGATGAGGGGCTTGCGGCCGCTGCCCAGCATCCGGTCGGCCACCGCGCGGGAGAAGGCCTCGCCGAGGTTGGGACGGAAGATCGTGGCCCAGGGCCGGCCCGCGTTGAGGGTCGTCTGGTGCCACTCGTTGTCGGCCTTCTTGATCTCCTGCAACTCGCTGTCCCGGTAGGCGGCCGAGGCCAGCGCGAAGGTGGCCGTCTGGCCTCCGTCGTCCGTACGCGGCACCTGCGGTCCGAAGAAGTCCGCGTAACCGCCGTCAACGGTCATTCCCGCCCCCGATCGCCACCACTGTCGCTCCTGCGGCCTTCCCGACTTCCCTGCCCGGCACACCTGTTGATCAGGTCATCAGCGTATCCGCCGACACCGACATGCGGCACCGGACGGCCAAAAGAGCCCCCGCGCGCGCGGGCTGCCCCGGTGTTGCGCCGTCGTGCGCCCTGACCCGGCAGGCCGGTAACGAGCCTCTCCTGGACGGGAGTCGGACGCGCCACCGGCGCGGAGGGAGGTCCGCGCCGGCTCTCTGCCGCGAACCCCTAGGACGCCGCCCGCAGCTCCTCCCGGAGACGTTCCGCGATCTGCGGCGGCATCGGTTCGTGCCGCGCGTAACGGCGGCCGAAGCGCGCGGTGCCGTGCGTCAGGGAGCGCAGGTCCACCGCGTACCGGCCGATCTCCATCTCCGGCACCTCGGCCCGGATCAGGGTCCGTCCGCCGCTCGTCTGCTCGGTGCCGAGCACCTTGCCGCGCCGTCCGGACAGGTCGCTCATCACGGCGCCCACGTAGTCGTCGCCGACCAGCACGCTCACCTCGGCCACCGGCTCCAGCAGATGGATCCTCGCCTGCGCCGCGGCCTCCCGCAGCGCCAGCGCGCCGGCCGTCTGGAAGGCGGCGTCGGAGGAGTCCACCGAGTGCGCCTTGCCGTCCCGCAGCGTGACCCGCACGTCGATCAGCGGATGGCCTGCGGCGACGCCCTTGGCGGCCTGCGCGCGGACGCCCTTCTCGACGGACGGGATGAACTGCCGGGGCACCGCGCCGCCGACCACCTCGTCCACGAACTCGACGCCCGAACCGCCCGGCAGCGGCTCCACCTCGATCTCGCAGATGGCGTACTGACCGTGCCCGCCGGACTGCTTCACGTGCCGCCCGCGCCCGGCCGCCCGGTCCCCGAACGTCTCCCGCAGGGAGACCCGGTGGGGTACGACGTCGACCTGGACGCCGTAGCGGCTGCGCAGCCGTTCGAGCGCCACGTCGGCGTGGGCCTCGCCCAGGCACCACAGGACCACCTGGCGCGTGTCCTGGTTCTGCTCCAGGCGCATCGTCGGATCCTCGGCCACCAGCCGCGTGAGCCCCTGGGAGAGCTTGTCCTCGTCGGGCTTGCTGTGCGCCTGGATGGCGAGCGGCAGCAGCGGGTCGGGCATCTCCCACGGGGCCATCAGCAGCGGGTCGTCCTTGGCCGAGAGCGTGTCCCCGGTCTCCGCGCGGCTCAGCTTCGCCACGCACGCCAGGTCGCCCGCGATCACGTGCGAGACCGGCCGCTGCTGCTTGCCGAACGGCGTCGACAGGGCGCCGATCCGCTCGTCGACGTCGTGGTCCTCGTGGCCGCGGTCGGCCAGCCCGTGCCCGGAGACGTGCACCGTCTGGTCGGCGCGCAGGGTGCCGGAGAACACGCGGACCAGCGAGATCCGGCCGACGTACGGGTCGGAGGACGTCTTGACGACCTCCGCGACCAGCGACTCGTCGGGATCGCACATCCGCAGCTCGCGCGGAGCGCCGTCGGGTGTGGTGACCCGGGGCGCCTCGCGCTCCAAGGGGGTCGGGAAGCCGCGCGTGATCAGCTCCAGCAGCTCGACCGTGCCGAGCCCCTGCCGGGCGCCCTCGGCCGCGGGGGCGGCGGCCAGGACGGGGAAGAACACCCCGCGCGCCACGGCCCGCTCCAAATCCTCGATGAGCGTCTTGACGTCCACCTGCTCGCCGCCGAGATAGCGCTCCATGAGGGTCTCGTCCTCGCTCTCCGAGATGATCCCCTCGATCAGCATCGAGCGGGCCTCGTCGATCAGCGGCAGCTGCTCCTGGCCCGGCTCGGACTCCTCGCGCTCGCCGGACGCGTAGTCGAAGAGCTTCTGCGACAGCAGCCCGATGAGCCCCGTCACGGGCGCGTGCCCGTCGGGCGCCTGCGGCCCGTGCAGCGGCAGGTACAGCGGCAGCACGGCGTCGGGGTCGTCGCCGCCGAAGGCCTCCGCGCAGATCCGCGTCATCTCCTCGAAGTCCGCGCGGGCGGCCTCCAGGTGCGTGATCACGATGGCGCGCGGCATGCCGACGGCGGCGCACTCCTCCCACACCATGCGGGTCGAGCCGTCCACCCCGTCGGAGGCCGAGACGACGAAGAGGGCCGCGTCCGCCGCGCGCAGACCGGCCCTCAGCTCACCGACGAAGTCGGCGTACCCGGGAGTGTCCAGGAGGTTGATCTTGATGCCGTCCCATTCGACCGGCACCAGGGAGAGCTGTACGGAGCGCTGCTGCCGGTGCTCCATCTCGTCGTAGTCCGAGACGCAGCCGCCGTCCTCCACGCGGCCCGCCCGGTTCAGTGCTCCCGCCGTCTGCGCGAGAGCCTCCACCAGAGTCGTCTTGCCCGATCCGGAGTGGCCGACCAGCACCACATTCCGTACGGACGTGGGGTGGTCGGCCGCCGTAGCCCTTCCGGCGGCTCCGGGACGGGTGTGTGCCTTGTCGCCCATGTCCTTGCCTCCCGTGCACGGTGAGGTCACTGTGGGCGCGGACACGCGGGACCGCGTGCACTGGCGGCTCCGGCGACGCCCGCGGTCCTTCGAGCTTTCCACTCCCGTCACGCCGCGTCCATACGACGGACCCGATCCCGCCGCCCCACCGGCCGCCCACCAGGGGGTCAGGGTGCCCGTCCGTCGCCCACGCGCGCGCGTGGCTACGATGGGCCAGCCGGCGGCCAGCAGGGGCCGCGGCCACACCGACCGTCGGGAAGGCCATGCTGAACAAGTACGCGCGTGCATTTTTTACGCGTGTCCTCACACCGTTCGCCGCGTTTCTCATCCGCCGGGGCGTCAGCCCGGACACGGTCACGCTGATCGGCACCGCCGGGGTGGTCGCGGGTGCGCTGGTCTTCTACCCCATGGGTGAGTTCTTCTGGGGCACGGTCGTGATCACGCTCTTCGTCTTCTCCGACCTGGTCGACGGCAACATGGCACGCCAGCTCGGCCGCTCCAGCCGCTGGGGCGCCTTCCTGGACTCCACACTGGACCGGGTCGCCGACGGCGCGATCTTCGGCGGCTTCGCCCTCTGGTACGCGGGCGGCGGTGACGACATCGTGCTGTGCGCCGTGTCGATCTTCTGTCTGGCCAGCGGCCAGGTGGTGTCGTACACCAAGGCGCGCGGCGAGTCGATCGGCCTGCCGGTCGCCGTCAACGGGCTCGTCGAACGCGCCGAGCGCCTCGTCGTCTCGCTGGTCGCGGCCGGACTCGCGGGGCTGCACGCCTTCGGCGTGCCGGGCATCCAGTACCTGCTGCCGATCGCCCTGTGGATCGTCGCCGTGGGCAGCCTCGTCACGCTGATCCAGCGCGTCGTCACGGTCCGCCGGGAGGCGGCCGAGGCGGATGCCGCCGCGCAGGAGAGCCAGGGCACCGAGGCGGCGAAGTGAGCGCTCGGGACCGGCTGACCGACGGCCTGTACGGCGCCGGCTGGAGCACCGTGAAGAAGCTCCCCGAGCCGGTCGCCGCGCGGCTCGGACGCACCGTCGCGGACGTCGCCTGGAAGCAGCGCGGCACGGGCGTACGGCGCCTGGAGAGCAACTACGCGCGCGTGGTGCCGGACGCGAGCCCGGAGCGGCTCGCCGCCCTCTCGCGCGCGGGCATGCGCTCCTACCTGCGCTACTGGATGGAGTCCTTCCGGCTCCCGGCGTGGAGCGACGAGCGGATCAGGACGTCCTTGACCGTCAAGGACCTGCACTACCTCACCGACGGCATGGACGTGGGCAAGGGCGTCGTCCTGGCCCTCCCGCACCTGGCCAACTGGGACCTCGCGGGCGCCTGGGTCACCACCAGGCTGGGCATCCCCTTCACCACCGTCGCCGAACGCCTCAAGCCGGAGACCCTCTACGACCGCTTCGTCGCCTACCGCGAGGGCCTCGGCATGGAGGTCCTGCCGCACAGCGGCGGCACCGCCTTCGGCACGCTGGCCCGGCGGCTGCGCGACGGCGGCCTGGTCTGCCTGGTCGCCGACCGCGACCTGTCCGCCTCCGGCGTGGAGGTCGACTTCTTCGGCGATACGGCCCGGATGCCCGCGGGGCCCGCCCTGCTCGCGCTGCAGACCGGCGCCCGGCTGCTGCCGGTGACGCTCTGGTACGACGAGTCGCCCGTCATGAAGGGCCGGGTGCATCCGCCGGTCGAGGTCCCCGAGTCAGGTACCCGGGCCGAGAAGACGTCTGTCATGACACAGGCGCTGGCCGATGCCTTCGCCACGGGGATCGCCGACCATCCGGAGGACTGGCACATGCTCCAGCGTTTGTGGCTGAAGGACCTCGACCCCGCCAAGGCCCCCGCGGCGGCCGACGGGCAGGGCGCCTCGTGAGGATCGGCATCGTCTGCCCGTACTCCTGGGACGTGCCCGGCGGCGTCCAGTTCCACATCCGGGACCTGGCCGAGTACTTCATCCGTCTCGGCCACGAGGTCTCCGTCCTCGCCCCCGCCGACGACGACACCCCGCTGCCGCCGTACGTCGTCTCGGCCGGCCGCGCGGTGCCGGTCCCGTACAACGGCTCGGTGGCCCGGCTGAACTTCGGCTTCCTGTCGGCGGCCCGGGTGCGGCGCTGGCTGCACGACGGCGCCTTCGACGTCATCCACATCCACGAGCCGACCTCGCCCTCGCTCGGCCTGCTCACCTGCTGGGCGGCGCAGGGCCCGATCGTGGCGACCTTCCACACGTCCAACCCGCGCTCCCGCGCGATGATCGCCGCGTACTCGATCCTCCAGGCCGCTCTGGAGAAGATCAGCGCCCGGATCGCGGTGAGCGAGTACGCCCGCCGCACCCTCGTCGAGCACCTCGGCGGGGACGCCGTCGTCATCCCCAACGGCGTCGACGTCGACTTCTTCGCCGACGCCGAGCCCAATCCCGAGTGGCAGGGCGACACGATCGGCTTCATAGGGCGCATCGACGAACCCCGCAAGGGCCTGCCGGTGCTGATGCGGGCGCTGCCGAAGATCCTCGCCGCCCGCCCGGAGGCCCGGCTGCTGGTCGCCGGGCGCGGCGACGAGAAGGAGGCCGTGGCCTCGCTCCCCGCCGAACTGCGCTCCCGCGTGGAGTTCCTCGGCATGGTCAGCGACGAGGACAAGGCCCGCTTCCTGCGCAGCGTCGACCTGTACGTGGCCCCCAACACCGGCGGCGAGAGCTTCGGGATCATCCTGGTCGAGGCCATGTCGGCGAGCGCCCCCGTGCTCGCCTCGGACCTGGACGCCTTCGCCCAGGTCCTCGACCATGGCGCCGCCGGTGAGCTGTTCCCCAACGAGGATGCCGACGCACTGGCCGACGCGGCGGTGCGGCTGCTGGCGGACCCGGAGCGCAGAACCGCGCTCAGGGAGCGCGGCAGCGCCCACGTACGGCGCTTCGACTGGTCCACGGTCGGCGCGGACATCCTCTCGGTCTACGAGACGGTCACGGCGGGCGCGGCCGCGGTGGCGACGGACGACCGGGCGACCGGCCTGAGGGCACGCTTCGGACTGGCCCGGGACTGAGACCGGACTTCTCAGCCGAGGTCGGGCATCCTCAGCCCGTCCGGCGTCCGGCGTCCGGCGTCCGGCGTCCGGCGTCCGGCGTTCGAGGACGAGGCCGTTCAGGCCGAAGCGGGGGCCCGGGGGCGGCAGCCCCCGGCGACGGTCACCGTGAGGCACCCCGCCAACCCGGCGGAGCGCTCCCGTAGGGTTGCGCCCCGTGACCGCAACCCTCATCTGGATCCTGGTCGTCCTCATCGCGATCGGCCTGTACCTGAGCTGGACGGCGGGGCGGCTGGACCGGCTGCACGCCCGGATCGACGCCGCCCGTGCCGCCCTCGACGCGCAGTTGCTGCGCAGGGCGTCCGTGGCCCAGGAACTCGCCACCAGCGGTGTGCTCGACCCGGCCGCCTCCATCGTCCTGTACGAGGCCGCGCACGCCGCCCGGCAGGCCGAGGAGGAGCACCGGGAGGTCGCCGAGAGCGAGCTGAGCCAGGCCCTGCGGGCGGTGTTCGCCGACCCGCAACAGGTGGACGTCCTGCGCGAGGCGCCCGGGGGGGTGGAGGCGATCCGCGAGCTGGCCGAGGCCGTACGGCGCGTCCCGATGGCCCGGCGTTTCCACAACGACGCGGTGGGAGCGGCGCGCAGGCTGCGCGAGCACCGCAAGGTCCGCTGGTTCCGCCTCGCCGGACACGCTCCCTTCCCGCTGGCCTTCGAGATGGACGACGAGTCGCCGACGCCCCTGGTGGACAGGGCGGCGTAGAGCCGGCGCCCCGTCGGCCCGGCGGGCGTTCCGCGCCTCCGGGCCCAAAAGGATCCACCGGCTGTCCATTGGCCCTTGCTGTGGCCTGGTCCGTTCGCGTTTCCTCGGAGCTGCACAAACCCCCTTCCTTCAGTGAGGTACCCGTGTCCAGCACGCTCTCCGAGAACCAGGCCCCCGAGACCGGCACCGCCCGCGTGAAGCGCGGCATGGCCGAGCAGCTCAAGGGCGGCGTGATCATGGACGTCGTCACGCCGGAGCAGGCGAAGATCGCCGAGGACGCGGGCGCCGTCGCCGTCATGGCCCTGGAGCGGGTCCCGGCCGACATCCGCAAGGACGGTGGCGTGGCCCGGATGTCCGACCCGGACATGATCGAGGGCATCATCGGCGCGGTCTCCATCCCCGTGATGGCCAAGTCCCGCATCGGCCACTTCGTCGAGGCCCAGGTCCTGCAGTCCCTCGGCGTCGACTACATCGACGAGTCCGAGGTCCTCACCCCGGCCGACGAGGTCAACCACAGCGACAAGTTCGCCTTCACCACCCCCTTCGTCTGCGGCGCCACCAACCTCGGTGAGGCCCTGCGCCGCATCGCCGAGGGCGCCGCGATGATCCGCTCCAAGGGCGAGGCCGGTACCGGCAACGTCGTCGAGGCCGTCCGCCACCTGCGCCAGATCAAGAACGAGATCGCCCGCCTGCGCGGCTACGACAACAACGAGCTGTACGCCGCCGCCAAGGAGCTGCGCGCCCCGTACGAGCTGGTCCGGGAGGTCGCCGAGCTGGGCAAGCTGCCCGTGGTCCTCTTCTCCGCCGGTGGCGTCGCCACCCCGGCCGACGCCGCGCTCATGCGCCAGCTCGGCGCCGAGGGCGTCTTCGTCGGCTCCGGCATCTTCAAGTCCGGCGACCCGGCCAAGCGCGCCGCCGCCATCGTGAAGGCGACCACCTTCTACGACGACCCGAAGATCATCGCGGAGGCGTCCCGCAACCTCGGCGAGGCCATGGTCGGCATCAACTGCGACACCCTCCCCGAGACCGAGCGCTACGCGAACCGCGGCTGGTAGGACGAGGACACCGGATCCATGAGCGACACCCCCGTCATCGGCGTCCTGGCCCTCCAGGGCGACGTACGGGAGCACCTCGTCGCCCTGGCCGCGGCCGACGCCGTGGCCAGGCCGGTCAGGCGCCCCGAAGAACTCGCCGAGGTCGACGGCCTGGTCCTGCCCGGCGGCGAGTCCACCACCATCTCCAAACTGGCCGTCCTCTTCGGAGTGATGGAGCCCCTCCGCGCGCGCGTGCGGGACGGCCTGCCCGTCTACGGCACCTGCGCCGGCATGATCCTGCTGGCCGACAAGATCCTGGACCCGCGCTCCGGGCAGGAGACGGTCGGCGGCATCGACATGATCGTGCGACGCAACGCCTTCGGACGCCAGAACGAGTCCTTCGAGGCGGCCGTCGACATCAAGGGCGTCGAGGGCGATCCTGTGGAGGGCGTGTTCATCCGCGCACCCTGGGTGGAGTCCGTGGGCGCCCCGGCCGAGGTGCTCGCCGAGCACGAGGGCCACATCGTCGCGGTCCGCCAGGGCAACGCGCTGGCCACGTCGTTCCACCCGGAGCTGACCGGCGACCACCGCGTGCACCGCCTCTTCGCCGACATGGTGCGCGCGAACCGGGCGGCGGAGTCCTTGTAGGATTCCTGCGTTCGTTCGTTCAAAGACGGGTTACGCGAAGGAGACAGGCAGATGTCCGGCCACTCTAAATGGGCCACGACGAAGCACAAGAAGGCCGTCATCGATGCCAAGCGCGGCAAGCTCTTCGCGAAGCTGATCAAGAACATCGAGGTCGCGGCCCGGATGGGGGGCGTCGACATCGAGGGCAACCCGACGCTCTACGACGCCATCCAGAAGGCCAAGAAGCAGTCGGTCCCGAACAAGAACATCGACTCCGCGGTCAAGCGGGGCGGTGGCCTCGAGGCCGGCGGCGCCGACTACGAGACGATCATGTACGAGGGTTACGGCCCGAACGGTGTCGCGGTACTCATCGAGTGCCTCACCGACAACCGCAACCGCGCCGCCTCCGACGTCCGCGTCGCGATGACCCGCAACGGCGGCTCCATGGCCGACCCGGGCTCGGTGTCGTACCTGTTCAACCGCAAGGGCGTCGTGATCGTCCCCAAGGGCGAGCTGGGCGAGGACGACGTTCTCGCCGCCGTCCTGGACGCGGGCGCCGAGGAGGTCAACGACCTCGGCGAGACCTTCGAGGTGCTCAGCGAGGCCACCGACCTGGTCGCGGTCCGCACCGCCCTCCAGGACGCCGGCATCGACTACGAGTCCGCCGACGCCAACTTCGTGCCGACCATGCAGGTCGAGCTGGACGAGGAGGGCGCGAGGAAGATCTTCCGGCTGATCGACGCCCTGGAGGACAGCGACGACGTGCAGAACGTCTTCGCCAACTTCGACGTGAGCGACGAGGTCATGGAGAAGGTCGACGCGTAGCGCCGCCGCGCACACGACGATTCCGGCGGGCCGGGGACACGTCCCCGGCCCGCCGCCGTTGTCGGTGGCACCCGATAGCCTGCACAAACAGGCGATCGATGTGAGGGGAGCCGTGCGTTGCGCGTACTGGGGGTGGACCCGGGACTGACCCGCTGCGGGATCGGTGTCGTGGAGGGCGTCGCGGGCCGGCCGCTCACCATGCTCGGCGTCGGAGTGGTCCGCACACCCGCGAACGCCGAACTCGGCCACCGCCTGGTCGCCGTCGAGCAGGGCATCGAGCAGTGGCTGGACGAGCACCGGCCGGAGTGCGTCGCCGTGGAGCGCGTCTTCAGCCAGCACAACGTCCGCACGGTCATGGGCACCGCCCAGGCCAGCGCGGTCGCCATCCTGTGCGCCTCACGCCGCGGCATCCCCGTCGCCCTGCACACCCCCAGCGAGGTCAAGGCCGCCGTCACCGGCAGCGGACGCGCCGACAAGGCGCAGGTCGGTGCCATGGTCACCCGGCTGCTGCGGCTCGCCGAACCGCCCAAGCCCGCCGACGCCGCCGACGCCCTCGCGCTCGCCATCTGCCACATCTGGCGCGCCCCCGCACAGAACCGGCTCCAGCAGGCCGTGGCCCTGCACGCCGCCAAAGCCCCGAAGACCCCGAGAACCCCGACCGCACCGAAAGGCCGTACGCCATGATCGCCTTCGTCAGCGGCACGGTCGCCGCCCTCGCCCCCGACGCCGCGGTGGTCGAGGTCGGCGGCGTCGGCATGGCCGTCCAGTGCACGCCGAACACGCTCTCCACCCTCCGCCTGGGCAAGTCCGCCAAGCTCGCCACCTCCCTCGTCGTCCGCGAGGACTCGCTCACTCTGTACGGCTTCGCCGACGACGACGAGCGCCAGGTCTTCGAGCTGCTCCAGACGGCCAGCGGCGTCGGCCCCCGCCTGGCCCAGGCGATGCTCGCCGTGCACAGCCCCGACGCCCTGCGCAGAGCCGTCTCCACCGGTGACGAGAAGGCGCTCACCGCCGTACCCGGCATCGGCAAGAAGGGCGCGCAGAAGCTGCTCCTGGAACTGAAGGACCGGCTCGGCGAGCCCATCGGGGCCCCCGCCGTCGGCGCGCCGGTCAGCACCGGCTGGCGCGACCAGCTGCACGCGGCCCTCATCGGCCTCGGGTACGCGACCCGCGAGGCCGACGAGGCCGTCTCCGCGGTGGCGCCCCAGGCCGACGCCGCCGGGGGCACGCCCCAGGTGGGGCAGCTGCTGAAGGCGGCCCTGCAGACCCTGAACCGCGCCCGATAGCCCGTACCGAGAGCCGAGGCACACCTGATGAACTGGGACGACACGACCGACACGGACGCCGCGGGCGAACGGCTGGTGGGTGCGTCCGCCGATGGCGAGGACCAGGCCGTGGAGGCCGCCCTGCGCCCCAAGGACCTGGGCGAGTTCATCGGACAGGAGAAGGTCCGCGAGCAGCTCGACCTCGTGCTGCGTGCCGCACGCGCGCGCGGGGCGACCGCCGACCACGTGCTGCTCTCCGGCGCTCCCGGCCTCGGCAAGACCACCCTCTCGATGATCATCGCGGCCGAGATGGGAGCCCCCATCCGCATCACCTCCGGCCCGGCCATCCAGCACGCCGGCGACCTCGCGGCGATCCTCTCCTCCCTCCAGGAGGGCGAGGTCCTCTTCCTCGACGAGATCCACCGCACGTCGCGGCCCGCCGAGGAGATGCTCTACATGGCGATGGAGGACTTCCGCGTCGACGTCATCGTCGGCAAGGGGCCGGGCGCCACCGCCATCCCCCTGGAGCTGCCGCCCTTCACCCTGGTCGGCGCCACCACGCGCGCGGGGCTGCTGCCGCCCCCGTTGCGCGACCGCTTCGGCTTCACCGCGCACATGGAGTTCTACGGACCGGCCGAACTGGAACGCGTCATCCACCGCTCGGCCGGCCTGCTCGACGTCGAGATCGACACCGCCGGCGCCGCCGAGATCGCCGGCCGCTCCCGCGGCACCCCCCGCATCGCCAACCGCCTGCTGCGCCGGGTGCGGGACTACGCCCAGGTCAAGGCCGACGGCCTGATCACCCAGGAGATCGCCGCGGCGGCCCTCGCCGTCTACGAGGTGGACGAGCGGGGCCTGGACCGCCTGGACCGGGGTGTGCTGGAGGCCCTCCTCAAGCTGTTCGGCGGCGGGCCCGTGGGCCTGTCCACACTCGCCGTCGCCGTGGGGGAGGAGCGTGAGACAGTGGAAGAGGTCGCCGAGCCCTTCCTCGTCAGAGAGGGTCTGCTCGCCCGCACCCCGCGCGGGCGCGTGGCGACCCCGGCCGCATGGGCGCACCTCGGCCTCACCCCGCCGCGTTCGCAGACTTCCGGAAACGGACAACAGGACCTGTTCGGGGCGTGACGGCACCGTCACGAAGAGGACATTCGCCGGAGCAGGAACCCCGGTGCCATGCTGAGCGTTGTTCCATGCGCGCGGACTCGCTTAGACTCCGCCGATGCCGCCCTTGTCGGCGGCGCACACACCCCCAACCATCAGGCCGCTCACCATCGCGGTCGTGTGAAGGAAGTACCGACCCGTGAGTCTCGTGACCCTCCTCCCGTTCATCGTGCTCATCGGGGCCATGTTCCTGATGACCCGGTCGGCGAAGAAGAAGCAGCAGCAGGCCGCCGACATGCGGAACCAGATGCAGCCCGGTTCCGGAGTCCGCACCATCGGGGGCATGTACGCCACGGTCAAGGAGGTCAGCGAGGACACGGTCCTCCTCGACGCCGGGCCGGGCGTCGAGCTGCTCTTCGCCAAGAACTCCATCGGTGCCGTCCTCACCGACGACGAGTACAACCGCATCGTCCACGGCATCGAGCACGACCTGAAGTCCGACACCGACGTCGTCCCGGACGACGCCTCCTCCCTCACCGAGACCGACGCCTCCGCCGACGACGCTGCCGCCTCCGACGGCAAGTCCGTCGACCTCGGCAAGAAGGACGCGACCGACGAGCCGGCCGACGAGCCGACGGTCGACGCCGCGTCCGCCGAGGCGAAGACGGACGAGCAGCCGAAGAAGTCCGACGGCGGTTCCGAGGCGAAGTAGCCGTGCTCCGGGGTTGCGCGGGTCGATCCCGCGCGCCCCGTGTGACGCGCGGCTCGCACGGATCCGGACACCATGTGATGGCCGCCGGTGACGCCTACCCGGCGCGAAGCGGCCCGAGAGGGAGTACGCAAAGGTGGTAGCACCTAAAAAGGGAAAGAATGCGAGCGCTCAGAGTAAGCCCGGGCGCTCGCTGGCCCTGATTCTGATCGCCATCGTGGCGCTCACCGGAGGCATGTTCGCCTCCGGACACACGACTCCGCGTCTCGGTATCGACCTGGCCGGCGGCACGAGCATCACGCTCCGGGCCGTACCGGAGGCAGGCCAGGAATCGGCGATCAACAAGTCGAACATGGATACGGCCGTCGAGATCATGGAGCGCCGCGTCAACGGACTCGGCGTCCAGGAGGCCGAGGTCCAGACCCAGGGCGACCGGAACATCATCGTCAACATCCCCAAGGGGACGAACTCCAAGGAAGCCCGGGAGCAGGTCGGCACCACCGCCAAGCTCTACTTCCGTCCGGTCCTCGCCACCGAACTCTCCGGCGCGAACGCGACCGGCAGCCCCTCGCCGAGCAAGACCGGCGGCGCGTCGGACAAGGCGACGGACAAGGCCACGGACGGCGCGGCCGACAAGGACAAGGCCACCGACGGGGACAAGCCGAGCGGCTCGCCGTCCGACTCCGCCTCGGCGAGCGCCACCACCCAGGGCCGCGCCGCGAGCGACGCCCTGAAGGCCGACCCCAGTCCGTCAGCCAAGACCTCCGACGGCGCCTCCCCGTCCCCGAGCGCCAGCGCCTCCGGTGACGACGCGACCGCCAAGCTCCAGGCCGAGTACGCGAAGCTCGACTGCACCGACGCGGGCGCCCGCGCCAAGGCCGGTGACGGCTCCAAGCCCGGCGACTCGATGGTGGCCTGCGGTCAGAACTCGCAGGGCCAGTGGCAGAAGTACATCCTCGGCCCCGCGGCGGTCGACGGCACCGACGTCGACAAGGCCGAGGCCGTCTTCAACACGCAGACCGCCGCCGGCTGGACCGTGACCATGAAGTTCACGGACGGCGGTGCCAAGAAGTTCGCCGACATCACCGGCAAGCTCGCGCAGAACCAGTCCCCGCAGAACCAGTTCGCCATCGTCCTGGACAACGACGTCGTCTCCGACCCGTACGTCAGCCAGGCGCTCACCGGCGGCAGCGCGGAGATCTCCGGAAGTTTCACCCAGGAGGAGGCGCAGGGCCTCGCCAACATGCTGTCCTACGGCGCTCTGCCGCTGACCTTCAAGGAGGACAGCGTCACCACCGTCACCGCCGCGCTCGGCGGTGAACAGCTTCAGGCCGGTCTGATCGCCGGTGCGATCGGCCTCGTCCTGGTCGTCCTCTACCTGCTGTTCTACTACCGCGGGCTGTCGTTCATCGCCATCGCCTCGCTGCTGATCTCCGCCGCCCTCACCTACGTGATCATGTCGCTGCTGGGTCCGACCATCGGTTTCGCGCTGAACCTGCCGGCCGTCTGCGGTGCCATCGTCGCCATCGGTATCACGGCGGACTCGTTCATCGTGTACTTCGAACGCGTCCGGGACGAGATCCGCGAGGGCCGCTCGCTGCGCCCGGCGGTCGAACGGGCCTGGCCGCGCGCCCGACGCACCATTCTGGTCTCCGACTTCGTGTCCTTCCTCGCCGCCGCGGTCCTCTTCGTCGTCACCGTCGGCAAGGTCCAGGGCTTCGCGTTCACCCTGGGGCTGACCACACTGCTGGACGTGGTGGTCGTCTTCCTCTTCACCAAGCCGCTGCTGACGCTGATGGCCCGCCGGAGGTTCTTCGCGAGCGGCCACAAGTGGTCCGGCCTCGACCCGAAGAGCCTGGGTGCCAAACCGCCTCTGCGCCGCACGCGCCGTCCCGCCCGTCCGGCCGCCGGCCATGTCGACCCGAAGGAGGCGTGAGATGGGAAAGCTCGGCAACCTCGGCGCCCGACTGCACCATGGCGAGATCGGCTACGACTTCGTCAAGAACCGCAAGCTCTGGTACGGCATCTCCATCCTCATCACCATCACGGCCATCGTCGGCCTGGCGGTGCGCGGTCTGCACATGGGCATCGAGTTCCAGGGGGGCGCGGTCTTCACCACCCCGAAGAACATGAGCGCCTCGGTGGCCCAGGCCGAGGAGTACGCGGAGGAGGCTTCCGGCCACGACGCGATCGTCCAGAAGCTCGGTGACGGCAGCCTGCGCATTCAGATCGGCGGCACCGACACCGAGCAGTCGGACCGGATCAAGGAGGACCTCGCCAAGGACCTGAACGTAGAGGCCGAGAAGATCAACGCGGACCTGGTCGGCCCCAGTTGGGGTGACCAGATCGCGAACAAGGCCTGGCAGGGCCTCGGGATCTTCATGGTCCTGGTGGTGATCTATCTGGCGATCGCCTTCGAGTGGCGCATGGCGCTCGCCGCGTTCGTCGCGCTGGTCCACGACATCACCATCACGGTGGGCATCTACGCCCTCGTCGGGTTCGAGGTCACACCGGGCACGGTCATCGGTCTGCTCACGATCCTCGGTTACTCGCTCTACGACACGGTCGTGGTGTTCGACAGTCTCAAGGAACAGACGAGAGACATCACCAAGCAGACCCGCTGGACCTACGGCGAGATCGCCAACCGTTCGATCAACAGCACCCTGGTCCGCTCCGTCAACACCACGGTGGTCGCGCTGCTGCCGGTGGGCGGCCTGCTGTTCATCGGTGGCGGTGTCCTCGGCGCCGGCATGCTCAACGACATCTCGCTGTCGCTGTTCGTCGGCCTCGCCGCGGGCGCGTACTCGTCGATCTTCATCGCCACGCCGCTCGTCGCCGACCTCAAGGAGGCCGAGCCGCAGATGAAGGCGCTCAAGAAGCGCGTCCTCGCCAAGCGTGCCCAGGCCGGCGCCAAGGGCGAGCCGGCGGAGTACGCCGTCGACGAGGAGCGGTACTCCGACGCCGACTACGCCGACGACATCGACGGGCCCGAGGGCGCGGCCGCCGCGGTCGTCGGCCCCCGCAATCAGCCCGCGTCCCGTACCAGGGGCCGCGGCCGACCCTCGGGGAAGCGCCGATGACCGAGACGACCGACATCACGGAGCTGCTGCTCAGCCGCATCCGGGATGTGGCGGACTACCCGGAGCCGGGCGTGGTGTTCAAGGACATCACCCCGCTCCTGGCCGACCCGGCCGCGTTCGCCGCCCTGACCGACGCGCTCGCGGACGTCGCCGAGCGCACCGGCGCCACCAAGGTCGTCGGCCTGGAGGCCCGCGGCTTCATCCTCGGGGCCCCGGTGGCCCTGAGGGCCGGCCTCGGCTTCATCCCCGTGCGCAAGGCGGGCAAGCTCCCCGGAGCCACGCTCGGCCAGGCGTACGACCTGGAGTACGGCTCGGCCGAGATCGAGGTGCACGCCGAGGACCTGACCGCCGACGACCGCGTCCTGGTCGTCGACGACGTCCTCGCCACCGGCGGTACGGCCGAGGCCTCGCTGGAGCTCATCCGCCGGGCCGGCGCACAGGTCGCCGGCCTCGCCGTCCTCATGGAGCTGGGCTTCCTCGGCGGGCGGGCCCGTCTGGAGCCGGCCCTGGCCGGGGCGCCGCTGCGAGCGCTGCTCACGGTCTGACAGCTCTCGTCGCTCAGTGGAGGCGGGCCCGGAGGAATCCGGCGCCCGCCTCAGGCGTTTCTCGGGTTGACGGCCCTCACAGTGGCCGGAAGGCGATCCCCGGGCGCGGGATCGCTACCATGGGGTTTCCGGAGCCTGACCGGGGGACCCGGATCGCGCACGAGGA
Organism: Streptomyces sp. NPDC096048; assembly: GCF_044763415.1. Classification (NCBI taxonomy): domain Bacteria; kingdom Bacillati; phylum Actinomycetota; class Actinomycetes; order Kitasatosporales; family Streptomycetaceae; genus Streptomyces; species Streptomyces sp. NPDC096048. The sequence goes on from NZ_JBIWGG010000009.1 coordinate 298,930, forward strand.
GTCCTCTTGCCAGACGAGGCCCAGCCACTGACCGCCGCAAAGCCCGAGTCCGCCTCGGCGCCCGCGGCGAAGCCCGCGCCCAGTTCGCCACAGGCGAAGAACGACACCCGCGGGCCGATCCAGCACGCCCCGGCCGCGCCCGTCGACAAGCCGGCCGATCAGCAGCCGCGTCCCAAGCCGATCCCGCCCGAGCGCGAACGGAACGCGCCCGTGGTCCGCGCGCCGTCCGGCCAGCCCGCCCGCTCCGGCTCCTCCAACCGCGTCCGCGCCCGCCTCGCCCGCCTCGGCGTGCAGCGCGCCAACCCGTACAACCCGGTCCTGGAGCCGCTGCTGCGGATAGTGCGCAGCAACGACCCCAAGATCGAGACGGCGACCCTGCGCCAGATCGAGCGCGCCTACCAGGTCGCCGAACGCTGGCACCGCGGCCAGAAGCGCAAGAGCGGCGACCCGTACATCACGCATCCGCTCGCCGTCACCACCATCCTCGCCGAGCTGGGCATGGATCCGGCCACGCTGATGGCCGGGCTGCTGCACGACACCGTCGAGGACACCGAGTACGGCCTGGAGGACCTGCGCCGCGACTTCGGCGACGTGGTCACCCTCCTCGTCGACGGCGTCACCAAGCTCGACAAGGTCAAGTTCGGTGAGGCCGCCCAGGCCGAGACCGTGCGCAAGATGGTCGTCGCCATGGCCAAGGACCCGCGCGTCCTGGTCATCAAGCTCGCCGACCGCCTGCACAACATGCGCACCATGCGCTATCTCAAGCGCGAGAAGCAGGAGAAGAAGGCGCGCGAGACCCTGGAGATCTACGCGCCGCTCGCCCACCGGCTGGGCATGAACACCATCAAGTGGGAGCTGGAGGACCTCGCCTTCGCGATCCTCTACCCCAAGATGTACGACGAGATCGTCCGCCTGGTCGCCGAGCGCGCCCCCAAGCGCGACGAGTACCTCGCCATCGTGACCGACGAGGTCCAGCAGGACCTGCGCGCGGCCCGCATCAAGGCGACCGTCACCGGCCGTCCCAAGCACTACTACAGCGTCTACCAGAAGATGATCGTCCGCGGCCGTGACTTCGCGGAGATCTACGACCTGGTGGGCATCCGCGTCCTCGTGGACACCGTCCGCGACTGCTACGCGGCGCTCGGCACCGTCCACGCGCGATGGAACCCGGTCCCCGGCCGGTTCAAGGACTACATCGCGATGCCCAAGTTCAACATGTACCAGTCGCTGCACACGACGGTCATCGGACCCAACGGCAAGCCGGTCGAGCTGCAGATCCGCACCTTCGACATGCACCGCCGCGCCGAGTACGGCATCGCCGCGCACTGGAAGTACAAGCAGGAGGCCGTCGCCGGCGCCTCCAAGGTCCGCACCGACGCGCCGAAGTCGTCCGGCAAGGGCAAGGACGACCACCTCAACGACATGGCGTGGCTGCGCCAGCTCCTCGACTGGCAGAAGGAGACCGAGGACCCCGGCGAGTTCCTGGAGTCCCTGCGCTTCGACCTCTCCCGCAACGAGGTCTTCGTCTTCACCCCCAAGGGCGACGTCATAGCGCTGCCCGCGAGTGCCACTCCCGTCGACTTCGCGTACGCGGTGCACACCGAGGTCGGCCACCGCACCATAGGGGCACGGGTCAACGGCCGGCTCGTCCCGCTGGAGTCCACCCTGGACAACGGCGACCTGGTGGAGGTGTTCACCTCCAAGGCGGCCGGCGCGGGTCCCTCCCGTGACTGGCTCGGCTTCGTCAAGTCGCCGCGCGCCCGCAACAAGATCCGCGCCTGGTTCTCCAAGGAGCGCCGCGACGAGGCGATCGAGCAGGGCAAGGACTCCATCGTCCGCGCGATGCGCAAGCAGAACCTGCCGATCCAGCGCATCCTGACCGGCGACTCCCTGGTCACGCTCGCCCACGAGATGCGCTACTCGGACATCTCCGCGCTGTACGCGGCGATCGGCGAGGGCCATGTCTCCGCGCAGAACATCGTGCAGAAGCTGGTGCAGGCGCTCGGCGGCGAGGAGGCCGCCACCGAGGAGATCGACGAGTCGGTCCCGCCGGCCCGCGGTCGCAAACGCCGGACCAACGCCGACCCGGGCGTCGTGGTCAAGGGCGTCGAGGACGTGTGGATCAAGCTGGCCCGCTGCTGCACGCCCGTCCCCGGCGACCCGATCATCGGCTTCGTCACCCGCGGCAGCGGCGTATCCGTTCACCGCAGCGACTGTGTGAACGTGGACTCGTTGTCCAGGGAGCCCGAGCGCATCCTGGAGGTCGAGTGGGCCCCCAGCCAGTCCTCCGTCTTCCTGGTCGCCATCCAGGTCGAGGCCCTGGACCGCTCCCGGCTGCTGTCGGACGTCACGCGCGTGCTGTCCGACCAGCACGTCAACATCCTCTCCGCGGCCGTCCAGACCTCCCGCGACCGCGTCGCCACCTCCCGCTTCACCTTCGAGATGGGCGACCCGAAGCACCTCGGGCACGTCCTGAAGGCCGTACGGGGCGTCGAGGGCGTCTACGACGTGTACCGGGTGACGTCGGCGCGCAGGCCGTCGTAGCGGCCACCCACACAGGCAGAGGGGCTCCCGTACGGCGTGTACGGGAGCCCCTCTGCCTGTGCGGGTGTCAGCCGCCGAACTCGTGCAGACCCTTCACGGCCTGGTCCAGCAGCGCCTGCCGGCCCTCCAGCTCACGCTCGAGCTTGTCGGCCTTCGCGTTGTTGCCCTGGGCGCGAGCCTGCTCGATCTGCGAGCGCAGCTTGTCCACGGCGGCCTGGAGCTGACCGGTCAGACCCTCGGCACGCGCGCGTGCCTCCGGGTTGGTCCGGCGCCACTCGGTCTCCTCGGCCTCCTGGAGCGCCCGCTCGACCGCGTGCATCCGTCCCTCGACCTTCGGCCGGGCGTCGCGCGGTACATGCCCGATGGCCTCCCAACGCTCGTTCACCGCGCGGAACGCGGCCCGGGCCGCCTTCAGGTCGGTGACCGGGAGGAGCTTCTCGGCCTCCTCGGCCAGCTCCTCCTTGAGCTTGAGGTTCTCCGTCTGCTCGGCGTCCCGCTCGGCGAAGACCGAACTGCGGGCGGCGAAGAACACGTCCTGGGCGCCGCGGAAGCGGTTCCACAGGTCGTCCTCGTGCTCGCGCTGGGCGCGGCCCGCGGCCTTCCACTCGGACATCAGGTCGCGGTAGCGCGCGGCCGTCGGTCCCCAGTCCGTCGAGTTCGACAGCGCCTCGGCCTCGCCGACCAGCCGTTCCTTGATCCGGCGGGCCTCCTCGCGCTGCGCGTCCAGCTGCGCGAAGTGCTGCTTGCGGCGCTTGGAGAACGCCGAGCGCGCGTGCGAGAAGCGGTGCCACAGCTCGTCGTCGGACTTGCGGTCCAGGCGCGGCAGGCCCTTCCAGGTGTCCACCAGGGACCGCAGCCGCTCACCGGCCGCCCGCCACTGGTCGGACTGCGCCAGCTCTTCGGCCTCGGCGACCAGCGCCTCCTTGGCGCCGCGCGCCTCGTCGGACTGCTTCGCCCGCTGCGCCTTGCGCTCCTCGCGGCGCTTCTCCACCAGCGCGACGAGCTTGTCCAGCCGGGCCCGCAGCGCGTCCAGGTCGCCCACCGCGTGGTGCGCGTCGACCTGTTCCCGCAGGTGGTCGACGGCGGTCTGGGCGTCCTTCGCCGACAGGTCGGTGGTCTTCACCCGCTTTTCGAGGAGGCCGATCTCGACAACCAGGCCTTCGTACTTGCGTTCGAAGTAGGCCAGCGCCTCCTCGGGGGAGCCTGCCTGCCAGGAACCGACGACCTGCTCGCCGTCGGCCGTACGCACGTACACGGTCCCCGTCTCATCGACGCGGCCCCACGGGTCGCTGCTCACAGCGCCTCCTCCACATGATGCCTGCGGAGGGCTTCGCTACCCCCGGGCATCGTCCACAGTTTCGTCACGGCCAACATAGGCGACCGGCGGGTGACCTGTCCGCATCCCGCGCGACCGAACTTTCGCTGATGAGGGTCAGGATTTCGTGACGGTGGCCTTGTCGATCACGACCGTCGCGTTGGGTGCCCCGTCGCCCGCTCCGGTGCTCTCGCCCGCTGCGGCGATCTTCTTCAGCACCGCCATTCCCTCGTCCGAGATGGTGCCGAACGGCGTGTAGCTGGGAGGCAGCGGGCTGTTCTGGTACACGAGGAAGAACTGGCTGCCGCCGGTGTTCGGTTGGCTCGTGTTCGCCATCGCCACCGTGCCCGCCGGGTACATGTTCTCCTTCAGGCTCTTGTCCTTCAGGTTCTCGTCCGGGATGTTGTATCCCGGACCGCCGTTGCCCTGGCCCGTCGGGTCGCCGCACTGGAGCACGTAGATCCCGTTGGTGGTCAGCCGGTGGCACGGCGTGTGGTCGAAGAAGCCCTTGCCGGCCAGGAAGTTGAACGAGTTGACGGTGTGCGGCGCCGCCGAGGTCTTCAGCGCGATGTCTATGTCGCCGCAGGTCGTCGCCAGCTTCATCGTGTACTTGGCAGACTTGTCGATGGTCATCGCAGGTTCCTTCTTCCAGGTCTGCGTCTTGACCTTGCCCTCGGCCGGCTTGTCGCACGGGTCCGGCGCCTTGCTGCTCGCCGAGGCGCTCGGGGTGACCTCGGCGCTCGCGTTCGTCTTGCCGTCGTCGTCCCCCAGGACCACGCCGGTCGTGTACAGCGCGACACTGCCGATCAGAATCACGCCGAGCACCGACGCGATCGCGGCGTTGCGCATGCGCGCCCTGCGCCGCGCGGAGGTGCGTCGCTGCTGCTGCCGCAAGAACTTCTCCCGGGCGAGCTGACGCCGCCGCTGCTCCTGGGTGACCACCGGGTTCTCTCCTCATGCGTCTTCGTGTGCCGACCGGTACGCGTGGATGCGATGAGCCGACCGTGGGCGTGTAGCCCCGTACCGTATATGGGTTCGCTGAGGAAACGGCACCGCCGGTAGGCTCTGACCATGGGCGCGGCCCGTTCGCAAGCCCACCCGTACCGACACAAACGAAGGACGATCGTGCTCATTGCCGGGTTCCCCGCCGGGGCCTGGGGGACGAACTGCTATCTCGTCGCCCCCGCCGCCGGTGAGGAGTGCGTGATCATCGACCCCGGCCATCAGGCCGCCCAGGGAGTCGAGGAAGCACTCGCCAAGCATCGGCTCAAGCCCGTCGCCGTCGTCCTCACCCACGGCCACATCGACCATGTGGCCTCGGTCGTCCCGGTGTGCGGCGCGCACGACGTGCCGGCCTGGATCCACCCCGACGACCGCTTCATGATGAGCGACCCCGAGAAGGGGATCGGCCGCACCATCGGCATGCCGCTCATGGGCGAGCTGACCGTCGGGGAGCCGGACGACGTCAAGGAACTGACCGACGGCGCGAAGCTGGAACTGGCGGGCATGGAACTGACCGTCGCGCACGCGCCGGGCCATACCAAGGGGTCGGTGACCTTCGGCCTGCCCGAGGCGGCGGACATCCCGCCGATCATGTTCTCGGGAGACCTGCTGTTCGCCGGCTCCATCGGACGCACCGACTTCCCCGGTGGCTCCATGGACGACATGCTCGAGTCCCTGGCACGCGTGTGCCTGCCGCTCGACGACTCGACCGTGGTGCTGTCCGGACACGGCCCCCAGACGACCATCGGCCAGGAGCGCGCCACCAACCCGTACCTGCGGCAGGTGGCATCCGGCCAGGGAGTCCCCGGGGCTCCCCGACGAGGAATGTGACGAGACCTTCCGTGAGCACCTTCAAGGCCCCCAAGGGCACGTACGACCTGCTGCCGCCGGACTCCGCCAAGTACCTGGCGGTCCGCGAGGCGATCGCCGCCCCGCTGCGCAACTCCGGCTACGGCTACATCGAGACGCCCGGTTTCGAGAACGTCGAGCTCTTCGCGCGCGGTGTCGGCGAGTCCACCGACATCGTGACCAAGGAGATGTACGTCTTCGAGACCAAGGGCGGTGACCGGCTCGCCCTGCGCCCGGAGACGACGGCTCCCGTGCTGCGCGCGGTCCTGGAGGCCAACCTGCACAAGGCGGGCAACCTGCCGGTGAAGGTCTGGTACTCGGGCTCGCAGTACCGCTACGAGCGCCCGCAGAAGGGGCGTTACCGCCACTTCTCCCAGGTCGGTGCCGAGGCGATCGGCGCCGAGGACCCGGCGCTGGACGCCGAACTGATCATCCTCGCCGACCAGTCGTACCGCTCGCTGGGCCTCCAGGACTTCCGCATCCTGCTCAACTCCCTCGGCGACCAGGAGTGCCGTCCGGTCTACCGCGCGGCGCTCCAGGCCTTCCTGCGCGGCCTCGACCTGGACGAGGAGACGCTGCGCCGCGCCGACATCAACCCGCTGCGCGTCCTGGACGACAAGCGTCCGGAGGTGCAGAAGCAGCTGACCGACGCCCCGCTGCTGCGCGACTACCTGTGCGACGCCTGCAAGGCGTACCACGAGGAGGTGCGCGAGCTGATCACGGCGGCCGGCGTGGTCTTCGAGGACGACCCGAAGCTGGTGCGCGGCCTCGACTACTACACGCGCACGACCTTCGAGTTCGTCCACGACGGGCTGGGCTCCCAGTCCGCGGTGGGCGGCGGCGGCCGCTACGACGGCCTGTCCGAGATGATCGGCGGCCCGTCCCTGCCGTCCGTGGGCTGGGCCCTCGGCGTCGACCGCACCGTCCTCGCCCTGGAGGCGGAGGGCATCGAACTGGACATCCCGTCCGTCACCTCCGTCTTCGCGGTACCGCTCGGCGAGGAGGCCCGCCGGATCCTCTTCGCCAAGGTCACCGAGCTGCGCAAGAACGGCGTCGCCGCCGACTTCTCCTACGGCGGCAAGGGCCTGAAGGCCGCGATGAAGGCCGCCAACCGCTCGGGTGCGCGCTACGCCCTGGTCCTGGGCGAGCGCGACCTGGCCGAAGGCGTCGTCCAGCTCAAGGACATGGAGTCCGGCGAGCAGGCGGCGATCGGCGTGAACGAGATCGTCGCGGAGCTGGAGTCGAGGCTCGGCTAGCAGGTCCGCGCGCCCCGTCACCCCTGGGGGCGCCCGTGTTCGCGCACGTGTGCCCCCGGGGAACGGACATCGGCCGGAACGCGCCGCTCCAGTGCGATCACCGGTGCGTTCTTATGTTCATCGAACGGTGGCCACACAGGTCCGTGCGGCACAATGGCCCTGCCCGAAGCAGGTCCGACTCAAGTGACGGAATCGGCGTGATGAGCAAGACGACAGTGAAGGACGTCTCCACCGTGGCAGAGCCCGCGCCGGAAGCCACCGCCGGAACACCGCGCGCCGAGGGCGGCAGCCGCGCCTTCGCCCTGCTGCTGGTGATCACGGGCGCGGCCGGAGTGCTCGCCGCCTGGGTCATCACGCTCGACAAGTTCAAGCTCCTCGAGGCCAAGGTCGCGGGCACGACGTTCACCCCCGGGTGCAGCCTCAACCCCGTCGTCTCCTGCGGCAGCGTCATGGAGAGCGACCAGGCGGCCGTCTTCGGCTTCCCCAACCCGATGCTCGGCCTGGTCACCTACGGCATCGTCGTCTGCGTCGGCGTGAGCCTGCTGGCGCGCGCGCGTTTCCCGCGCTGGTACTGGCTCACCTTCAACGCGGGCACGCTCTTCGGCGTCGGATTCTGCACCTGGCTGCAGTTCCAGTCCCTGTACCGGATCAACGCGCTGTGCCTGTGGTGCTGCCTGGCCTGGGTCGCGACGATCATCATGTTCTGGTACGTGACGTCCTTCAACGTCCGCAAGGGCTTCCTGCCCGCGCCGAACTGGCTCAAGGGCTTCTTCGGCGAGTTCACCTGGGTCCTGCCGGTACTGCACATCGGCATCATCGGCATGATGATCCTGACCCGCTGGTGGGACTTCTGGACCAGCTGACCGTCCGGGTCCCCCGGCCCACCCGGGCCGCCGGTCCACCGCGCCCCTCCGGTTGTCAGTGCGGTGATTTAGGGTTCAGAGCGTGGAGCCCGACCTGTTCACCGCCGCAGCCGAAGAACGCCAGGAGAAGGACCCGACCGGCAGCCCCCTCGCCGTGCGGATGCGCCCGCGCACCCTCGACGAGGTCGTCGGTCAGCAGCACCTGCTCAAGCCCGGGTCACCCCTGCGCCGACTGGTCGGTGAGGGCGCCTCCGGCCCCGCGGGGCCCTCCTCGGTCATCCTCTGGGGCCCGCCGGGCACCGGCAAGACCACCCTGGCGTACGTCGTCTCCAAGGCCACCAACAAGCGCTTCGTGGAGCTGTCGGCGATCACCGCGGGCGTCAAGGAGGTCCGCGCGGTCATCGACGGCGCCCGCCGCGCGGTCGGGGGGTACGGCAAGGAGACCGTCCTCTTCCTCGACGAGATCCACCGCTTCAGCAAGGCCCAGCAGGACTCCCTGCTCCCGGCCGTGGAGAACCGCTGGGTCACCCTGATCGCCGCCACCACCGAGAACCCGTACTTCTCGATCATCTCTCCGCTGCTCTCCCGCTCCCTCCTCCTCACCCTCGAACCCCTCACCGACGACGACGTCCGGGGCCTGCTCCGCCGGGCCCTGACCGACGAGCGCGGCCTGAAGGAGGCCGTCGGCCTCCCCGAGGACACCGAGGAACACCTGCTGCGCATCGCGGGCGGCGACGCCCGCCGCGCCCTCACCGCGCTGGAGGCCGCCGCCGGGGCCGCCCTGGACAAGGGCGAGGCCGAGGTCACCCTGGCGACGCTGGAGGAGACCGTCGACCGGGCCGCGGTGAAGTACGACCGCGACGGCGACCAGCACTACGACGTCGCCAGCGCCCTGATCAAGTCCATCCGCGGTTCCGACGTGGACGCCGCCCTGCACTACCTGGCCCGGATGATCGAGGCCGGCGAGGACCCCCGGTTCATCGCGCGGCGACTGATGATCTCCGCCAGCGAGGACATCGGCCTCGCCGACCCGAACGCCCTGCCGATCGCCGTCGCCGCCGCCCAGGCCGTCGCCATGATCGGCTTCCCCGAGGCCGGCCTCACCCTCAGCCACGCCACCATCGCCCTGGCCCTCGCCCCCAAGTCCAACGCCGCGACCACCGCCATCGGCGCCGCCCTGGACGACGTACGCAAGGGCCATGCCGGGCCGGTCCCCTCGCACCTGCGCGACAGCCACTACAAGGGCGCGGGCAAACTCGGACACGGTCAGGGGTACGTGTACCCGCACGACCTTCCGGAGGGCATCGCCGCCCAGCAGTACGCCCCGGACGAACTGAAGGACCGGACGTACTACACGCCGACCCGGCACGGCGCCGAGGCCAGATACGCGGACGCGGTGGAGTGGACCCGCGGGCACCTCGGTCGCAAGCGGTCCTGAGCAGCCTGTAGAATCGCCCGGAGCGCCGAGTCCCGCGCAGTCAGAACGGGACAACCGGCCGGAACCCCTCGGGGTTCCAGGAGCGTCGCGCACCGTCGATCGGTGTCGCGGGCAGCCCACCACCACCCGGAGTTCCGGGAGCGGTCGGTGGGCCACTCGCGTGCTGCACGTATGTGCCCAGACCAGGGGAGCGGCTGCCCGGCAGGTCCCACGCGGACCAGGCGGGTTTTCCCGGCTGCGGATTGCGACCTCCCTCAACCCTGACAAGCCGGATACTCAGAAAAGAGACACAGACAGTGGCGAACCAGCCCCGTCCCAAGGTCAAGAAGTCGCGTGCCCTCGGCATCGCGCTGACCCCGAAGGCCGTCAAGTACTTCGAGGCCCGCCCCTACCCGCCGGGCGAGCACGGCCGCGGCCGCAAGCAGAACTCGGACTACAAGGTCCGTCTGCTCGAGAAGCAGCGTCTGCGCGCGCAGTACGACCTCAGCGAGCGCCAGCTCGTCCGCGCCTACGAGCGTGCCTCCAAGACCAACATGAAGACCGGCGAGGCCCTGGTCATCGAGCTGGAGCGCCGCCTCGACGCGCTGGTCCTGCGTTCGGGTATCGCCCGCACGATCTACCAGGCCCGCCAGATGGTCGTCCACGGCCACATCCAGGTCAACGGTCAGAAGGTCGACAAGCCGTCCTTCCGTGTCCGCCCGGACGACGTCGTGCAGGTGCGCGAGCGCTCCAAGGAGAAGACGCTCTTCACGATCGCCCGTGAGGGTGGCTTCGCCCCCGACGGCGAGACCCCGCGCTACCTCCAGGTGAACCTCAAGGCCCTGGCGTTCCGCCTGGACCGTGAGCCGAACCGCAAGGAGATCCCGGTGATCTGCGACGAGCAGCTCGTCGTCGAGTACTACGCCCGCTGATCCAGCGAAAACGCTGAACGAGCAGGCCGCAGTACCACCAGCGGTACCTCAGCCCGCCGTCTCCCCGCCCTTCCGGGCGGGCGAGGCGGCGGGCTTCGCCGTCCGCGCGCCCGCCGTGGCCCGCCGCCCGCTCCCACGCGGCGCCGGCAGCGAGGCCGGCGCCCCGGGCCGCCGCAGCGCCCGCGACACCGCCTCCCGGCGGCCGAGCCGCGCCCCGTGCCGCACGCACTCCTCGTACCGCTCGTCGCCCAGCTGCTCCCGGGCCGCCGCCTCGCACAGCTCGTGCGGCGCGTTGTAGTGCGCCGAGCCGAACAGCGGCAGTCCCACCGACGGCCACATCCGCCCCGCCGCGCCCTGAAGCACCGCGGCCTCCGCCGCGTCGCCGTCCGCCACGGTGACCAGGGCCAGCAGTTCCACCGCCAGCACCGAGCCGAGCTGGTCCCGGAAACGGTGCGCACCGGCCAGGCAGTCGGTCAGCAACTCGCGGGCCCGCCCCGGTTCGCCGTCGCTCCACGCCGCGTAGGCCAGCACGTACAGGGCGTAGCCCCGGGTCCAGCGCTCGCCGTGGTCCTCGCACACCTGGCGCACGTCCTCGCACAAGCGCACCGCTTCCGGCAGATCGCCCTGGAACGCCCGGGTCATCGCCAGCTCCACCTGGCCCATCAGGACGTTGCTGTTGAGTTCGCCGATCTCCCGGTACCGCCGCAGCGCGGAGCGCAGCAGCGTCTCCGCACGCGGCATGTCGTCCGTGACCAGGGCCAGGCATCCGGTCCGGTGCTCCGCGTAGGCCATCGCCGTCGGGTTCGCCGACCGCTCGGCCTCCTCCCGGCACTCCTGGAGCGCCGCCAGCGCGGGCACCGTGTCGCCCTGCAGGATCGCCACGTAGCCGAGCACCCACAGCGCCTTCAGCCGGGACTGCTCGCCCGCCGTCCCCTCCACGTCCAGCCGCACCGCCTGCTCCAGCCAGCGCCGCCCCTCCGACAGCCGTCCGCAGCCGACCCAGTGGAACCACAGCGCGCCCGCCAGGTACTGACCCAGGTGAGCCTCGTCCGGCTCGGTCAGGCAGTGCTCCAGGGCGCTGCGCAGATTCGGCAGTTCCGCGTCCACCCGCGCGGCGACCTCGCGCTGGCGCGGCGAGAACCACTCCAGCTCGCACCAGGTCGCCAGGCCCATGTACCAGTCCCGGTGCCGCCGCCGCAGCCGCGTCGCGTCACCCGTCGCCTCCAGCCAGTCGGCGCCGTACGTCCGCACCGTGTCGAGCATCCGGTAGCGCGCCCCGGCCGGCGCCTCCTCGCGGGTCAGCACGGACTGCGCGAGCAGCGCGGAGAGCACGTCGAGGACGTCGTCGGCGGGCAGCCCCTCGCCGCTGCACACGTACTCGACGGCCTCCAGGTCGAACGGCCCGGCGAACACCGAGAGCCGCGCCCACAGCAGCCGCTCCGCCGGCGTGCACAGCTCGTGGCTCCAGCCGATCGCCGTGCGCAGCGTGCGGTGCCGGGGCAGCGAGGTGCGGTCCCCGCCGGTCAGCAGGCGGAAGCGGTCGTCCAGCCGTTGCAGCACCTGCCCCGGCGACAGCGCGTCCAGGCGCCCCGCCGCCAGTTCGATCGCCAGCGGGATCCCGTCCAGGCGCCGGCACAGTTCGCGTACCTCCCCGGATTCCTCCTCGTCGCCGGCGTCGTGCCCGTACGTCAGGTGCCGCTGCCCCGCCCGGACCGTCAGCAGCTCCACCGCCTCCTCCGGGCTCAACGGCGCCAGCGGGAAGCGCCGTTCCCCGGCCACGCCCAGCGGCCTGCGCCCCACCGCCAGCACCCGCAGCCCCGGAGCGCGGCCCAGCAGGTCGGTCGTCAGTGCGGCACAGGCGTCCACCAGGTGCTCGACCCCGTCGAGAACCAGGAGCGACTCCCGCTCGGCGAGGTGCGCGAGCAGCGTCTCGCGCGGCAGCCGGGTCGTGTGGTCGGTCAGGCCCAGCGCCTCCACGACCGCGTAGTCGACGAACTCCTCGTCGCGCACCGGCGCCAGCTCCACCCGCCACACCCCGTCCCGGGGCGCGCACCGCGCGGCCGCCCGCGCCGCCAGACGCGACTTCCCGACCCCGCCGGCCCCGGTCACGGTCACCAGCCGCCCGGAGCCCAGTGCCCCGACCAGCTCCGCGAGCTCCGTCGCTCTCCCCACGAACGTGTCGAGTTCCAGCGGTAGATTGCCGTGCGGGATGCCGTCGCGCCGATGGTCTCGCATAAAACACGGAGCGTACTGAACCGAATTCACTCCGTACAATCGCTTCTCGCGATTCCACCGCGCTGCGCCGCGCGCGGCCGGTAATCCGGTACGGAGCCCCGCGCCCGGCGCGATAGGCTCGGTGAACGACTTTCCCGATGTTCAGGTACGTCTTTCAGGGAGCGGGTGCACACAGTGTCCGGTGGCGAGGTGGCCGGGATCCTGGTGGCCGTCTTCTGGGCGATCCTGGTCTCCTTCCTCGCCGTCGCACTGGCGAGGCTGGCCCAGACGCTCAGGGCGACCACCAAGCTCGTGGCGGACGTGACCGAACAGGCCGTGCCGCTGCTGTCCGACGCCTCTTCGGCGGTGCGCTCCGCGCAGACCCAGATCGACCGGGTCGACGCGATCGCCTCGGACGTCCAGGAGGTCACGTCGAACGCCTCCGCGCTGTCCACCACCGTGGCCTCCACCTTCGGCGGCCCTCTGGTCAAGGTCGCCGCGTTCGGGTACGGCGTGCGCCGGGCACTCGGCGGTCGCAAGGAGGGCGTGCCCGCGGGCCCGGCCAAGGAGCCGCGGCGCACCGTGATCGTCGGCCGTACGATCCCGGTGGCGCGGCGGACGAAGCGGAAGAAGGACTGATCCAGCGATGTTCCGCCGTACGTTCTGGTTCGGCACCGGCGTCGCCGCCGGCGTGTGGGCCACCACCAAGGTCAACCGGAAGCTCAAGCAGCTGACCCCCGACAGCCTCGCCGCGACCGCGGCGAACAAGGCGCTCGACGCGGGCACCCGGCTCAAGGACCGCGCGGTGGGCTTCGCACTCGACGTCCGCGAGAACATGGCCCAGCGGGAGGCCGAACTGGACGACGCGCTCGGGCTGAACGCCCCCGTCGACCGTGAACTCCCCGAACCCCGGCGTCACAACGCCATCGAGAACCGCGACAACCCGAAGTCCGTCGTCGACGTCAGGGCGACGTACTCGTACAACCGGAATGAGGACCACTGATGGAGTCGGCCGAGATTCGTCGCCGCTGGTTGAGCTTCTTCGAGGAGCGCGGTCACACCGTCGTCCCTTCGGCGTCGCTCATCGCGGACGACCCGACTCTGCTGCTGGTCCCGGCCGGCATGGTGCCCTTCAAGCCCTACTTCCTGGGTGAGGTCAAGCCGCCCTTCGACCGCGCCACCAGCGTGCAGAAGTGCGTGCGCACGCCGGACATCGAAGAGGTCGGCAAGACCACGCGGCACGGCACGTTCTTCCAGATGTGCGGCAACTTCTCCTTCGGCGACTACTTCAAGGAAGGCGCCATCAAGTACGCCTGGGAGCTGCTCACCAGCCCCCAGGACAAGGGCGGTTACGGCCTCGGCCCCGAGCGCCTGTGGATCACCGTCTACAAGGACGACGACGAGGCCGAGCGCATCTGGCACGACGTCGTCGGCGTCCCCTCCGAGCGCATCCAGCGCCTCGGCAAGAAGGACAACTACTGGTCCATGGGCGTCCCCGGCCCCTGCGGACCGTGCTCCGAGATCAACTACGACCGCGGCCCCGAGTTCGGCGTCGAGGGCGGCCCCGCCGTCAACGACGAGCGGTACGTGGAGATCTGGAACCTCGTCTTCATGCAGTACGAGCGGGGCGAGGGCATCGGCAAGGAGGACTTCGAGATCCTCGGGGACCTGCCGAGCCAGAACATCGACACGGGCCTCGGCCTGGAGCGGCTCGCCATGATTCTGCAGGGCGTGCAGAACATGTACGAGATCGACACCTCCATGGCCGTCATCAAGAAGGCCACCGACCTGACCGGCGTGGCCTACGGCGACGCCCACGCCTCCGACGTCTCCCTGCGCGTGGTCACCGACCACATGCGCACCTCCGTGATGCTCATCGGCGACGGCGTCACCCCCGGCAACGAGGGCCGCGGCTACGTGCTGCGCCGCATCATGCGCCGTGCCATCCGCAACATGCGGCTGCTCGGCGCCACCGGTCCGGTCGTCAAGGACCTGATCGACGTCGTGATCGAGATGATGGGGCAGCAGTACCCCGAACTGATCACCGACCGCGAGCGGATCGAGAAGGTCGCCCTCGCCGAGGAGAACGCCTTCCTGAAGACGCTGAAGGCCGGCACCAACATCCTCGACACCGCCGTCAGTGACACCAAGGCCGCCGGTGGTGCCGTCCTCGCCGGCGACAAGGCCTTCCTGCTCCACGACACCTGGGGCTTCCCGATCGACCTCACCCTGGAGATGGCCGCCGAGCAGGGGCTCTCCGTGGACGAGGACGGGTTCCGACGCCTCATGAAGGAGCAGCGGGAGCGCGCCAAGGCCGACGCCCAGGCCAAGAAGACCGGCCACGCCGGCACCGGCGCCTACCGCGAGATCGCCGACCAGGCCGGTGCCACCGACTTCGTCGGCTACAGCGACACCGAGAGCGAGTCCCGAATCGTCGGCATCCTCGTCGACGGCGCCTCCTCCCCGGCCGCCACCGAGGGCGACGAGGTCGAGATCGTCCTCGACCGCACCCCGTTCTACGCCGAGGGCGGCGGCCAGATCGGCGACACCGGCCGGATCAAGGTCGACACGGGTGCCGTCATCGAGGTCCGCGACTGCCAGAAGCCGGTCCCCGGGGTGTACGTCCACAAGGGCGTCGTCCAGGTCGGCGAGGTCACCGTCGGCGCCAAGGCCCAGGCCTCCATCGACGACCGCCGCCGCAAGGCCATCGCCCGCGCCCACTCGGCCACCCACCTCACCCACCAGGCCCTGCGCGACGCCCTCGGCCCGACGGCCGCCCAGGCCGGCTCCGAGAACCAGCCCGGCCGCTTCCGCTTCGACTTCGGCTCGCCGTCCGCCGTTCCGACGGCCGTGATGACCGACGTCGAGCAGAAGATCAACGAGGTGCTCGCCCGCGACCTCGACGTGCGCGCCGACGTCATGGGCATCGACGAGGCCAAGAAGCAGGGCGCCATCGCCGAGTTCGGCGAGAAGTACGGCGAGCGGGTGCGCGTCGTGACCATCGGCGACTTCTCCAAGGAGCTGTGCGGCGGCACCCACGTGCACAACACCGCCCAGCTCGGCCTGGTCAAGCTGCTCGGTGAGTCGTCCATCGGCTCCGGCGTGCGCCGAATCGAGGCCTTGGTCGGCGTGGACGCCTACAACTTCCTCGCCCGTGAGCACACGGTCGTCGCCCAGCTCCAGGAGCTGATCAAGGGCCGCCCGGAGGAGCTCCCGGAGAAGGTCTCCGCGATGCTCGGCAAGCTCAAGGACGCCGAGAAGGAGATCGAGAAGTTCCGCGCCGAGAAGGTCCTCCAGGCCGCCGGCTCGCTCGCCGACTCCGCCAAGGACGTGCACGGCGTGGCCCTGGTGACCGGGCAGGTCCCGGACGGCACCACCGCCGACGACCTGCGCAAGCTGGTCCTCGACGTGCGCGGCCGTATCCAGGGCGGCCGGGCCGTCGTCGTCGCCCTGTTCACCACCGTCAACGGCAAGCCCCTCACCGTCATCGCCACCAACGACGCCGCCCGCGAGCGCGGTCTCAAGGCCGGTGACCTGGTGCGCACCGCCGCCAAGACCCTCGGCGGCGGCGGTGGCGGCAAGCCGGACGTCGCCCAGGGCGGCGGCCAGAACCCGGCCGCCATCGGTGACGCCGTCGACGCCGTCGAGCGCCTCGTGGCGGACAGCGCCAAGTGAGCGACGCCGCGAGCGGCCGGAGGGACGACGGCCGGATGGACCAACGGGCGGACCGCCGGACGGATGATCGTACGGACGGCCCGGTCATGCGCCGGGGTCGCCGTCTGGCGATCGACGTCGGGGACGCCCGTATCGGGGTCGCCTCCTGCGACCCCGACGGAATCCTGGCCACCCCGGTGGAGACCGTCCCCGGCCGCGACGTCCCGGCGGCGCACCGGCGGCTGCGCGGGCTGGTCGAGGAGTACGAGCCGATCGAGGTCGTCGTCGGTCTCCCACGCTCCCTCAAGGGGGGCGAGGGCCCGGCCGCGGCCAAGGTCAGGGGCTTCGCGCGGGAACTGGCTCAGGGCATCGCGCCGGTCCCGGTCAGGCTCGTCGACGAGCGGATGACGACGGTGACCGCCAGTCAGGGACTGCGTGCCTCGGGAGTGAAGTCCAAGAAGGGCCGGTCCGTCATCGACCAGGCCGCCGCTGTGATCATCCTCCAGCAGGCACTGGAATCCGAACGGGTGTCAGGCAGAGCGCCCGGCGAGGGCGTCGAAGTGGTCATCTGATCGCGATACGGTAACGTTCCGCGCGATGCGGAGGCATTCGAACAGCCACCGCACAGCAAGAGGTGGAACGGAAGCCGGCCCTACATGCGAGGTCGGGCACATCCCGTCGCCTCGCGGCTCTAGGGGATCGATGACTGAGTATGGCCGGGGCCCAGGCTCCGAACCGTGGCATCCGGAGGACCCGTTGTACGGGGACGGCGGATGGGGCGGACAGCAGGCCCACACGGGTCAGCAGTCCCCCTACGGCGGCCAGCCACAGCAGTATCCGGAGCAGCAGCAGTCGCAGCAGCAGTACGGCGACTGGGGCGACGGCGGCCAGTCCGCGTACGGTCAGCAGCCGCAGTACGACCAGTACGGTCAGCAGCACCCAGAGCCGCAGTACGACCAGTACGGTCAGCAGCGGTACGACCAGCAGCAGTACGCCCCTCAGGCACAGCCCCAGCAGAGTTACGACAACGGCGGCTGGGGCACCGGCGCGCATCCCCACGCGCAGTACCCCGCCGACCCGTCGGACCCCTACGGCCAGCAGTCCGCCGCCTATGGCGCGGAGCAGCCGGACTTCTACGGCACCCCGGAGGCGTACCCGCCGCCGGAACCGCCCGCGCGCCGGCGCACCGAGCCCGATCTCGAGCGCACCGACTGGGACCCCGGTCCCGACGAGGGCGAGCACGCCTTCTTCGCGGGCGGGGACGTGGACGGAGAGGACGACGACTCCGGCGGTCGCGGCCGCGGTGACCGGAGGGGCGGCCGGGGCGGCAAGCCCAAGAAGGGCCGCAACGGAGTCGCGTGCCTCGTGGTCTGCCTGGTGCTCGGCGGCGGCGTGGCAGGAGTCGGTTATTTCGGCTACCAGTTCTACCAGGATCGTTTCGGCGCCGCCCCGGACTACGCGGGCGACGGCAACGGCGAGCAGGTGACCGTCTCCATCCCCAAGGGCGCGGGCGGCTCGACCATCGGCCAGGAGCTGAAGCGGAAGGGCGTGGTGAAGAGCGTCGACGCCTTCATCGCCGCCCAGCAGAGCAACCCCCGCGGCAAGAGCATCCAGGACGGCGCGTACACGCTGCAGAAGGAGATGTCGGCCGAGAGCGCGGTCGAACTCCTGCTCAACCCCAAGAGCCGCAGCAACCTGATCATCGCCGAGGGCAAGCGCAACGTCGACGTCTACAAGATGATCGACAAGCGGCTCGGGGTGGACGAGGGCACCACGGCCGGCGTCGCCAAGACCGAGTGGAAGAGTCTCGGCCTGCCCGACTGGGCGATGAACCACAAGAACGTGAAGGACCCGCTGGAAGGATTCCTCTACCCGTCCAGCTACTCGGCGACCAAGGGGCAGAAGCCCGAGGACGTGCTGAAGCAGATGGTGGCGCGGGCGACCGAGCAGTACGAGAAGATCGGACTCGCGGAGAAGGCGGAAGGCCTCGGCCTCGACGGGCCATGGCAGCTGCTCACCGTGGCGAGCCTGGTGCAGGCGGAGGGCAAGACCCACGACGACTTCCGCAGGATGTCCGAGGTCATCTACAACCGGCTCAAGCCCACCAACACGGAGACCAACCAGGAGCTCCAGTTCGACTCGACCTTCAACTACCTGAAGGGCCAGAGCAAGATCCGCATCAGCGAGTCCGAGATCAACAGCAACCCGGACCCGTACAACACCTACACCAACAAGGGCCTGCCGCCCGGACCCATCGGCAACCCCGGCGCAGAGGCACTGCAGGCGGCGCTCGCACCCACGAACGACGGCTGGATGTACTTCGTGGCGACCGACGGCGTGAGCAAGACCGAATTCGCCAAGACGCACGATGAGTTCCTGAAGCTGAAGGAAAAGTTCGATGCCAGCTCGGGCAACTGACCATCGCCGAGCAGCCGTACTCGGCTCCCCGATCGCCCACTCCCTCTCCCCGGCACTGCACCGCGCCGCCTACGCCGAGCTGGGTCTCGCGAGCTGGACGTACGACCGTTTCGACGTCGACGAGGAGGCGCTGCCGGGCTTCTTCGAGCAGCTGGGCCCCGACTGGGCGGGGCTGTCGCTGACCATGCCGCTCAAACGGGCGGTCATCCCGCTGCTCGACGAGATCACCGAGACCGCGGCCTCCGTGGACGCGGTGAACACCGTGGTCCTCACCGAGGACGGCCGGAGGACCGGCGACAACACCGACATCCCCGGCATCGTCGCCGCCCTGCGCGAACACGGCATCGAGAAGGTCGAGACCGCGGCGGTCCTCGGCGCCGGCGCCACCGCCTCCTCCGCGCTGGCCGCGCTGGCCCGGATCTGCACCGGCGAGGTCGCCGTCTACGTACGCAGCGAGGCGCGCGCCGCCGAGATGCGGGGCTGGGCCGAGCGGCTGGACGTCGCCGTACGCATCGCCGACTGGGCGGACGCCGAGGAGGCGCTGCGCGCCCCGCTGGTGGTGGCCACCACGCCGGCCGGCACCACCGACGCCCTCGCCGCGGCCGTCCCCGAGATGCCCGCGACCCTCTTCGACGTGCTCTACGACCCGTGGCCGACCGCTCTCGCCGCCCGCTGGTCGGCGTACGGCGGAGCCGTCGTCAGCGGACTCGACCTGCTGCTCCACCAGGCGGTGCTGCAGGTCGAGCAGATGACGGGCCGCGCCCCGGCCCCGCTCGCCGCCATGCGCCGCGCGGGAGAGCGCGCCCTCGCGGACCGTTAGCGTCCCTCCGGCCCTCGTGCGTGCCCGCGGCGACGTTTGGCGTCCGCGCACCCGTCCGCCAGATGGACCGGCGGCCGGGCCGGGCGACTGGACGTGGGAGGATCGGAGGTGGCGGACCGGGGCCCGCGCACCCGGACACGCCGTCGCCGTACGCGGAGAAGACGCGTACGCAGGGCATAACCGGGGCGCGAGCACTGAGGAGCACCGTTGAGCAGGTTGCGCTGGCTGACCGCGGGGGAGTCCCACGGTCCCGCACTCGTCGCGACGCTGGAGGGTCTGCCCGCCGGCGTGCCGATCACCACGGACATGGTCGCGGACCACCTGGCGAGGCGGCGGCTCGGCTACGGTCGCGGCGCGCGGATGAAGTTCGAGCGGGACGAGGTCACCTTCCTCGGCGGCGTCCGGCACGGGCTCACCCTCGGTTCCCCGGTCGCGGTCATGGTCGGCAACACCGAGTGGCCCAAGTGGGAGCAGGTCATGTCCGCCGACCCGGTGGACCCGGAGGTGCTGGCCGGTCTGGCGCGCAACGCCCCGCTGACCCGCCCCCGCCCCGGCCACGCCGACCTCGCGGGCATGCAGAAGTACGGCTTCGACGAGGCCCGGCCGATCCTGGAGCGCGCCTCCGCGCGGGAGACCGCCGCCCGGGTGGCGCTGGGCGCGGTGGCGCGGTCGTACCTGAAGGAGACGGCCGGCATCGAGGTCGTCAGCCACGTCGTCGAGCTGGCCGCCGCCAAGGCTCCCTACGGCGTGTACCCGACGCCGGCGGACGTGGAGAAGCTGGACGCCGACCCGGTGCGCTGCCTGGACGCGGACGCCTCGAAGGCGATGGTCGCCGAGATCGACCAGGCGCACAAGGACGGCGACACCCTCGGCGGCGTGGTCGAGGTGCTGGCCTACCACGTCCCGGTCGGGCTCGGCTCGCACGTGCACTGGGACCGCCGGCTGGACGCCCGGCTGGCCGCCGCCCTCATGGGCATCCAGGCCATCAAGGGCGTCGAGGTCGGCGACGGCTTCGGACTGGCCCGGGTGCCCGGTTCCCAGGCACACGACGAGATCCTCACCGGCCCCGACGGCATCAAGCGGGCGTCCGGCCGCTCCGGCGGCACCGAGGGCGGTCTCACCACCGGCGAGCTGCTGCGCGTGAAGGCGGCCATGAAGCCGATCGCGACCGTGCCGCGGGCGCTGCAGACCGTGGACGTCGCCACCGGCGAGGCCGCGCAGGCCCACCACCAGCGCTCCGACGTGTGTGCCGTGCCCGCCGCCGGCATCGTCGCCGAGGCGATGGTCGCCCTGGTCCTGGCGGACGCGGTGGCGGAGAAGTTCGGCGGCGACAGCGTGGCCGAGACCCGCCGCAACGTCACCTCGTACCTCGACAACCTGGCCATCCGGTGACCGGGGCCCCGCTGATCGTCCTCGTCGGCCCGATGGGCGTCGGCAAGTCCACCGTCGGACAGCTGCTGGCCGACCGGCTCGGCGTCGGCTACCGGGACACGGACGAGGACATCGTCACCGGGCAGGGGCGCACCGTCGCCGACATCTTCGTCGACGAGGGCGAGGCGGCCTTCCGGGCCCTGGAGAAGCAGACCGTGCACCGGGCGCTCGCCGAGCACGACGGCGTCCTCGCCCTCGGCGGCGGCGCGATCCTGGACGCGGACACCCGCGGCCTGCTCGCCGGGCAGCGCGTCGTCTACCTCTCGATGGACGTCGAGGAGGCCGTCAAACGCACCGGCCTGAACGCCGCGCGGCCGCTGCTGGCGGTCAACCCGCGCAGACAGTGGCGCGAGCTGATGGAGGCCCGCCGCCACCTGTACGAGGAGGTCGCCACGGTCGTCGTGGCCACCGATGGGCGTACGCCGGAAGAAGTCACCCGAGCCGCCATCGACGCACTGGAGTTGAAAGAAGCATGAGCGAGGCAGTCACCCGGATCCAGGTCGGCGGCACCGCGGGATCCGACCCCTACGAGGTCCTGGTGGGCCGTCAGCTCCTGGGTGAACTCGGTGCTCTGATCGGCCCGAGGGCCAAGAAGGTCGCGGTGATCCACCCCGAGGCCCTCGCCGAGACCGGCGACGCCCTGCGCGCCGACCTCGCCGGGCAGGGCTACGAGGCGATCGCCATCCAGGTGCCCAACGCCGAGGAGGCGAAGACCGCCGAGGTCGCCGCCTACTGCTGGAAGGCGCTCGGCCAGTCCGGCTTCACCCGCACCGACGTCATCGTCGGGGTGGGCGGCGGTGCCAGCACCGACCTGGCGGGCTTCGTGGCCGCGACCTGGCTGCGCGGCGTGCGCTGGATCGCCGTCCCCACCACCGTGCTGGCCATGGTGGACGCGGCCGTCGGCGGCAAGACCGGCATCAACACCGCCGAGGGCAAGAACCTCGTCGGCGCCTTCCACCCGCCGGCCGGTGTCCTGTGCGACCTGGCCGCGCTGGACTCCCTCCCGGTCAACGACTACGTCTCCGGGCTCGCCGAGGTCATCAAGGCCGGCTTCATCGCCGACCCGGTGATCCTGGACCTGATCGAGTCCGACCCCCAGGCCGCGCGCACCCCGGCCGGACCGCACACCTCCGAGCTGATCGTGCGTTCGATCAGGGTCAAGGCGGAGGTCGTCTCCTCCGACCTGAAGGAGGCGGGTTTGCGGGAGATCCTCAACTACGGCCACACCCTCGGCCACGCCATCGAGAAGAACGAGCGCTACAAGTGGCGCCACGGCGCCGCGGTCTCCGTCGGCATGCACTTCGCCGCCGAACTGGGCCGCCTCGCGGGCCGCCTGGACGACGCCACCGCCGACCGCCACCGCAGCATCCTCGAAGCCGTCGGCCTGCCGCTGCACTACCGCCACGACCAGTGGCCCAAGCTGGTCGAGAACATGAAGGTCGACAAGAAGTCCCGCGGCGACCTGCTGCGCTTCATCGTCCTCGACGGTCTCGCCAAGCCCACCGTCCTGGAGGGCCCCGACCCGGCCGTCCTCCTCGCCGCCTACGGCGAGGTGGGCGAGTAGTACCCCGGCGTACCTTCCGTCCGATTCGCCTTGCGAGACGGGCACTTCGGACCGCCCCCGACCGTTCACCAAACGACGGCCGGGGGCGGTACCGTTCGGTAGCAAGCGGGCCCCGTCCCGCTGTCAGCGCCCATCGCCTGTACGAGACGGAGTGGCACCGGATGCAGCACGCAGTGGGTTCTCCGCTGCCGCCGCCCCATCAGCCGGGGCACGGACCGGCCGTCGGCTGGTCCCCGGCCGCACACCACCCGGGCCCCCACCAGGGTTCCGCCCCCGTTCCTCCGCCTGCGCCGGGATATCCCGTGCAGGCCCCGCCCCCCGTGGCGCCGCAGCAGGTCCCGCCCGCCGCGGCTCCCCAGCAGGCGCCGGCCCCGGGTCCGCACCAGGCTCCGCGTCCGCACCAGGCGGCCCCCGTCGCGCCCGTGCCCGACGCCACCGGCCATGTACCGCTGCCGCCCGGCGGCCCCGTGGCCGTGCCCAGCGTGCCCCCGGCCACGGCCGCCGCGCCCGACCCCACCACGACCACCCTCGCGGTGCTGCTCATCGGCCCCGCGGGTGCCGGCAAGACCAGCGTCGCCAAGTACTGGGCGGACCACCGTCGGGTCCCCACCGCGCACATCAGCCTCGACGACGTCCGCGAATGGGTCCGCTCCGGCTTCGCCGACCCCCAGACCGGGTGGAACGAGAACAGCGAGGCCCAGTACCGCCTCGCCCGCCGCACCTGCGGCTTCTCCGCACGCAACTTCCTCGCCAACGGCATCTCGTGCATCCTCGACGACGCGGTCTTCCCGGACCGCCCGGTCGTCGGCCTCGGCGGCTGGAAGCGGCACGTCGGCCCCGGCCTGCTCCCGGTCGTCCTCCTGCCGGGCCTGGACATCGTCCTGGAGCGCAACGCCGAACGCAGCGGCAACCGGCGCCTCACCGACGAGGAGGTCGCCCGCATCCACGGCCGGATGGCCGGCTGGTACGGCTCGGGTCTTCCGATCATCGACAACTCCCAGCTCGACGTCCCCGAGACGGCTCGCCTCCTGGACGAGGTCCTGTCCCGCTCGATAGCCAGCCCGCCGAACTGGTAACAGAGGGGAGTGTGCCGACTCGGGGGCGCGGGGCGGTATCGACACGCGGCTCCGCCGCGGGGCGCGACAAGCCCCCACCGGCCGGTGGACGCCCACAACGACAAGCCCCACCCCGGTCGGCGCACCGGCGTACACACACGCACCTCCCCACTCGGCCTCTCCCGAGCGGCGCCACCGCAGCGCAGCTCATACGCTCGGTTCATGTCAGAGGTGTACGCGGCCCGCCGGACGCGCCTACGAGAACGCTGCAACGCGGGCGGCAGCGCGGCGGCGCTCGTCTCCCGGCCCGCCAACGTGCGCTATCTCGCGGGCGCGGCCCCGCACGGCGCCGTACTGCTGCTGGGCGAGACCGAGGATCTCCTGGTCTGCTCCGGCCCGCCGGACGACAGGTCGGCGGAGGGCCGGGCCGACGAGTCCCTGCCGGTGCGCGCGCTGCCCGGACCCGGCGGCGACCCGGCCGTCGCGGCCACCGGCCTCGCCGCGGCCCAGGGCACCGAATCCCTCGCCACGGAGGACCACCACCTCACCGTGGTCCGGCACCGTGCCATGCGCTCGGTCGCGCCCCGGCTGCGTCTGACCGACCTCGGCCAGGCGGTCGAGCAGCTTCGGGTGGTCAAGGACGAGGAGGAGATCTCCTGCCTGCGCATCGGCGCCGAGATCGCCGACCAGGCGCTCGGTGAACTCCTGGAGTCGATCCTGGTCGGCCGTACCGAACGGCACCTCGCCCTGGAACTGGAGCGCCGACTGGTCGACCACGGCGCCGACGGGCCCGCCTTCCCCACCTCCGTCGGCACGGGCCCGAACTCGGGGCGTCGTGGTCACCGGCCCACCGACCGGCGCGTGGAGGAGGGCGACTTCCTCTCCGTCTGCCTGGGCGCGACCTACCGCGGCTACCGCTGCGAGATCGGCCGTACCTTCGTCATCGGCACCTCGCCGGCCGACTGGCAGATCGAGCTGTACGACCTCGTATTCTCGGCCCAGCGGGCCGGCCGGGAGGCCCTCGCGCCCGGCGCCGCCTGCCGCGACGTGGACCGCGCCGCCCGCCAGGCACTGGACTCGGCCGGGTACGCGGAGAACCTTCCGACGCTCACCGGTCACGGTGTCGGACTCGAAATCGACGAGGACCCGCAGTTGGCCCCCGCGGCCATGGGTAAACTGGACGCTTGTGTGCCGGTCACCGTCGAACCGGGGGTCCACCTCCCGGGTCGGGGCGGGGTCCGGATCGATGACACGCTCGTCGTACGCCCCGAGGCGGACGGCGGACCCGAGCTACTCACCATCACGACCAAGGAGCTGCTCGCGCTCTAGCCTTCGCGCTGCGCGCCTGCCCGCACCGGGGTCGTCCACGTCAGTCCAGTCCAGGAGATTCCGCAACCGTGGCTTCCACGAACGACCTCAAGAACGGCATGGTGCTCAAGCTCGAAGGCGGCCAGCTCTGGTCCGTCGTCGAGTTCCAGCACGTCAAGCCCGGCAAGGGCCCCGCCTTCGTGCGCACCAAGCTCAAGAACGTGCTTTCCGGCAAGGTCGTCGACAAGACCTTCAACGCCGGCGTCAAGGTCGAGACGGCCACTGTCGACAAGCGTGACATGCAGTTCTCGTACATGGACGGCGACTACTTCGTCTTCATGGACATGGAGACCTACGACCAGCTGCACGTCGACCGCAAGGCCGTCGGCGACGCCGCCAACTTCCTGGTGGAGGGCTTCTCCGCCACCGTCGCGCAGCACGAGGGCGAGGTGCTCTTCGTCGAGCTGCCCGCCGCCGTCGAGCTCACCATCCAGGAGACCGAGCCGGGCGTCCAGGGCGACCGCTCCACCGGCGGCACCAAGCCCGCCATCCTGGAGACCGGTCACCAGATCAACGTCCCGCTCTTCATCACCACCGGTGAGAAGATCAAGGTCGACACCCGCTCGAGCGACTACCTCGGCCGGGTGAACAGCTAACCGTGGCTGCCCGCAACACGGCCCGCAAGCGCGCCTTCCAGATCCTCTTCGAGGGCGATCAGCGCGGCGCCGACGTCCTGACGGTCCTCGCCGACTGGGTCCGGCACGCCCGGTCCGACACCCGGCAGCCGCCGGTGAGCGAGTACACGATGGAGCTGGTCGAGGGCTACGCCGAGCGCGCGAAGCGCATCGACGAGCTCATCGCCCAGTACTCGGTCGGCTGGACGCTCGACCGCATGCCGGTCGTCGACCGCAACATCCTGCGTCTGGGCGCGTACGAGCTGATCTGGGTCGACGCGACCCCGGACGCCGTCGTCCTGGACGAGATGGTGCAGCTGGCGAAGGAGTTCTCCACGGACGAGTCGCCCGCGTTCGTCAACGGCCTGCTCGGCCGGCTCAAGGACCTCAAGCCCTCGCTGCGTCGCGACGAGAGCTGAGAGAGGCCCCCAAGGCCCCGGGAGAGGCCCAACCACGCCGGAGGGCCCGCAGCGCGCCTGCTGCGGGCCCTCCGGCGTGTCTGCCCACGTCTCCCCGTGTCGCCCTGAGGCCCGCGCACACGGCCCGAGCACACAAGAAGCCGCCGGGGTGGCCGGAACCGCATGGTTCCGGCCACCCCGGCGGCACGTTTCTGCTGAGGCGGCTGCGGCTCAGAGCTCCTCGTGGGACGCCACCGCACGGCGCGCGTCCGCGTCCAGCACACCCCAGCTGATCAGCTGCTCGGTGAGGACCGAGGGCGACTGGTCGTAGATGACGGCGAGTGTGCGCAGGTCGTCCTGGCGGATCGAGAGCACCTTGCCGTTGTAGTCACCGCGCTGCGACTGGATCGTGGCGGCGTATCGCTGGAGCGGGCCCGCCTTCTCGGCCGGCACCGTGGCCAGCCGCTCCAGGTCGAGGACCAGCTTCGGCGGCGGCTCGGCGGCACCGCCAGGGGTGGTGCCGGGAAGCAGCTCCTGCACGGGAACGCCGTAGAAATCCGCCAGCTCGGCGAGGCGCTGCACGGTCACGGCGCGGTCGCCGCGCTCGTACGAACCGACCACGACGGCCTTCCAGCGGCCCTGGGACTTCTCCTCGACACCGTGGAGGGAAAGGCCCTGCTGGGTGCGGATGGCCCGGAGCTTGGCCCCGAGCTGTTTGGCGTATTCGCTGGACATATGGCTCCCCGGACAAGGTGTCGACGCGGCCTGCTGTGTTGCGAACCGCGCGGCTGGTAACTCACTGTGAGGTTACGCAGCGTTACTCTCCTGCGTCAAGCCGAATGGTCCGCACCGACTCTTCCGTGGTATCCGCCATCCGTTACGCCGAGCGGGTGACGCGAGTGCGGCAAAAGGGTGACGGGGGAGTGTCCGGGGGGTCGGCAGGACGGCCCTGTGAGCCTGATACCGTAGGTGGCGCATATCCGACGTCCTTTAAGGTCCGTCCCGTGAGGCGGAGAAGGAGGTCCGTTTCTTATGGACAAGCAGCAAGAAGCCCGGCCCGTTCTCGAAGGGCCCGACATCGCGCGGGTCCTCACCCGCATCGCCCACGAGATCGTCGAACGCGCCAAGGGCGCCGACGACGTGGTGCTCCTCGGCATTCCGACCCGCGGCGTCTTCCTCGCCCGGCGGCTCGCCGACAAGCTCGAGCAGATCACCGAGCGCAAGATTCCGGTCGGCTCGCTCGACATCACCATGTACCGCGACGACCTGCGCATGCACCCGCCGCGTGCGCTGGCCCGCACCGAGATCCCCGGCGACGGCATCGACGGCCGCCTGGTCGTCCTCGTCGACGACGTGCTCTTCTCCGGCCGCACCATCCGCGCCGCCCTCGACGCGCTGAACGACATCGGCCGCCCGCGCGCGGTGCAGCTCGCCGTCCTCGTCGACCGCGGCCACCGCGAACTGCCCATCCGCGCCGACTACGTCGGCAAGAACCTCCCCACGTCGCTGCGGGAGACGGTCAAGGTCCAGCTCGCCGAGGAGGACGGTCGCGACACCGTGCTGCTCGGTGCCAAGCCGGCCGCCCCGGGCGCCCACCCCTAGCACTCCGCGTACGCGTCCAG
Organism: Streptomyces sp. NPDC096048; assembly: GCF_044763415.1. Taxonomy (NCBI): domain Bacteria; kingdom Bacillati; phylum Actinomycetota; class Actinomycetes; order Kitasatosporales; family Streptomycetaceae; genus Streptomyces; species Streptomyces sp. NPDC096048. The sequence continues at coordinate 326,266 of NZ_JBIWGG010000009.1, forward strand.
CCCTGCCGTACGCCCGCTCGGTGCGCCCGCACGCGTACCCGGCCGCCCGAATTATCCCGCTCTTCCGCTGAATCGCCTTACGGAGCCTCACAGATGCAGCGTCATCTCATCTCGGCCGCCGACCTCACCCGCGACGATGCCATCCTGATCCTCGACACCGCCGAGGAGATGGCCCGGGTCGCCGACCGGCCGATCAAGAAACTGCCGACCCTGCGCGGCCGTACCGTCGTCAACCTCTTCTTCGAGGACTCCACCCGGACCCGGATCTCCTTCGAGGCCGCCGAGAAGCGCCTGTCCGCGGACGTCATCAACTTCACCGCCAAGGGTTCCAGCGTCTCCAAGGGCGAGTCCCTCAAGGACACCGCCCAGACGCTGGAGGCCATGGGCGTCGACGCCGTCGTCATCCGGCACAGTGCCTCCGGCGCCCCGTACCGCCTGGCCACCTCCGGCTGGATCGACGCGGCCGTCGTCAACGCCGGGGACGGCACCCACCAGCACCCCACCCAGGCCCTGCTGGACGCCTTCACGATGCGCCGCCGCCTGGTCGGCCGCGACACCGGTCTCGGGAAGGACCTGGACGGACGCCGGATCACCCTCGTCGGCGACATCCTGCACAGCCGGGTCGCCCGCTCCAACGTCGACCTGCTGCACACCCTGGGCGCCGAGGTCACCCTCGTCGCCCCGCCCACCCTGTTGCCGGTCGGCGTCGAGACCTGGCCCTGCGAGGTCTCCTACGACCTCGACTCCACCCTGACCAAGTCCGACGCGGTGATGCTGCTGCGCGTGCAGCGCGAACGCATGAACGCCGCCTTCTTCCCCACCGAGCGCGAGTACTCCCGCCGGTACGGCCTCGACGGCGACCGCATGGCGAAGATGCCCGACCACGCCATCGTGATGCACCCCGGCCCGATGGTCCGCGGCATGGAGATCACCGCCGAGGTCGCCGACTCCGACCGCTGCACCGTCGTCGAACAGGTCACCAACGGCGTCTCCGTCCGGATGGCCGTCCTCTACCTGCTGCTCGGCGGTGCCGAGCCCGCCGTCACCCACGCCCGTCCCACCGAGGAGAAGTAAGAACATGAGCAAGATCCTGATCCGCGGTGCGAAGGTGCTGGGCGGCGAACCGCAGGACGTGCTGATCGACGGCGCGACGATCGCCGAGGTGGGCACGGGTCTGAGCGCCGAGGGCGCGGAGGTCGTCGAGGCCGGCGGCAAGGTGCTGCTGCCGGGCCTGGTCGACCTGCACACCCACCTGCGCGAGCCCGGCCGCGAGGACTCCGAGACCGTGCTGACCGGCACCCGCGCGGCGGCGAGCGGCGGCTACACCAACGTGTTCGCCATGGCCAACACCTTCCCGGTCGCCGACACGGCCGGTGTCGTCGAGCAGGTGTGGCGGCTCGGTCAGGAGTCCGGCTACTGCGACGTGCAGCCCATCGGCGCCGTCACCGTCGGCCTGGACGGCGTCAAGCTCGCCGAGCTGGGCGCCATGCACGAGTCCGCGGCCGGCGTCACCGTCTTCTCCGACGACGGCAAGTGTGTCCACGACGCCGTCATCATGCGCCGCGCCCTGGAGTACGTGAAGGCCTTCAACGGCGTCGTCGCCCAGCACGCCCAGGAGCCCCGGCTCACCGAGGGCGCCCAGATGAACGAGGGCGTCGTCTCCGCCGAGCTGGGCCTCGGCGGCTGGCCCGCCGTCGCCGAGGAGTCGGTCATCGCGCGGGACGTGCTGCTCGCCGAGCACGTCGGCTCCCGCGTCCACATCTGCCACCTGTCGACGGCCGGCAGCGTCGAGATCGTCCGCTGGGCCAAGTCCCGCGGCATCGACGTCACCGCCGAGGTCACCCCGCACCACCTGCTCCTCACCGACGAGCTGGTCCGGTCCTACAACCCGGTCTACAAGGTCAACCCGCCGCTGCGCACGGAGCGCGACGTCATGGCCCTGCGCGAGGCGCTCGCCGAGGGCACGATCGACATCGTCGCCACCGACCACGCCCCGCACCCGCACGAGGACAAGGACTGCGAGTGGGCCGCCGCCGCCATGGGCATGGTCGGCCTGGAGACCGCGCTGTCGGTGGTCCAGGAGACCATGGTGGACACGGGCCTGCTGGACTGGGCCGGCGTCGCCGACCGCATGTCCTTCAAGCCCGCGCAGATCGGACAGGCCACCGGGCACGGCCGTCCCGTCTCGGCTGGTGAGCCCGCCAACCTCACCCTCGTCGACACGGCATACCGTGGCCAGGTGGACCCCGCGGGCTTCGCCTCGCGCAGCCGCAACACCCCGTACGAGGGCCGCGAGCTGCCGGGCCGTGTGACGCACACGTGGCTGCGGGGCAAGGCCACGCTCGTCGACGGGAAGCTCACGTGACACCTGTAATCCTGCTGGCCGCCGAGAAGGAATCGGCGGAAGTGACCGACTGGGCCGCCCGCGTCGGCTGGGTCGTCGGCCTCGGACTGTTCGTCGCGCTCGTCTACTGGCTGATGCGCGAGGGCTGGAAGTGGCGCGGCACCCTCCAGGGCGACCTGCCGGAACTGCCCACCGCGCCCGACTCGCCCGGCGGGGCGAGACTGACGATGAGCGGCCGCTACCACGGCTCCACCACCGCCGGGCACTGGCTGGACCGCATCGTGGCGCACGGCCTGGGCACCCGCAGCCGGGTCGAGCTGACACTGACGGACGCGGGACTGGACGTCGTACGCCCCGGCGCGAGCGACTTCTTCGTCCCCGTAGCCGCCCTGCGCGAGGCCCGGCTCGACAAGGGCATCGCCGGCAAGGTGCTCACCGAGGGCGGACTGCTCGTGGTGACCTGGGCGCACGGCGACAAGATGATCGACTCCGGCTTCCGCTCCGACCACGCGGCCGAGCACAACGAGTGGGTCGAAACACTGAACGACATGATCAACAAGACGGAAACGGAAGGCGCGCGATGACGACCTCCACCCGGGGAGCCGGCAAGGCTCCCGCCGTACTCGTCCTGGAGGACGGCCGGACCTTCCGCGGCCGTGCCTACGGGGCCGTGGGGGCCACGTTCGGCGAAGCCGTGTTCTCCACCGGCATGACCGGCTACCAGGAGACCCTCACCGACCCGTCGTACCACCGCCAGGTGGTCGTGATGACCGCCCCGCACGTGGGCAACACCGGCGTCAACGACGAGGACATGGAGTCCAAGAAGATCTGGGTCTCCGGCTACGTCGTGCGCGACCCCGCGCGCGTGCCCTCCAACTGGCGTTCCACGCGCTCGCTGGACCAGGAGCTGGCCGCCCAGGGCGTCGTCGGCATCTCCGGCATCGACACCCGCGCCCTCACCCGCCACCTGCGCGAGCGCGGCGCCATGCGCGTCGGCATCTTCAGCGGCGACGCGATCCGGGACGACGCCGCACTGCTGGCCCGCGTCCAGGAAGCCCCCGAGATGACCGGCGCCGACCTCTCCGCCGAGGTCGCCACCACCGAGGCGTACGTCGTCCCGGCGATCGGCGAGAAGAAGTTCACCGTCGCCGCCGTCGACCTCGGCATCAAGGGCATGACCCCGCACCGCATGGCCGAGCGCGGCATCGAGGTGCACGTCCTGCCCGCCACGGCCACCGTCGAGGACGTCTACGCCGTCAACCCGGACGGCGTGTTCTTCTCCAACGGCCCCGGCGACCCGTCCACCGCCGACCACCCCGTCTCCGTGATGCGGGGCGTCCTGGAGCGCGACACCCCGCTGTTCGGCATCTGCTTCGGCAACCAGATCCTGGGCCGCGCGCTCGGCTTCGGCACCTTCAAGCTGAAGTACGGCCACCGCGGCATCAACCAGCCGGTGCAGGACCGTACGACCGGCAAGGTCGAGGTCACCGCGCACAACCACGGCTTCGCCGTCGACGCCCCGCTCGACAAGGTCTCCGACACCCCCTACGGCCGCGCCGAGGTCTCACACGTCTGCCTCAACGACAACGTGGTGGAGGGCCTCCGGCTCCTCGACAAGCCGGCCTTCAGCGTCCAGTACCACCCCGAGGCGGCGGCCGGCCCGCACGACGCCGCCTACCTGTTCGACCGCTTCGTGAAGCTCATGGAGGGCCAGCGTGCCTAAGCGCACCGATATCCAGTCCGTCCTGGTCATCGGCTCCGGCCCGATCGTCATCGGCCAGGCCGCCGAGTTCGACTACTCCGGCACCCAGGCGTGCCGCGTGCTCAAGGCCGAGGGCCTGCGCGTCGTCCTGGTGAACTCCAACCCGGCGACGATCATGACCGACCCGGAGATCGCCGACGCCACCTACGTCGAGCCGATCACCCCCGAGTTCGTCGAGAAGATCATCGCCAAGGAGCGGCCCGACGCGCTGCTGCCCACCCTGGGCGGCCAGACCGCGCTCAACACCGCCATCTCGCTGCACGGCAACGGCGTCCTGGAGAAGTACGGCGTCGAGCTGATCGGCGCCAATGTGGAGGCCATCAACAAGGGCGAGGACCGCGACCTCTTCAAGGACGTCGTGGAGGAGGTCCGCAAGAAGATCGGCCACGGCGAGTCGGCCCGCTCCTACATCTGCCACTCCATGGACGACGTCCTCAAGGGCGTCGAGGAGCTCGGCGGCTACCCGGTCGTCGTCCGTCCCTCCTTCACCATGGGCGGCGCCGGCTCCGGCTTCGCCCACGACGAGGAGGAACTGCGCCGCATCGCCGGGCAGGGCCTCACCCTCTCGCCGACCACCGAGGTGCTCCTGGAGGAGTCCATCCTCGGCTGGAAGGAGTACGAGCTGGAGCTGATGCGCGACAAGAACGACAACGTCGTGGTCGTCTGCTCCATCGAGAACTTCGACCCCATGGGCGTCCACACCGGCGACTCGATCACCGTGGCGCCCGCGATGACGCTGACCGACCGCGAGTACCAGGTGCTGCGCGACGTCGGCATCGCGATCATCCGCGAGGTCGGCGTCGACACCGGCGGCTGCAACATCCAGTTCGCGGTGAACCCCGCGGACGGTCGCGTGATCGTCATCGAGATGAACCCGCGCGTGTCGCGCTCCTCGGCGCTCGCCTCCAAGGCGACCGGCTTCCCGATCGCCAAGATCGCGGCCAAGCTCGCCGTCGGCTACACCCTGGACGAGATCCCGAACGACATCACGCGGGAGACCCCGGCCTCCTTCGAGCCGACCCTCGACTACGTGGTCGTCAAGGCCCCGCGCTTCGCCTTCGAGAAGTTCCCGAGCGCGGACTCCACGCTGACCACCACCATGAAGTCGGTCGGCGAGGCCATGGCCATCGGCCGTAACTTCACCGAGGCCTTCCAGAAGGCGCTGCGCTCGCTGGAGAAGAAGGGCAGCCAGTTCACCTTCGTCGGCGAGCCCGGCGACAAGGGCGAGCTGCTGCGCGAGGCCGTCCGGCCGACCGACGGCCGGATCAACGCCGTCATGCAGGCCATCCGCGCGGGCGCCACGCCCGAGGAGGTCTTCGAGTACACGAAGATCGACCCCTGGTTCGTCGACCAGCTCTTCCTCATCAAGGAGATCGCCGACGAACTCGCCGACGCTCCCGAGCTGACCGTCGACCTGCTCGCCGAGGCCAAGCGGCACGGCTTCTCCGACCAGCAGATCGGCGAGATCCGCGGTCTGCGCGAGGACGTCGTCCGAGAGGTCCGGCACGCGCTCGGCATCCGCCCGGTCTACAAGACGGTCGACACCTGCGCCGCCGAGTTCGCCGCGAAGACGCCGTACTTCTACTCCTCCTACGACGAGGAGACCGAGGTCGCACCCCGCGAGAAGCCCGCGGTGATCATCCTGGGATCCGGCCCGAACCGCATCGGCCAGGGCATCGAGTTCGACTACTCCTGCGTCCACGCCTCCTTCGCGCTCAGCGACGCCGGGTACGAGACCGTGATGGTCAACTGCAACCCGGAGACCGTCTCCACCGACTACGACACCTCCGACCGGCTGTACTTCGAGCCGCTCACCCTGGAGGACGTGCTCGAGATCGTCCACGCGGAGCAGCAGGCCGGTCCGGTCGCGGGCGTGGTCGTCCAGCTCGGCGGCCAGACCCCGCTCGGCCTGTCGCAGGCGCTCAAGGACAACGGCGTGCCGGTCGTCGGAACCCCGCCCGAGGCCATCCACGCCGCCGAGGACCGGGGCGCCTTCGGCCGGGTCCTCGCGGAGGCCGGCCTGCCCGCCCCCAAGCACGGCACCGCCACCACCTTCGCCGGGGCCAAGGCCATCGCCGACGAGATCGGCTACCCGGTCCTGGTGCGGCCCTCCTACGTCCTCGGCGGACGCGGCATGGAGATCGTCTACGACGAGACCCGCCTGGAGGCGTACATCGCCGAGTCGACCGAGATCAGCCCGTCCCGTCCGGTCCTGGTCGACCGGTTCCTGGACGACGCGATCGAGATCGACGTCGACGCCCTGTACGACGGCGAGGAGCTGTACCTCGGCGGCGTCATGGAGCACATCGAGGAGGCCGGCATCCACTCCGGCGACTCGGCGTGCGCCCTGCCCCCGATCACGCTCGGCGGCTTCGACATCAAGCGGCTGCGCGCCTCCACCGAGGGCATCGCCAAGGGTGTCGGCGTGCGCGGCCTGATCAACATCCAGTTCGCGCTGGCCGGGGACATCCTCTACGTCCTGGAGGCCAACCCGCGCGCCTCGCGCACCGTCCCCTTCACCTCGAAGGCGACCGCGGTGCCGCTGGCCAAGGCCGCCGCCCGCATCTCGCTCGGCGCGACCATCGCCGAGCTGCGGGCCGAGGGCCTGCTCCCGGCCACCGGCGACGGCGGCGAGCTGCCGCTGGACGCGCCGATCTCCGTCAAGGAGGCCGTGATGCCGTGGTCCCGCTTCCGGGACATCCACGGCCGCGGCGTCGACACGGTCCTCGGCCCGGAGATGCGCTCCACCGGCGAGGTCATGGGCATCGACTCCGTCTTCGGCACGGCGTACGCCAAGTCGCAGGCGGGTGCCTACGGGCCGCTGCCGACCAAGGGACGGGCGTTCATCTCGGTCGCCAACCGCGACAAGCGCTCGATGATCTTCCCGGCCCGCGAGCTGGTCGCCCACGGCTTCGAGCTGATGGCCACCTCCGGCACCGCCGAGGTCCTGCGCCGCAACGGCATCAACGCCACCGTCGTGCGCAAGCAGTCCGAGGGCACCGGTCCGAACGGCGAGAAGACCATCGTCCAGCTGATCCACGACGGCGAGGTCGACCTCATCGTCAACACCCCGTACGGCACCGGCGGCCGCCTCGACGGCTACGACATCCGTACGGCTGCCGTGGCCCGCTCGGTGCCGTGTCTGACGACGGTCCAGGCGCTCGCCGCGGCGGTCCAGGGCATCGACGCCCTCAACCACGGCGACGTGGGAGTGCGCTCGCTCCAGGAACACGCGGAATTCCTGACCGCGGCCCGCGACTAGCAGCCCCGAGGGGGACACCGGAAACGGTGTCCCCCTCTTCGTGAGGACACCATGTACAAGACCTTCTTCTCTCTCGTCTTCAAGCGGATGGACCCGGAGCGGGCACATCACCTCGCGTTCCGCTGGATCCGCCTCGCCGTCCGCGTCCCCGTCCTGCGCACCTTCGTCGCGGCCGTGCTCGCGCCCCGCTACAAGGAACTGCGCACCGAGGCCTTCGGCCTGCGCATGCACGGCCCCTTCGGGCTGGCCGCCGGCTTCGACAAGAACGCGGTGGCCATCGACGGTATGGCCATGCTCGGTTTCGACCACGTGGAGATCGGCACCGTGACGGGGGAGCCGCAGCCCGGCAACCCCAAGAAGCGGCTGTTCCGGCTGGTGGCCGACCGCGCCCTGATCAACCGCATGGGCTTCAACAACGACGGCTCCCTGGCCGTCGCCGCCCGCCTGGCCTCCCGCACGCCCGTCTTCCGGACCGTCGTCGGCGTCAACATCGGCAAGACGAAGGTCGTCCCGGAGGAGGAGGCCGCCGGTGACTACGTGAAGTCCGCCGAGCGGCTCGCCCCGCACGCCGACTACCTGGTCGTCAACGTCTCCTCCCCGAACACGCCGGGGCTGCGCAACCTCCAGGCGGTGGACCACCTGCGTCCGCTGCTGAGCGCCGTCCGCGAGGCCGCCGACCGCGCTGTCACCGCGCGGCGCGTCCCGCTCCTGGTCAAGATCGCGCCCGACCTCGCCGACGAGGACGTCGACGCGGTCGCCGACCTGGCCGTGGAGCTGGGCCTGGACGGGATCATCGCCACCAACACCACCATCGCGCGCGAGGGACTCGGGCTGACGTCCTCGCCGGTGCTCGTCCGGGAGACCGGCGGTCTGTCCGGCGCACCGCTCAAGGAGCGCTCCCTGGAGGTGCTGCGCCGCCTCTACGCGCGCGTGGGCGACCGGGTCACCCTGGTGGGCGTCGGTGGCGTCGAGACCGCCGAGGACGCCTGGCAGCGCATCCTGGCCGGGGCCACGCTGGTCCAGGGCTACAGCGCGTTCATCTACGAGGGCCCCTTCTGGGGCCGCGCCATCCACAAGGGGCTCGCCGCCCGCCTGCGGCAGAGCCCGCACGCCACCCTCGCCGACGCGGTCGGCGCCGACGTCAGGACGAACGCATGACGGTACTCGAACCCTTCGGCGCCCGGCTGCGCCGCGCGATGGACGAGCGCGGGCCGCTGTGCGTCGGCATCGACCCGCACGCCTCCCTGCTCGCCGAGTGGGGCCTGAACGACGACGTGGCCGGGCTGGAGCGCTTCAGCCGTACCGTCGTGGAGGCGGTGGCCGACCGGGTCGCCGTGCTCAAGCCGCAGAGCGCCTTCTTCGAGCGCTTCGGTTCGCGCGGCGTCGCCGTCCTGGAGAAGTCGGTCGAGGAGGCGCGGGCGGCCGGCGCCCTGGTCGTCATGGACGCCAAGCGCGGCGACATCGGCTCGACCATGGCCGCGTACGCCGAGTCGTTCCTGCACAAGGGCGCTCCGCTGTTCTCGGACGCGCTGACCGTCTCGCCGTACCTCGGCTACGGGTCCCTGAAGCCGGCCGTCGACCTGGCGCGCGAGAGCGGTGCGGGCCTGTTCGTGCTGGCGCTGACCTCCAACCCGGAGGGCGGCGAGGTCCAGCACGCGATCCGGGCCGACGGGCGGAGCGTCGGGGCGACGGTGCTGGCGCACCTGGCCGCCGAGAACGCCGGGGAGGAGCCCCTGGGGTCCTTCGGCGCGGTGGTCGGCGCCACTCTCGGCGACCTGTCGTCGTACGACCTGGGCATCAACGGCCCGCTCCTCGCGCCCGGCATCGGCGCCCAGGGGGCCACCCCCGCGGACCTGCCGCGGGTCTTCGGCGCCGCGGTGCGCAACGTCGTCCCGAACGTCAGCCGGGGTGTGCTGCGTCACGGTCCCGATGTGCCCGCGTTGCGGAAGGCCGCGGACCGTTTCGCGGAGGAGATCAGGACCGCGGTCACGGCGTCCTGACTCTGGATACATCCTCAAATCCGAGGCAGTATGTCCTAAAAGTCCAGCCTGACGGAGGCTGACCAGGACTTTTCCGCTGTTCTCGCTGACTCTTGAGGACTTGGACGCTAGTCTCCGGGAAGAGTCAACGGGCAAGCGTGTTGCTCGTAGCTCCCCAGGTGTGGGGCGACTAGGTTCCTCACCGGTCCGTATCCGACAGTTCGACATCCGAGGTGACGTAGGCGTGGCTCTTCCGCCCCTTACCCCTGAACAGCGCGCAGCCGCGCTCGAAAAGGCCGCCGCGGCTCGCCGGGAGCGGGCCGAGGTCAAGAATCGACTCAAGCACTCCGGCGCCTCCCTCCACGAGGTCATCAAGCAGGGCCAGGAGAACGACGTCATCGGCAAGATGAAGGTCTCCGCCCTCCTGGAGTCCCTGCCGGGCGTGGGCAAGGTCCGCGCCAAGCAGATCATGGAGCGACTGGGCATCTCCGAGAGCCGCCGCGTGCGCGGGCTCGGTTCCAACCAGATCGCTTCCCTGGAGCGTGAGTTCGGCAGCACCGGCAGCTGAGTCCGGACCACTCCGGGATTGCTGGAATAATCGCTGCATGGCTGCAACACCCCGGGGGACGTCCCCCGTACCCCCGGACGCACGTCCGCGGCTGACCGTGCTCTCCGGCCCCTCGGGGGTCGGCAAGAGCACGGTCGTCGCCCATATGCGCAAGGAACACCCTGAGGTCTGGCTGTCGGTCTCGGCGACGACCCGCAGGCCCCGCCCCGGCGAGCAGCACGGTGTCCACTACTTCTTCGTCACCGACGAGGAGATGGACAAGCTGATCGCCAACGGTGAGCTGCTGGAGTGGGCCGAGTTCGCCGGCAACCGCTACGGCACACCGCGTGCGGCCGTGCTGGAGCGCCTGGAGGCCGGTGAGCCGGTGCTCCTGGAGATCGACCTCCAGGGCGCGCGGCAGGTCCGCGAGTCCATGCCCGAGGCCCAGCTGGTATTCCTGGCCCCGCCTTCCTGGGATGAGCTGGTGCGCAGGCTCACCGGCCGGGGCACCGAGCCGCCGGAGGTGATCGAGCGCCGCCTCGCCGCGGCCAAGGTCGAGCTGGCGGCCGAGCCGGAGTTCGACCAGACCCTGGTCAACACCTCCGTCGAGGATGTGGCGCGCGAGCTGCTAGCCTTGACGAACGTCGTGTGATCGTTACTGGTCACCCTGCGAACATCCTGACTTCATCTTTCCCATCCATCGGAAGGTAGAGCGTGTCCTCTTCCATCTCCGCGCCCGAGGGCATCATCAACCCGCCGATCGACGAGCTCCTCGAGGCCACGGACTCGAAGTACAGCCTCGTGATCTACGCGGCCAAGCGGGCCCGCCAGATCAACGCGTACTACTCGCAGCTCGGCGAGGGCCTCCTCGAGTACGTCGGTCCCCTGGTGGACACCCACGTCCACGAGAAGCCGCTCTCGATCGCCCTGCGCGAGATCAACGCGGGGCTGCTGACCTCCGAGGCCATCGAGGGTCCGGCGCAGTAGTGCCGACAGTACCGGCGGTAGTATTTTCAGCCTGAAGCTGACTTTTCCACAGGCCCGGCAGTCCGACTGCCGGGCCTGTGGTGTGTGATGGGTCGTACGCGACATCCGAGCCGGGGAGACGGGGAGAGACGGTGGACAAGCCCAAGGTCGTTCTGGGGGTCAGCGGCGGCATCGCCGCGTACAAGGCCTGTGAGCTGCTGCGCAGGTTCACGGAGTCGGGGCACGAGGTCCGGGTCGTCCCCACCGCCTCCGCGCTGCATTTCGTCGGCGCCGCCACCTGGTCCGCGCTGTCCGGCAATCCCGTGTCGACCGAGGTGTGGGACGACGTCCACCAGGTCCCGCACGTGCGCATCGGCCAGCACGCCGACCTGGTCGTCGTCGCCCCGGCCACCGCCGACATGCTCGCCAAGGCCGCCCACGGCCTCGCCGACGACCTCCTCACCAACACACTGCTCACGGCCCGCTGCCCGGTCGTCTTCGCCCCCGCCATGCACACCGAGATGTGGGAGCACCCGGCCACCCAGGAGAACGTGGCGACGCTGCGCCGTCGCGGCGCCCTCGTGATCGAACCGGCCGTGGGCCGCCTCACCGGCGTCGACACCGGCAAGGGCCGGCTGCCCGACCCGGGCGAGATCTTCGAGGTCTGCCGCCGGGTGCTCGCCCGCGGCGTGCGCGAGCCGGACCTCGCCGGACGGCACGTCGTCGTCAGCGCCGGCGGCACCCGGGAGCCCCTTGACCCGGTCCGCTTCCTCGGCAACCGCTCCTCCGGCAAGCAGGGCTACGCCCTCGCCCGCACCGCCGCCGCCCGGGGCGCCCGCGTCACGCTGGTCGCGGCCAACGCGTCGCTGCCGGACCCGGCCGGCGTGGACGTGGTCCCGGTCGGCACGGCCGTGGAGCTGCGCGAGGCGATGCTGCGCGCCGCGGCGGACGCCGACGCCGTCGTCATGGCCGCGGCGGTAGCGGACTTCCGGCCGGCGACGTACGCCGCCGGGAAGATCAAGAAGAAGGACGACCAGGAACCCGCGCCGATCACCCTGGTGCGCAACCCGGACATCCTCGCGGAGATCTCCACGGACCGGGCCCGCTCCGGACAGGTGGTCGTCGGCTTCGCGGCCGAGACCGACGACGTCCTCGCCAACGGCCGGGCGAAGCTCAAGCGCAAGGGATGCGACCTCCTCGTGGTCAACGAGGTGGGGGAGCGCAAGACCTTCGGGTCCGAGGAGAACGAGGCCGTGGTCCTCGGCGCCGACGGCAGCGAGACCCCGGTGGCGCACGGCCCCAAGGAAGCCCTGGCCGAAACGGTGTGGGACCTCGTGGCCGAACGGCTCGGCTGAATGACTCATTCACTCCACTCGGCTCGCGAACCTCTCGCATTCGAGCGTGGCGGCCCTGGCCAAGGGTGCTTCGTTCCGGGCAGAATGCCCGTGCCGCAGGTCACAGCCCTTCCGAGAGGCGAGACGGGTGGGCCCGTGGCGGAGCGCGACCGATAAACTGTTCTCGGACGTCGCCGGGTGCAGCTCCCCGTGCCGTCCACCAATGATCAGCCAGCAGCCGCTGCAACCCCAGGGAGCGTTGTGTCCCGTCGCCTGTTCACCTCGGAGTCCGTGACCGAAGGTCACCCCGACAAGATCGCTGACCAGATCAGCGACACGATTCTCGACGCGCTACTGCGTGAGGACCCGACTTCCCGGGTCGCCGTCGAAACCCTGATCACCACCGGTCTGGTGCACGTGGCCGGCGAGGTCACGACCAAGGCCTACGCGGACATCGCCACGCTGGTCCGCGGCAAGATCCTGGAGATCGGCTACGACTCCTCGAAGAAGGGCTTCGACGGCGCCTCCTGCGGTGTCTCGGTCTCGATCGGCGCCCAGTCCCCGGACATCGCGCAGGGCGTCGACACGGCCTACGAGAACCGGGTCGAGGGCGACGAGGACGAACTGGACCGGCAGGGCGCCGGTGACCAGGGCCTCATGTTCGGCTACGCGTCCGACGAGACGCCGACCCTGATGCCGCTCCCGGTCTTCCTGGCGCACCGCCTGTCCAAGCGCCTGTCGGACGTCCGCAAGAACGGCACGATCCCCTACCTGCGCCCGGACGGCAAGACGCAGGTCACCATCGAGTACGACGGCGACAAGGCCGTCCGCCTCGACACGGTCGTCGTCTCCTCCCAGCACGCGAGCGACATCGACCTGGAGTCCCTGCTGGCTCCCGACATCAAGGAATTCGTCGTCGAGCCGGAGCTGAAGGCGCTGCTCGAGGACGGCATCAAGCTCGACACGGAGAACTACCGCCTCCTGGTCAACCCGACCGGCCGCTTCGAGATCGGCGGCCCGATGGGCGACGCCGGCCTGACCGGTCGCAAGATCATCATCGACACCTACGGCGGCATGGCCCGGCACGGCGGCGGCGCCTTCTCCGGCAAGGACCCGTCCAAGGTCGACCGTTCCGCCGCTTACGCGATGCGCTGGGTCGCCAAGAACGTCGTCGCCGCGGGCCTCGCCGCCCGCTGCGAGGTACAGGTCGCCTACGCCATCGGCAAGGCCGAGCCGGTCGGTCTCTTCGTGGAGACCTTCGGCACCGCCAAGATCGACACCGAGAAGATCGAGAAGGCGATCGACGAGGTCTTCGACCTCCGTCCGGCCGCCATCATCCGCGACCTCGACCTGCTCCGCCCGATCTACGCCCAGACCGCGGCGTACGGCCACTTCGGCCGCGAGCTCGCCGACTTCACCTGGGAGCGTACGGACCGCGTGGACGCGCTGCGACAGGCGGCGGGGCTGTAAGGCGCCCGAGCGCTCTGTCTGACGGCCGACGGCACGTCGCGAGGCCCGGTGTCCCCGGTGGGGACGCCGGGCCTCGGCGTGTCCGCGCCCGGGCGGGGCGGGTGCGTGGCGCGGCGGTGAGCGGTCGGGCGCCCTCCTTCGGCGCCGTCCTTTGTCAGTGGTCTTTGGTAGGAATGCAGGCGTGAGCAGCGAGAACGAACCCGCGGGCGGTGGCGCTCAGGACGCGCCGCCCGAGCAGCTCGCGCTCATCCGGGAGAGCGTGCGCGAGGCGAAGACGCCGCGGGCCAAGCCGCGGACCTGGCGTGGAGCCGCGCTCGCCAGGGAGCTGCCCGTCGCCCGGGTCCTCGTCGACAAGGGCGTACTCCACCTCGACAGGTACTTCGACTACGCCGTGCCCGAGGAGCTCGACGCCGACGCCCAGCCCGGCGTCCGGGTGCGGGTGCGGTTCGGCGCCGGGCGGCACCGGGTGCGGGACGGGCGGCGCGAGGGCGGGGGGCTCATCGACGGCTTCCTCGTCGAGCGGCTCGCCGAGTCCGAGTACTCGGGCCCCCTCGCCGCGCTGGCCCAGGTCGTCTCGCCCGAACGGGTGCTCGACGAGGAACTGCTCGGACTCGCGCGGGCGGTCGCCGACCGGTACGCGGGCAGCCTCGCCGACGTGCTGCAGCTCGCCGTACCCCCGCGCAACGCGCGCGCCGAGAAGCGGACGTCACCCGATCCGCTGCCCCCGCCGCCGGTGCCCGAGCCGGGGCCCTGGACGCGGTACGAGCAGGGGGCCGCGTTCGTGGCGGCCCTCGCCTCGGGAGGCGCCCCGCGCGCGGTGTGGAACGCGTTGCCCGGCCCGCGGTGGAGCGAGGAACTGGCGCGGGCGGTGGCGGCGACGCTGGCCTCCGGCCGGGGCGCGCTCGTCGTCCTGCCGGACGGGAGGGCCGTCGCCCGCGCCGACGCCGCGCTGACCGCCCTGCTGGGTGACGGACGGCACGCCGTGCTCACCGCCGACGCCGGGCCCGAGAAGCGGTACGCGCAGTGGCTCGCGGTCCGCCGAGGGGCCGTACGGGCCGTCGTCGGGACCCGCGCCGCCATGTTCGCGCCGGTGCGGGACCTGGGGCTGGTCGCCCTTTGGGACGACGGCGACGACAGCCACAGCGAGCCGCACGCCCCCCAGCCGCACGCGCGCGAGGTGCTGCTGCTGCGCGCCGCCCAGGACAGGTGTGCCTTCCTGCTGGGCGGCTGGAGCTGCACCGTGGAGGCCGCCCAGCTCGTGGAGACCGGCTGGGCACGGCCGCTGGTCGCCGCGCGGGAGCAGGTGCGGGCCGCCGCCCCGCTGGTGCGGACCGTGGGGGACCAGGACCTGGCCCGGGACGAGGCCGCCCGCGCCGCTCGGCTGCCGACCCTCGCCTGGAAGGCCGTCAGGGACGGGCTGCGGCACGGACCGGTGCTCGTGCAGGTGCCCCGGCGGGGGTACGTACCGCGGATGGCGTGCGCCGCGTGCCGGACACCCGCGCGCTGCCGGCACTGCTCGGGGCCGCTGGAGGGGCAGGAGTCCGGGGCCGCGCTGCGGTGCGGTTGGTGCGGGCGCGAGGAGGGAGGGTGGCACTGCCCGGAGTGCGGGGCGTTCCGGTTGCGCGCCCAGATCGTGGGGGCGCGCCGCACCGCCGAGGAACTGGGGCGGGCGTTCCCCGCGGTGCCGGTGCGCACCTCGGGGCGCGAGCATGTGCTGGACACCGTGCCCCAGGCGCCCGCGCTGGTCGTGAGCACCCCGGGTGCCGAACCCGTCGCCGAGGGCGGCTACGCGGCGGCCCTGCTGCTCGACGGCTGGGCGATGCTCGGGCGGCCCGACCTGCGCGCCGGTGAGGACGCGCTGCGGCGCTGGCTGGCCGCCTCCGCGCTGGTGCGCCCGCAGAGCGCCGGGGGGACCGTCGTCGTGGTCGCCGAGCCGACCCTGCGGCCCGTGCAGGCGCTGGTGCGCTGGGACCCCGTGGGCCATGCGGTGCGGGAACTGGCCGAGCGGGCCGAGCTGGGCTTTCCGCCGGTGTCGCGGATGGCGGCCGTGGCGGGGCCGGCGGAGGCGGTGGCCGGCTTCCTCGGCGCGGTCGAGCTGCCGCGCGAGGCCGAGGTGCTGGGTCCGGTGGCGCTGCCGGTCACGGCCGTGGGGCGGCCGCGGCGGGTGGGCTCGCCGCCGCCCGGGGAGCACTGGGAGCGGGCGCTGGTCCGGGTGCCGCCGGGGCGCGGCGCGGCGCTGGCCGGTGCGCTGAAGGCCGCTCAGGCGGCGCGGATGGCGCGGGGGAGCGACGCGGCGGTGTGGGTGCGGATCGATCCGCCCGACATCGGGTGACGGCGTGCGCGGAGGCGTATGCACGGAGACCCGCTGTCCTCCCGTGCGAACAGGGCGGACAGCGGGCTGGTGAGCAGGCGCGGCTCAGCGGTCGCGGCTCAGCGAGTGTGGCTCAGCGGTCGCGGCTCAGCCGTTGCGCGGGCCGGGGAAGGCCGTCGGCCGGACGTCGTCGCGCAGGGCCGGACTGCCCGCCGTCGGCTGGGTCGGCATGGAGCGGGCGGCCGGGACCGTGGGCACGGCGGGGAGGCCGGAGCCCACGTTGACCGGGTGGGTGCCCGTCGGTTCCGGTGCGTGCTCGGGGGTCTCGGTGGCGGGAGCCGACTGCGTCGCGGCGCGGCGGGAGCCGTAGCGGCGGTGCACCGCCTGCTTGGTGACGCCGAGTGCGGAGCCCACCGCGTCCCACGAGAAGCCGAGCGAACGGTCGAAGTCCACGGCGGCCGTGACCAGGGTCTCGACGCTGTCCCGCAGCTCCTGGGCGAGACGGACCGTCGGGGCGGGGGCCCGCCCGTAGACGACGAAGCCCGTCGAGGGGCCGGAGCGGCGCGGGCGGTAGACGTTGCCCAACTGGGCGGTGAGGGTACGCAGTGCGTCCACCTGCCGGCGGACCCGCTCGATGTCCCGCACCAGCAAGTGCAGGCTGGCCCGAGCCTGGGCGTCGTGGGTTGCGTGGTCGGCCATGAACAAGCCTCTCGAACCGGCGTTGAAAGGAATCGGGCCGCGCGGGCGGTCCGGTGGTCAACTCTTCCTTGACCAACGCGTGGGCGCTCCGGTGGTCACGGGGTGGGGGCGTGGCGGCATATGCGTGCGCCTGTGCTCGCCGGACGCGCGCCTCGGCCTTCGGCGGTGTTCTCTCCCACCCGCGTACCACTCGTTTCCAGTCGGTCGAGAGGCCGGGGTCTGCCGCGGGGGCGCGTCGCCGTCGGCGGCTGTCCGTCCGCGGCGGGCTCGTAGACTGGGGCGCTGCCCGACGTCCGCCACGCCCGAGAGGCCCGTCCCACCCATGAAGCTCGTCTTCGCCGGCACCCCCGAGGTCGCCGTTCCCGCCCTGGACGCACTGATCGCCTCCGGGCGCCACGAGGTGGCCGCCGTCGTCACGCGGCCCGACGCTCCGGCCGGGCGCGGGCGCCGGCTGGTCGCCTCACCCGTGGCCGAGCGTGCGGAGGAGGCCGGGATCGAGGTGCTCAAGCCCGCGAAACCGCGCGACCCGGAGTTCCTGGAGCGGCTGCGTGGGATCGCGCCCGACTGCTGCCCCGTCGTCGCCTACGGTGCCCTGCTGCCCCGCGTCGCCCTCGACGTGCCCGCCCGCGGCTGGGTCAACCTGCACTTCTCGCTGCTGCCCGCCTGGCGCGGCGCGGCTCCCGTGCAGCACGCGCTCATGGCGGGCGACGAGATCACCGGCGCGTCCACCTTCCTGATCGAGGAGGGCCTCGACTCCGGTCCCGTCTACGGGACGGTCACCGAGACCATCCGGCCCACCGACACCAGCGGCGACCTGCTGACCCGGCTCGCCTTCGCCGGCTCCGGGCTGCTCGCCGCCACCATGGACGGCATCGAGGACGGCAGCCTGAAGGCCGTACCGCAGCCGGCCGACGGTGTCACCCTCGCCCCGAAGATCACCGTCGAGGACGCCCGGGTCGACTGGACCGCCCCGGCGCTGCGCGTGGACCGGGTGGTGCGCGGCTGCACCCCGGCCCCCGGCGCCTGGACCACCTTCCGGGGCGAGCGGCTCAAGCTCGTGCAGGCCCTGCCCGTGCCCGACCGGACGGATCTCGCCCCGGGGCAGCTCGCCGCCGGCAAGAACAACGTGCACGTCGGCACCGGCTCGTACGCCGTCGAGCTGCTGTGGGTGCAGCCTCAGGGCAAGAAGCCGATGCGGGCCGCGGACTGGGCGCGCGGCGTGCGGATCGCCGACGGCGAGTCGCTCGGCGGCTGACCTGCGCCTCCGCAGCACCGTTCACCGGTCCGAAGTACGCTGGTGAGCGCACTTCAACCCACACCCGGAGCACCTTTTTCGTGAGCGAGCAGCCCCGTCGTCCCCGTAAGCCCGGCAAGCCGTACCGCAGGCCCCAGAAGGATCCCGTCCGCATCCTCGCCTTCGAGGCGCTCAGGGCCGTCGACGAGCGGGACGCGTACGCCAACCTCGTCCTGCCGCCGCTGCTGCGCAAGGCACGGGAGAAGGAGGGGCCGGAGAACTTCGACGCCCGGGACGCGGCCCTCGCCACCGAGCTGGTGTACGGGACGCTGCGCCGGCAGGGAACGTACGACGCGATCATCGCCGACTGCGTCGACCGGCCGCTGCGTGAGGTCGACCCGCCGGTGCTGGACGTGCTCGGCCTCGGCGTCCATCAGCTGCTCGGGACGCGGATCCCGAGCCACGCCGCCGTGTCCGCCACCGTGGAACTGGCGCGGGTCGTGCTCGGCGACGGGCGGGCCAAGTTCGTCAATGCCGTGCTGCGCAAGGTCGCGCGGGACGATCTCGACGGGTGGCTGGAGCGGGTCGCCCCGCCCTACGACGAGGACCCCGAGGACCACCTCGCCGTCGTGCACTCGCATCCGCGCTGGGTCGTCTCCGCGCTGTGGGACTCGCTCGGCGGCGGCCGGGCCGGCATCGAGGAACTGCTGGCCGCCGACAACGAGCGGCCCGAGGTCACCCTCGTCGCCCGCCCCGGACGGGCCACGGCCGACGAGCTGCTGGGCGAGGAGGCCGCCGTACCCGGGCGCTGGTCGCCGTACGCGGTGCGGCTGAGCGAGGGCGGCGAGCCCGGGGCCGTCGACGCCGTACGGGAGAACCGGGCCGGCGTGCAGGACGAGGGCAGCCAGCTCGTCGCGCTCGCGATGGCGAACGCGCCCCTGGACGGGCCGGACCGGCACTGGCTGGACGGGTGCGCCGGGCCGGGCGGGAAGGCCGCGCTGCTGGGTGCCCTGGCCGCGGAGCGGGGTGCCTTCCTGCTCGCCTCCGAGAAGCAGCCGCACCGGGCCGGCCTGGTGGCCAGGGCACTGGACGGGAATCCGGGGCCCTACCAGGTCATCGCGGCCGACGGGACCCGCCCGGCGTGGCGGCCCGGCAGCTTCGACCGCGTCCTGGTCGACGTGCCCTGCACCGGGCTCGGCGCCCTGCGGCGTCGCCCCGAGGCGCGCTGGCGGCGCCGTCCCGAGGACCTGGACGGTTTCGCCCCGCTCCAGCGCGGGCTGCTGCGCAGCGCCCTGGAAGCGGTACGGATCGGTGGCGTCGTCGGCTACGCGACCTGCTCACCGCACCTCGCGGAGACCCGCGCCGTCGTCGCGGACGTCCTCAAGCAGCACCCCGGCACCGAACTCATCGACGCCCGCCCGCTCCTGCCCGGCGTCCCCGACCTCGGCGAGGGCCCCGACATCCAGCTCTGGCCCCACCTGCACGGCACCGACGCGATGTACCTGAGCCTCATCCGCCGCACCGCGTGAACGCAGGCCCACCAGGCACTCGGCGGGGGCGCGGGCCGGAGGTCGTCGGTCGGGCGCGACCGGCCACCCCCGGCCCGCGCCCGACCAACGACCTCCGCCTACCTGGGACCCCTCCCGCCCCACCCCCGGAGGGCATGGCAGTCTTGGGGCATGGCCGCGCAGATCAACCCCAGCATCCTGTCCGCCGACTTCGCCCGCCTCGCGGACGAGGCCAAGGCGGTCGGGGGAGCCGACTGGCTCCACGTCGACGTCATGGACAACCATTTCGTCCCGAACCTCACGCTCGGCGTGCCGGTCGTGGAGTCCCTGGCCAGGGCGACGGACACCCCGCTGGACTGCCACCTGATGATCGAGGCCCCCGACCGCTGGGCGCCCCAGTACGTGGAGGCGGGCGCCGGTTCCGTCACCTTCCACGTCGAGGCGGCCGCCGCCCCGGTGCGCCTCGCCCGGGAGATCCGGGCCAAGGGCGCCCGCGCGTCCATGGCACTGCGGCCCGCGACGCCCATCGAGCCGTACGAGGATCTGCTCCCGGAACTCGACATGTTGCTGATCATGACGGTTGAACCGGGCTTCGGCGGGCAGGCGTTCCTCGACATCATGCTCCCGAAGATCCGGCGCACCCGTGAGCTGATCAAGAAGCACGGTCTGGAGCTGTGGCTCCAGGTCGACGGCGGGGTGTCGGCATCGACGATCGAGCAGTGCGCCGACGCCGGCGCCGACGTCTTCGTCGCGGGTTCCGCCGTGTACGGGGCGTCCGACCCGGCCGAGGCGGTACGTGCATTGCGCACGCAGGCCGAGGCGGCGACCGCCAAGGCGTCCTGGGCGTGCGACCACTGAGGAACAGAACGTGAACGGCTCCCATCAGGGCTGATCAAGTGCGCCGAATCTGCAAGGATGAACGGCGTATCCAGAGTGTGAACAGCAGTGAGGAGATCGCCGTGTCGGGTATGTCGGCGGGCCGTTCAGCCATGCGGATGGGACCCGCTGAGCTGGTCCAGGCGGCGGCCATGGCCCGCCGCTTCTACCTCGAGGGCAAGTCCAAGATCCAGATCGCGGAGGAGTTCGGCGTCAGCCGCTTCAAGGTGGCCAGGGTTCTCGAGACCGCCCTCGAGAGAGACCTAGTACGAATCGAGATCCGCGTGCCGGCCGAGCTGGACGCCGAGCGCTCGGACGCCCTGCGCGCCCGCTACGGGCTCAGGCACGCCGTCGTGGTGGAGTCCCCGGCCGACGCCGAGGAGACGCCCGACCCGGAGAATCTGGGCGAGGTGGCCGCCGACCTGCTCGGCGAGCTGGTCAACGAGGGTGACGTACTGGGCCTGGCCTGGGGCCGGTCCACCATCCACATGGCGGCGGCGCTCGACCGGCTGCCGCCGTGCACGGTGGTGCAGCTGACGGGTGTGTACGACGCCGGGACCGCCGAGCGCGGCTCGGTCGAGGCCGTGCGCCGCGCCGCCCAGGTGTCGGGCGGCGACGCCCACCCCATCTACGCGCCGATGCTGCTGCCGGACGCGGCCACCGCACAGGCGCTGCGCCACCAGACCGGGATCGCCCGGGCCTTCGAGTACTTCGACAAGGTCACCGTCGCCTGCGTCTCCATCGGCTCCTGGGAGCCCGGCATCTCGACGGTGCACGACATGCTCAGCGACGAGGAGCGCGCGCACTACGCCTCGCTCGGTGTCGCCGCCGAGATGTCCGCGCACCTCTTCGACGCCGAGGGGCGCCGGGTCGGGCGGGACCTGGGAGAGCGGTGCATCACGGTCAAGGCCGACCAGCTCCGCCGTATCCCCGAGGTCGTGGCGATCGCGGGAGGGGCGCGCAAGGCGGCGGCCATCGACGCGGTGCTGCGCTCCGGTCTGGTCACCAGCCTGGTGACGGACACGTCGGCCGCGGACTACCTGA
Organism: Streptomyces sp. NPDC096048; assembly: GCF_044763415.1. Taxonomy (NCBI): domain Bacteria; kingdom Bacillati; phylum Actinomycetota; class Actinomycetes; order Kitasatosporales; family Streptomycetaceae; genus Streptomyces; species Streptomyces sp. NPDC096048. The sequence goes on from NZ_JBIWGG010000009.1 coordinate 347,602, forward strand.
TGACGGTGGGCTCGGCGCCGAAGTCGACGCTCAACCGGACGGACCCGGACGGCATCTGACGGCTCGTCGGAGGGTCCGGGGCGGAGAGGGAGAAGAGGGTGACATGAACGAGGACCCCGCGGGACGGCTCGTGGTCACGCTGGACCTCGACGGGGTCACGGACAAGGCGGGCCTGATGGACCGCTGCGCCCGTGACCTGGCGCTGCCCGACTGGTTCGGCCGGAACTGGGACGCGCTCGCCGACTCACTCGCCGACCCCTCCGTCTGGCCCGAGGGCGCGGCGGACCGGGGGCTGGTGCTGGTCGTGCGGGGGTGGGGCGCGTACGCGCGGGAGCGGCCGGACGAGTGGTCCGTCGCCGAGGAGGTCTTCGCCGAGGCGACGGACCGCGGTCCGGGGCTCTTCGTGGCCCTCGGCCCTGGAGGATCCTCCAATCAGGTCGCTGACCAGCCTGGATGATCTGCCCGGGGGCTGTCGGCCACCAGCCGTGGGAGAATGAAGTACGTGCTCTTTCCCCCTGGCTGACCTGTCCGGGGGCCACCTCTGATCGACTGGGATGTGCAGCACGTGCGTTTCCTGAATGACATCCAGCCCTCGTACGACCTGACGTACGACGACGTGTTCATGGTGCCGAGCCGCTCCGCCGTGGGCTCCCGGCAGGGCGTGGACCTCGGCTCCCCGGACGGCACGGGCACCACCATCCCGCTCGTCGTCGCCAACATGACCGCCATCGCGGGCCGCCGCATGGCCGAGACGGTGGCCCGGCGCGGCGGCCTGGTGGTCATCCCGCAGGACATCCCGATCGAGGTCGTCACCGAGGTCGTCTCCTGGGTGAAGAGCCGCCACCACGTCCTGGACACCCCGATCGTGCTGGCCCCGCACCAGACCGTCGCCGACGCGCTGTCCCTGCTGCCCAAGCGCGCCCACAACGCCGGTGTCGTCGTCGACGAGGACCACAAGCCGATCGGCGTGGTCACCGACACCGACCTGACCGGCGTGGACCGCTTCACCCAGCTCGAAGAGGTCATGTCCAAGGATTTGATCCTCATCGACGCGGACATGGACCCGCGCGAGGCCTTCAACACCCTCGACGCCGCCAACCGCCGCTACGCGCCCGCCGTCGACAAGGACGGCCGCCTGGCCGGCATCCTGACCCGCAAGGGCGCCCTGCGCGCCACGCTCTACACCCCGGCGACCGACGCGAACGGCAGGCTGCGCATCGCCGCCGCCGTCGGTATCAACGGCGACGTGGCGGGCAAGGCCGAGCAGCTGCTGGACGCGGGCGTGGACACCCTCGTCATCGACACCGCGCACGGCCACCAGGAGTCGATGATCGGCGCCGTCAAGGTGGTGCGCGACCTCGACCCGCGGGTCCCGATCGTCGCGGGCAACATCGTCTCCGCCGAGGGCGTGCGCGACCTGATCGAGGCGGGCGCCGACATCATCAAGGTCGGTGTCGGCCCCGGCGCCATGTGCACCACCCGCATGATGACCGGCGTCGGCAGGCCGCAGTTCTCCGCGGTCCTGGAGTGCGCCGCCGAAGCGAAGAAGTACGGCAAGCACGTGTGGGCCGACGGCGGCATCCGGCACCCGCGCGACGTGGCGATGGCCCTCGCGGCCGGCGCGTCCAACGTGATGGTCGGCTCCTGGTTCGCGGGCACCTACGAGTCCCCGGGCGACCTCCAGCACGACGCCAACGGCCGCCCCTACAAGGAGTCGTTCGGCATGGCCTCCGCGCGCGCGGTGCGCAACCGCACCTCCGAGGAGTCGGCCTACGACCGCGCCCGCAAGGCGCTGTTCGAGGAGGGCATCTCCACCTCCCGGATGTTCCTCGACCCGACCCGCCCGGGCGTCGAGGACCTGATCGACTCGATCATCGCCGGGGTCCGCTCCTCCTGCACCTACGCCGGTGCCGCGTCCCTGGAGGAGTTCGCCGAGAAGGCCGTCGTCGGCATCCAGAGTGCCGCCGGCTACGCCGAGGGCAAGCCGCTGCACGCCAGCTGGAGCTGAGCGGGTCCCCAGTCCGAACGTCGTCGGGGTGGCTCGACGCAGGCCACCCTGACGCGACGCCGGACGTATGACGACCCCTCGGAGCATCGAGCCGCAGCACACCCCGCTGACCGCCGTGGCCCGCCTCGACGAGCTGCGCGCCCGCGAGTCCCCGGCCGGGGCCGGTGGCGACGAGGAATCGATCGCGGGTGAGCCGGACCGCCGCTGACCAGGGAGATCCACGGCCCGCCGGTCACGCGCGCAACGCTTCACAGCCTCCGCGCAACGAACACGCGCTCCGCCCCGGTGAACGCAACGATCGTGCGGAGATGCGCAAGGTTGCCGCATTACCGGGGACCCGCGCCCCTCGTAGTGTTCTGCGCTGTACGTGGCGTGGCGGGGACTCCGCTCGGTGGGTTCCCGCTCTTCACGAGCGTGCCCGCCGGTCCCCGCCGCTCCAGAGCCCGCCGCGAGCCCGTCCGCTCACACCGACGGGCGCGACCGGCAGCGACAAAGGAGTCAACGCGTGCTCGACCAAGGCGCACCCCCGCACCACGACGGACCGGCCACCCCCTCATCCCCGGGCCTGGCCGCGCGCCTCATGCGCCGCAAACCCGTGGAACGCCTGGTCGCCGAGGGCGGCCAGGGCGAGGGCGGCACCCTCCGCCGCTCCCTCGGCCTGTGGCAGCTGACGATGATCAGCATCGGCGCCACCCTCGGCACCGGCATCTTCGTCGTCCTCGGCGAAGCCGTCCCCAAGGCCGGCCCGGCCGTCACGCTCTCCTTCGTCATCGCCGGCCTCACGGCGCTCTTCTCGGCCCTGTCCTACGCCGAGCTGGCCGGCACGATCCCGGTCGCCGGGTCCTCCTACTCGTACGCCTACGCGACGATGGGCGAGCTGGTCGCGTGGGTCTGCGGCTGGTGCCTGGTCCTGGAGTACGGCGTGTCGGTGGCCGCCGTGGCCGTCGGCTGGGGCGAGTACCTCAACGAGCTCCTCGACGGCACCATCGGCGTCACCATCCCGGCCGCGCTGTCGGCCCCGCCGGGCGACGGCGGCCTCTTCAACCTGCCCGCGCTGATCGTGGTGCTCCTCGCCATGACGTTCCTGCTGGGCGGTGCCCGCGAGTCCGCGCGGGCCAACACCGTCATGGTCGTCGTCAAGATCGCCGCGCTGGTGCTGTTCTGCGCGATCGGCGTGCAGGGCTTCCGTTCCGGCAACTACGAGAACTTCATGCCGCTCGGCATGGCCGGGGTCAGCGCCGCCGGGGCGACGCTCTTCTTCTCGTACATCGGCTTCGACGCCGCCTCCACCGCCGGTGAGGAGGCCAAGAACGCCCAGCGCGACCTGCCCCGCGCGATCATGCTGTCCCTGGTCATCGTCACGGTGCTGTACGTCCTCGTCGCGGCCGTCGCCGTCGGTGCCAGGCCCTGGCGGACCTTCACCGACTCCGAGGCCTCCCTCGCCCAGATCATGACCGACGTCACCGGCCAGAGCTTCTGGGGCACCCTGCTGGCGTTCTGCGCGGTCGTCGCCATCGCCAGCGTCGTGCTGACCGTGCTCTACGGCCAGACCCGCGTCCTGTTCGCCATGTCCCGCGACGGGCTCGTGCCCAAGGTGTTCTCCCGGGTCCACCCGAAGACCGGTGCGCCCCGGGCCAACACGCTGATCGTCTCCCTGTTCTGCGGCGTCCTGGCCGCCGCGATCCCGCTGGGGCAGCTCGCCGACGCCACCAGCATCGGCACCCTCTTCGCCTTCGCCCTGGTCAACGTGGCCGTCGTGGTGCTGCGCCGGTCCCGTCCGGACATGCACCGCACCTTCCGGGTGCCGCTGGCGCCGGTCCTGCCGGCGCTGGGCTTCGCCTTCTGCGTCTGGATGATGGGCAGCCTGTCCACCGTCACCTGGGTGGTCTTCGGTGTCTGGATGGCCGTGGGGCTCGTGTTCTACTTCGTGTACGGCCATCGCCGTTCCCGGCTCGCCACGCCGGACACCTCAGACGCCCAGAAGCTCCAGTAGCTCCAGAAGTGAAGTGAACGACCCGCAGTGCTGAACGATCTCGACGAACGCATCGTGCACGCCCTCGCCGAGGACGCCCGCCGCTCCTACGCGGACATCGGGCAGTCGGTCGGCCTGTCCGCGCCCGCCGTGAAACGGCGCGTGGACCGGCTGCGCGCCACCGGAGCCATCACCGGATTCACCGTACGGGTCGACCCCGCCGCGCTCGGCTGGGAGACCGAGGGGTTCGTCGAGATCTTCTGCCGCCGCAACACCTCGCCGGAGACCATCCAGCGGGGCCTGGAGCGCTACCAGGAGGTCGTGGCCGCGTCCACCGTCACCGGGGACGCGGACGCGGTCGCCCAGGTCTTCGCCTCCGACATGCGGCACTTCGAACGGGTCCTGGAGCGGATCGCCGGGGAGCCGTTCGTGGAACGGACCAGGTCCGTGCTGGTGCTGTCGCCCCTGCTGCGGCGCTTCTCGTCGGGGTCGCCCACGTAAGTCGGGCCGTCTGCGGTAATCGCTGGGCAGCGGGCCGCGTGCCGTCTAGCATCGGTGCCATGACCTGGCGACATTGATCCACCAGCAGGGCCTCCTCTCGAGGGCCGCCTCGGACGCCGTACCTCCGGTGTCCGATCCGCCCCCTCGGGAAGGCCTCATGACTCTCTCACCCGAGCGTGCTCCCGCCACCGCCGGTATCCGGCGGCTGACGCGCACGCTGTACGGCTCCGCGTTCTGCGACGAGTTCGTCCTGCTGTACCCGGTGTACGCGCTGCTGTTCAGCGACACCGGTCTGTCGGTCTGGCAGATGTCCTCCCTGTTCGCCCTGTGGTCGCTGACCGGCGTGGTCCTGGAGGTGCCTTCCGGTGCCTGGGCCGACGCCGTCTCCCGGCGGCTGCTGCTGGTGCTGGGCCCGCTGCTCACCGCCGCCGGCTTCGCCCTGTGGGTGCTCGTGCCCTCCTACGGCGCCTTCGCGCTCGGCTTCGTGCTGTGGGGCGCCGGGGGAGCGCTCGGCTCGGGGGCGCTGGAGGCGCTGGTCCACGACGAACTGGACCGGGCCGGCGCGGCCGACCGGTACGCCCGCGTCATGGGCCGGGCGCGAGCGGTCGGGATCGCCGCGACGATGACCGCGATGGGCCTGGCCGGGCCCGTGTTCGCCTGGGGCGGGTACGAGGCGGTCGGCGCGGCGAGCGTGCTGGTCTGCCTGGCCGGGGCGGTGGTGGCCACCCGGTTCCCCGAGCACCGCACACCGCCCGCCGACGGTGACCGATGGTCCGCGGCCCTGCGCGCCGGACTCGCCGAGGCCCGCACCGACCGGTCCGTGCGCGGCGCGCTGCTCCTCGTACCGGCCGTGACGGCGGTGTGGGGCGCGCTCGACGAGTACACGCCACTGCTGGCGCACGACACCGGCGTGGCGCAGGAGACCGTCCCCTGGCTGCTGCTGGTGATCTGGGCCGGGGCAACGGCCGGCAGCCTGCTGGCCGGTGTCGCCGAACGCCTGACCACGACCGGGTTCGCCGCCCTGCTCACCGGCTCGGCGCTCGCCCTGGCCGTGGGCGCCGCGGCGGGCACCCCGGCCGCCCTGGTCCTGGTCGCGCTGGCCTTCGGCGGCTTCCAGCTGGCGACCGTGCTGGCCGACGCCCGTCTCCAGCAGCGCATCCAGGACACCGGCCGGGCCACCCTGACCTCGGTCGCCGGCCTCGGCACCGAGCTGGGCACCCTCGCCACCTACGGCGCGTACGGGGCGGCCGCCACGGCGACGGGGCACGGCACCGCGTTCGCCCTGTCCGCGGTGCCGTATCTGCTGACGGCGCTGCTGCTGGCCACCGCCGCCCGGACTAGAGCCGCGGCTGCCAGGGCACGACCTCGAAGTCGCCGGTTCCCTTCCTGACCTTCTCGAAGGGCGCCGAGGACACGCACCGGGGCAGCTCCCCACCCTCCGCGGGGTTGCCCGTCGCGGCCCAGCTGTAGCCCAGACGGTCATGGCGGCCCCGGTCGTGGACCGTGACGCCGACCCGTTTGCCCTCGGCGCCGGGCAGGTCGGAGTCGGTGATGACGCCGGAGACGACGGCCACGTCGCCGCCGGTCAGCAGGCAGTCGACGTCGGCCTTCGCCCGGGCGCCCTCGCCGTTCAGGTAGTGGCTGAACTCGAACGTTCCGGTGGCCTTGAGCGGGTCGTCGTTGTCCCCGGCCGCCAGATGCGCGTCGAAGGTGAAGGTGATGTCGTCCCCGGCCGACCGGTACAGCTTCGCGGTGCCGGTGAGCGCGGCGGCCTCCCTCGGGGGTCGCTCCTCGTGGGGGCCGGAGGCGACCGCGGCGCCCGTCGTGGCGGCGGTGAGGAGCAGTGCGGCGCAGAGTGCGGCGGTCATCGTACGGCGTTTCAAGGCGGTCCTCTCGTCGGCGGAAACTGGCGAACTGAACGCTCACCACTGTCCCGGCGCCGTGCTTCCACCACATCGCGCCCCGGGGTGAGTGCCCTCCGCCGCACGGCGGGCGCGGTCTGCCCCCTGGGGAGGAGCCGGGCGTGCGGAACCGGCCGTGCGGCCGGGGCGTGAGCGCGTGATGGCCCGCCGGGCGCCGGGAAGAGGGCGATCGGCTTGCCGACCGGTGCCCGGCGGCCGTTCGGCGGTCCCCACGGCGGTCGCCCGGTGGGGCGAGGACGGGCGGGCTGGCCAGGGGGAGGACGCGCGGGTGGCGAGGGGGCCGGGCCGGGTGAGTACGGGCGGGTGGCCAGGGCCGGCAGGCGGGGCGGCACGGGCGGCTGGGCGGTGGCGTCCGCGGCCGAGGGAGGGCGGGTGGGTGGGGTGCACAACGAATCGCCGTGGGGTGCCCCGCGAACGCAACGATCCGCTCACCGGCGCGCAACAGGTCCGTCTTGTCCGGCCGAGTCCGCCGACCGTACCGTCTATCTGGCCCCCGACCCCCTCCCACCGGTGAGGAACACGCATGCGCACCGCCCTGCTCCAGAGCTCCGGCCGCCCCGGCTCCACCGCCGAGAACCTCAAGGTCCTCGACGAGGCCGCGGGCCGGGCCGCCGCCGCGGGCGCCGGGCTGCTGGTGACCGCCGAGCTGTTCCTGACCGGATACGCGATCGGCGACGACATCGCCGTCCTCGCCGAGCCCGCCGACGGCGACTCCGCCGACGCCGTCGCGGAGATCGCCGGACGCCACGGCCTCGCCGTCGCCTACGGCTACCCGGAGCGGGCCGGCGAGAGCGTCTTCAACTCCGTCCAGCTCATCTCCGCCGACGGCACCCGTGCGGCGAACTACCGCAAGACCCACCTCTTCGGCTGCTTCGAGCGCGAACACTTCACACCTGGCGAGCAGCCCGTCGTCCAGGCGGAGCTCGACGGGGTGACCGTCGGCCTGATGATCTGCTACGACGTGGAGTTCCCCGAGAACGTCCGCGCCCACGCCCTGGCCGGCACCGACCTGCTGCTCGTCCCGACCGCGCAGATGCACCCGTTCCAGTTCGTAGCCGAGTCCGTCGTGCCGGTGCGGGCCTTCGAGAACCAGATGTACGTGGCGTACGTCAACCGCGTCGGCCGGGAGGGCGAGTTCGAGTTCGTCGGGCTGTCCGCACTCGCCGGACCCGACGGGACCGCCCGTGCCCGGGCCGGGCGTGCCGAGGAGCTGGTCCTCGCCGACGTCGACCCGGCCTTCCTCGCCGCCTCCCGCGAGGCGAACCCGTACCTGAAGGACCGCCGCCCCGGTCTCTACGGGCCCCTCGTCTGAGTCCCGAGCCCCGAGCCCTCACCCCCGTTCCACCTGTGCAAGGAGCCCGTACCCCATGACGTCCACCGTGCCCAACGCGATCGAGCACGCAGACGAGCAGCAGCCGCCGATCACCATGTTCGGGCCGGACTTCCCGTACGCGTACGACGACTTCCTCGCCCACCCGGCGGGTCTCGGCCAGATACCGGCGACCGAGCACGGCACCGAGGTCGCGGTCATCGGCGGCGGCCTGTCCGGCGTCGTGGCCGCCTACGAGCTGATGAAGATGGGCCTCAAGCCCGTCGTGTACGAGGCCGACAGGATCGGCGGGCGGCTGCGGACCGTCGGTTTCGACGGCTGCGACGAGACCCTGACCGCCGAGATGGGCGCGATGCGCTTCCCGCCCTCCTCCACCGCCCTCCAGCACTACATCGACCTGGTCGGCCTGAAGACCAGCCCCTTCCCCAACCCCCTCGCCGAGGCGACGCCCTCGACTGTCGTCGATCTCAAGGGCGAGTCGCACTACGCCGAGACGCTGGACGACCTCCCCCAGGTCTACCGCGACGTCGCCGACGCCTGGGCGAAGTGCCTCGAAGAGGGCGCCGACTTCTCCGACATGAACCGCGCCCTGCGCGAGCGCGACGTCCCGCGCATCCGCGAGATCTGGGCGAAGCTGGTCGAGAAGTTCGACAACCAGACCTTCTACGGCTTCCTCTGCGACTCCGAGGCCTTCAAGTCCTTCCGGCACCGCGAGATCTTCGGCCAGGTCGGCTTCGGCACCGGCGGCTGGGACACCGACTTCCCCAACTCCATCCTGGAGATCCTCCGCGTCGTCTACACCGAGGCCGACGACCACCACCGCGGCATCGTCGGCGGCTCCCAGCAGCTGCCCCTGAGGCTCTGGGAGCGCGAGCCGGAGAAGATCGTCCACTGGCCCCACGGCACCTCGCTGAAGTCCCTGCACGCGGACGGCGAACCGCGCCCGGCGGTGACCCGGCTCACCCGCACCGCCGGCAACCGCATCACCGTGACCGACGCCGACGGCGACATCCGCACGTACCAGGCGGCGATCTTCACCGCCCAGTCCTGGATGCTGCTCTCGAAGATCGCCTGCGACGACTCGCTCTTCCCGATCGACCACTGGACCGCGATCGAGCGGACGCACTACATGGAGAGCTCCAAGCTCTTCGTGCCCGTCGACCGGCCCTTCTGGCTGGACAAGGACGAGGACACCGGGCGGGACGTCATGTCGATGACGCTCACCGACCGGATGACCCGCGGCACCTACCTCCTCGACGACGGTCCGGACAAGCCCGCCGTCATCTGCCTCTCCTACACGTGGTGCGACGACAGTCTGAAGTGGCTGCCGCTGTCCGCGAACGAGCGGATGGAGGTCATGCTGAAGTCGCTCGGCGAGATCTACCCGAAGGTTGACATCAGGAAGCACATCATCGGCAACCCGGTGACGGTCTCCTGGGAGAACGAGCCCTACTTCATGGGCGCGTTCAAGGCCAACCTCCCCGGTCACTACCGCTACCAGCGGCGCCTGTTCACGCACTTCATGCAGGAGGAGCTGCCCGCGGACAAGCGGGGCATCTTCCTGGCCGGCGACGACATCTCCTGGACGGCCGGCTGGGCCGAGGGCGCCGTCCAGACCGCGCTGAACGCGGTCTGGGGCGTCATGCACCACTTCGGCGGGGAGACCGACGCGACCAACCCGGGCCCGGGTGACGTCTACGACGAGATCGCGCCGGTCGAGCTCCCCGAGGACTGACCTGTCCGTCAGACCCCGGCCGCGCGAGCCTTCTCGTACACCTCGGCGGCCAGGTCCTTCAGCTCCTCGGCGTCCCGCGCGGAACCCTGGAGGTCGATGAGGATCTCGGCGAGGCCGATCTCGGCGTGCGCGGCGAGGTCCTCGACGATCTGGTCGACGCTGCCGTGGAAGGGGCGGCGATCGGCGCCCTCGTGGGCCGACGCGCGATACCGGGCGTTGGCCCGCAGCACCGTGCGGATCGGCTCCGTGCGGCCCCGCTCGGCGGCCAGCTCCCGCAGCTGCCGCCACTGCTCGGCCACGACCCCGGCGCCGATGCCGTTCGGCAGCCAGCCGTCGGCGTGGTCGACCAGGCGGCGCCGGGCCCTGCCGCTGCCCGCCGCCAGCAGGACCGGGATCGGCCGGGCGGGCTTGGGTCCGACCACGGCGGACGCGATCTTCGTGAACTCACCGTCGTACACCACCGGATCCGGTCCCCAGACCGCGCGGCACACCTCGATCAGCTCGTCCAGGGCCCGCCCGCGCTCGGCGAAGGGCCGCACCGACGCCGCCGCGTACTCGTCGTGGGACCAGCCCGTGCCGAAGCCGGCGACCACCCGGCCGCCGCTCGCCGCGTCCAGCGAGGCCAGCGCCTTCGCCAGCTGGAAAGGGACGTGCAGCGGGGCGACCAGGACGCTGGAGCCCAGCTCCGCCCGTTCGGTGGCCGCGGCGGCGAGGGTCAGGGTGACCAGCGGTTCCGCCACGTGCCGGTACTCGTCGGGCCAGGGCAGGCCCTCGATGCCGTACAGCCCCTGGGTGGCGGGCTCGGGGAACAGGGCCCGTTCGAAGACCCACAGGCTCTCGTAGCCCAGCCGTTCCGCCGCGCGGGCCACGTCGGGGACGTCCTTGCCGAGGTCGTACTGCCGCATCTGGGGGAGGCCGAGTCCGAGCCGGGTCGTCATACCTGGGTGCTCCTTCGCAGTCGGGGTGCGATGTTGCCCGAGATCTCAACGTACAGCCACCGAACGGGAGTTCCGGGAGCGCGCACCGGGAGCGCCGGCCGGATCAGTCCGGCAGCGGGGTGAGCAGCATGCGGCCCGCGAGGCCCACCGCCGAGTCCAGACGTTGGGTGAACTCCCCGGCGACGTCGGGCAGCCGGCGCAGCGCCCACAGCGCGCGGGCCGACGCCCAGGTGGCGTCGCGGGCGCGCTCCAGGCTCCAGGAGCCGAGCAGATGGGTCAGCGGGTCGGCGATCTGCAGGAGGTCGGGACCCGGCATCAGCTCATCGCGGATCCGCTCCTCCAGCGACACGAGGAGATCACCCACCCGGTCGAACTCGTCCTCCAGATCGACGGGTTCGCAGCCGAGCGTACGGCAGGTGTCCACCACGGCCAGCGCGAGATCGTGGCCGATGTGCGCATTGATGCCCGCCAGCGCGAACTGCAGCGGCCGTACGCCGGGGTGGCGGCGGAACTGGAACAGGGGCCGCCAGCACGCGGGCGGCCGGTGCCCGTCCTCCAGCGCGTCGAGGGCGGCCAGATAGCGCTCCGCGAACCGTACGTCCAGCGCGATCGCGGCCCGGGCGTCCGGGAACCGTCCGCCGTCGATGTGCCGGTCGACGGCCTCCGTGACGGTCAGGTAGACGCGGTTGAAGACGGCCACCCCGTCCCGGGCGGGCAGCGTCGTGTCGAGGGCGCGCATCCGGGAGAGGACCGTGTCCACCGTCCGGACGGCCGCCGGGACTTGCTCGCAGTGCGCCATGGCGGCAGGGTCGCAGCTTTAGGCTGGCGGGAGTGCCGGCGGGCCCGACGCTTCCCCAGAACGGGGGAACGCGCCCACCGTGCGGGGGAGGGGGAAGCCGAACGTGTCAGGCCTTCGTGCCCGGCGTCTGGCCGCTCGCAGGGCCGAGCGCAGGCGTGCCGCCCGCCGCAGCGCGATGGTCGCGGCGGCGTCCGTCGTGATCGCGGTGGGCACCGCGGCCGGCATGCTGTCCGCGCTCGGCGACGACGGCGGAGGGGCGGACGAGGCCCGTCCGCAGGTGACGCGGTCACCGCGGCTGCAGTCCCTGCCCGTCGCGCCGTCCCCGTCCCCGTCCCCGCCGGTCTCCGCCTCGGCCTCCGCCTCCGCCTCGGCGAGCAAGGCGGCTCCCAGTCCCTCGCCGAAGAAGAGGTCCGCGACGGCCGGGAAGGAGAAGCCCCGGGCCGCCGCGGCCTCCACCCGGCTCTACCGGCACCCCCGGTCCCAGGTCCTCGACTGGGTCCGGGCCCACCCCGGCGACCCGCGTCAGGACGTCATCGAGTCGCGGATCGCCGACCATCCGGCGGCCGTGTGGTTCGCCGACTACACGCCCGGGACGATCACCTCCCGAGTCCGCGCCGTCACTTCCGGCGGTGCCGCCGAGGGCCGGGTGCCGGTCGTCGTGCCGTACGCGATACCCGACCGCGACTGCGGCGGCCACTCCCAGGGCGGGGCGCCCGACCTCGACGCCTACGACGACTGGATCGACCGCTTCGCCGCCGGGCTCGGCTCCGGTGATGTCATCGTCGTCCTGGAGCCCGACTCGGTCGCCCAGGCGGAGTGCCTGTCCGCCGGCGAGCGGGCCGACCGCTTCGCCTCGCTGGCCCGGGCGGGGCGCGTGCTGAAGGACGCCAACCCGAACGCCCGGGTCTACTACGACGCGGGGCACTCCGGCTGGCACGCGCCCGCCAAGCAGGCGGGCTGGCTCAGGCAGGCGGGCGCCGCCTCGGCCGGCTCCTCCGACGGCGTCTTCAGCAACGTCTCCAACTTCCACACCACGGCCGACGAGGTCGCCTACGACCGCGCGGTCCTCGACGCCCTCGGCGGCCCCGCGAGCCTGGGCGCCGTCATCGACACCAGCCGCAACGGCAACGGCGCCCCCTCCGACGGCGAGTGGTGCGACCCGGACGGCCGCAGGCTCGGCCGCGCACCGACCCTGAGCACCGGCATGGGGCGCGTCGACGCCTACCTGTGGGTCAAGCTGCCCGGGGAGTCGGACGGCTGCAAGGGCAAGCCGGGCACGTTCACCCCGTCCTACGCCTACGACTTGGCGCGCTGAGACCCGCCGCCGTCACCGCTGTCCCCGGCCGGCTCGTCGTACGACGACGTGCCCTCGTCCAGCAGCGGCGCTTGTGTCTTGAGGTGGGCCGGGGCGAAGGCCCGCAGCGCGTGGTAACCGGTGATGACGACCAGGGTGCCGAGCGCGATGCCGCTGAGCGAGAAGGTGTCGGTGAACTCCATGCTGACGTTGCCGACGCCGATGATGATGCCCGCGGCGGCCGGCACCAGGTTCAGCGGGTTGCGCAGGTCCACCTTGGCGTTGATCCAGATCTGGGCGCCCAGCAGCCCGATCATGCCGTAGAGGATGACGGTGATGCCGCCGAGGACGCCGCCCGGGATCGCGGCCACGACCGCGCCGAACTTCGGGCAGAGGCCGAAGAGCAGGGCGAAGCCCGCCGCGGCCCAGTAGGCGGCCGTCGAGTAGACCCGGGTCGCGGCCATCACGCCGATGTTCTCGGAGTACGTCGTGTTGGGCGGGCCGCCGACCGCGGTGGACAGCATCGAGCCGACGCCGTCGGCGGAGATCGCCGTGCCGAGCTTGTCGTCGAGGTCGTCACCGGTCATCTCGCCGACCGCCTTGACGTGTCCGGCGTTCTCCGCGATCAGCGCGATGACGACCGGCAGGGCCACCAGGATCGCCGACCACTCGAAGCTCGGCCCGTGGAAGGACGGCAGCCCGATCCAGTCCGCCTGGCCCACGGCGGAGAAGTCCAGCCGCCAGTGGTCGGTGAGCTTGCCGCTGCCGTCCACCGAGTGGATCTTGCCGAAGATCCGGTCGAGGACCCAGGAGAGCACGTAGCCGAAGACCAGTCCCAGGAAGATCGCGATCCGGGACCAGAATCCGCGCAGGCAGACCACGGCCAGGCCGGTGAACAGCATCACCAGCAGCGCCGTCCACTGGTCCTGCGGCCAGTACGTGGACGCGGTGACCGGGGCCAGGTTGAAGCCGATCAGCATCACCACCGCGCCGGTGACGATCGGCGGCATCGCGGCGTGGATGATCCGCGCCCCGAACCGCTGCACGGCGAGCCCCACCAGGAACAGCGCGGCGCCGACCACCAGCACCGCGCCGGTCACCGTGGCGCTGGTGCCGCCCTGGGCCCGGATCACCGCGGCGACGCCGACGAAGGAGAGCGAGCAGCCGAGGTAGCTGGGCACCCGGCCGCGGGTGGCGAGCAGGAAGATGACGGTCGCCACGCCCGACATCATGATCGCGAGGTTGGGGTCCAGGCCCATCAGGACCGGAGCCACGAAGGACGCCCCGAACATGGCCACCACGTGCTGGGCGCCGAGCCCGGCCGTGCGGGGCCACGAGAGCCGTTCGTCGGGGCGGACCACCGCTCCGGGTGCGGGCGTGCGCCCGTCACCGTGCAGCTTCCAGCGCACGCCGAGGTCCATGGTGAGGTTTCGCTTTCTCTGTACGTGAGGACTGTCCGCACCATTGTCGGGGGTACCGGACGGTCCCACGTCCCGCGCCCCCCGCTGACCAGCACCTTCCCGTCCACCGCTGCTGAGCGTCCGCTTAGGATGGAAGGAGCCGCCGTACGTGAGCACGTAAGGCCGGCCGTACGTGAGCACAGCCGAGCAGGACCAGGAGCCCCGCCCATGACCGCCGAAGCCCTCGCCGCGCCCCTTGTCTCCTACGGCCGGCTCGTCCCCGTCACCGTCCACTTCGACGACCTGGACGCGCTCGGCCTGCTGCACAACGCCCGCTACCCGGTGATGGTCGAGCGGGCCTGGGCCGAGCTGTGGACCGAGCACGGCTTCCGCTTCGAGGGCGACTGGGCGGCGGCCGGCGACGCCTGCAACGCGGTCAAGGAACTGACGATCACCTACGAGGCGCCGGTCACCCGGCCGGGCGCGTACGCCGTCCACCTCTGGCTGGACCGGCTCGGCACGACCGGGCTGACGTACGGCTTCCGGTTCTGCTCGGCGGACGGCGCCACCACGTACGCCCACGGCACCCGGGTGCTGGTCCGGCTGGATTCTCGGACGCTGCGCCCGGCGCCGTGGAGCGACACCTTCAGGACTGCCGGTCGGGCACTCCTGCGTTCGACGGACTGATCTTCGGGCGGTCCCGGTCCCCGGCCCGCAGCACCTTCGCGAACACCACCAGGCAGCAGGCCAGCGCGGTCACCAGACCGAACGACACCACCAGGCTCGTCGCCTGGGCCAGACCGCCGATCGCGCTCGGGGCGACCAGGCCGGAGGTGTACGTGATGGTGGCGACGCCCGCGATGGCCAGGCTGGGGTTGGAGCCGGCACGGCCGGCCGCCGCGAAGCACAGCGGGACGACCACGGCGATCCCGAGGCCCATCAGCGCGAAGCCGGTCATCGCCACCGCGGGATGGCCCCCGACGACGATGAGCAGGCCGCCGAGGGTGGCCAGCACACCGCTCACCCTGACCGTGCGCACCGCGCCGAACCGGTCCACCACCTTGTCGCCGGCGAACCTGGCCAGGGCCATGGTGAGTGTGAAGCCCGTCGTGCACGCCGCCGCCAGACCGGCCGAGGCCTCCAGCTGGTCCCGCAGATAGACCGCCGACCAGTCCAGGCTCGCGCCCTCCGCGAACACCGCGCAGAACCCGACCGCGCCGATCAGCAGCGCCGACCTGGGCGGCAGCGCGAACCTGGGGGGCGGGTCCTCGTCCTCGGCGGGCTGGAGGTCCAGCACCCAGGAGCAGGCCACCAGGCCCGCCACCGTCAGCACCGCGGCGGCCAGGACGTGGTGCAGCCGGGCGTCGGAGCCCAGGTGGGCGGCGAGCGTGCCGGCCGCCGAACCGACCAGGGCGCCCGCGCTCCACATGCCGTGCAGGCCCGACATGATCGACCTGTCGAGACGGTTCTCGATCTCGACGCCGAGCGCGTTCATCGCCACGTCCGACATGCCCGCCGTGGCGCCGTAGACGAACAGGGCGAGGCACAGGGTGAGCAGGTTCGGGGCGAGGGCCGGCAGGACCAGCGCCAGTGTCCACAGGGCCAGCAGGCCGCGCAGGGCGGTGCGGGCGCCGAAGCGGTGGCTGACGCTGCCGGCCAGCGGCATGGCGACCGACGCGCCGAGCGCCGGGAACGCGAGCGCCAGACCCAACTGGCCCGCGCTCACTCCGGCATGGTCCTGGATCCACGGCACGCGGGTAGCGAACGAGCCGGTGACGGCACCGTGCACGGCGAACACGGCCGCCACGGCGTACCGGGCGCGCCGCACCGTGCGTTGCTCGTAGACCACTGCGCTCATTCTCGGGCCCCTCCGTCGGGTCTGCGCGGCCGGCTCGGCTGCCTGGCGTCACTGCGTCGGGTAAATTATCAGGAACCCTGCCTGATAGATAGGGGATTACCGGCGCGGGCCCCCGCGCCGCCGATCTGGAAGGATCCCGGCATGCCCGCATCCCCGAGCACCGCCCGGGCCATCAACGACCGGCTCGCCCTGCGCCTGCTCCAGCAGGAGGGCCCGTTGACGGCAGGGCAGTTGAAGCAGCTGACCGGCCTGTCCCGCCCCACCGTGGCCGACCTCGTCGAACGCCTCACCGCCTCCGGCCTCATCGAGGTGGCGGGGGAGTCGGGCGAGCAGCGCCGGGGGCCGAACGCCAAGCTCTACGGCATCGTCGCCGAGCGCGCCCACCTCGCCGCCCTCGACGTACGCACCGGGGGCGTCGCCGTGCTCGTCTCCGACCTGCTCGGCCGGGTGCTGGCCGAGGCGTCCGTGCCGATCGGCGACGACACCGGCACCGGGCCCGCGGTGGAGCAGGCGGTGGGTCTGGTCGAGCGGGCGGCGAAGGAGGCCGGGGCCGACCGGCTGCACACCGTCGCCATCGGCGCACCGGGCCTGATCGACCCGGCGAGCGGCGAGCTCCGCGACTCCACCGGCCTTCCCGAGTGGCACCGCCGGCTGATGGTCGCGTTGCAGGAGAGGTTCCCCGAGGCGCGGGTCGGCGTCGAGAACGAGACCAACCTCGCCGCCCTGGCCGAGCAGCGCGACGGGGCCGCCCGGGACCGGGAGACGTTCGTCCTGCTCTGGCTCGGCCTGGGCATCGGCGCCGCGGTCGTCCTCGACGGCACGCTGCGGCGGGGCGTCTCCGGCGGCGCGGGTGAGGTCGGCTTCCTGCCGGTGCCCGGCACCTCGGGCCTGCCGTCGGCCACCGACTGCGACGGCGGGTTCCACTCCGTGGCCGGGGCGGCGGCGGTGACCGCCCTGGCGGCGCGGCACGGCGTGACGGCGACGTCCGACGGACCCGAGCCGTCCGCCGCCGCGCTGGTGCGGGAGGCGGTACGCCGGTCGGGAGCGGGCCGGGACCATGACCCGGACCCGGCCGCCGAGCGGTTCCTCGACGCGCTCGCCGACCGGGTCGCCCTCGGCGCCGCCGCCGTCGTCTCCGTCCTGGACCCCGGCTGCCTGGTGCTGGCCGGTGAGGTCGGCCGGGCCGGCTCCGACACCCTCGCCGCGCGCGTCCAGCACCGCCTCACCCGGATGTCACCGCTCGTCACCGAGGTACGGTCCAGCGCGCTGGGCGGCGGCGCCGTACTGCGCGGGGCCCTGCTGACGGCCCGTGACCGCGCCCAGGACGAGCTGTTCGCGCCGCCGGAGCGGTCCTGACCGGAGCGGTCCTGACCGGAGCGGACGTCCCGGCAGGGCGGCGCGCGTGCCGCGGGCCGGCCGCCGGGGCGTTCGCGCCCCTCCGAATATCGCGGCGGGATCCGCCTCAGGGCGCGGGCCGGCGCCCCGCGGGCCCGGGCTCCCGGAAGGCCGCCCCGTCCGCCGCCAGCCACAGCAGTGCCGCCGGCAGCAGGACCGCCACTCCCAGCAGCGCCAGGAACCCCGCGCCGCTCGCCGCGGAGAGGGGCTCCAGATGCTGGGCGTGGAAGAGGAGATGGGCCACGGAGGACACCAGGTAGGCCACCAGTGCCGTGATCACCAACCGCCGTTCCATCGCCGCCACCGCCGAGCACAGCACCACCGCGAGCGCGACGCTCGCTCCGCCGAAGTCCCGCAGCAGGTGCTCGTTGTAGGGCGGCAGGTGCGACACCCAGGGCCACTTCCAGAACAGGTCGGGCAGCAGCAGGATCCACAGCCCCAGCACCACCTGCGCACCGGCGAGCAGCCCCAGCCCCGCCCGCAGCCACGTCCGTCCGCTCATGTGCGCCGTCCGCGCGTCCGCTCCCGTCCGCTCATCCGCGCCGCCCGTCCGTCCCGCCACCGAACCGCTCCGCCAGGTACTCCTCGAACGTCCCCTTGCCCACCGCCCGCTCGGGCGCGAGGTGCCCGCCCGTGCGGAACCCCCGGTAAGCCTTCCCCGCGAGCGGCACCTTCACCACGGCCCGCCGGCGCCCCGTCGCGCCCAGGTAGGCGCGCCCCAGCGACTCGAACGTCCGCACCTCGGGTCCGCCCAGGTCAGCCACCCGCCCGGCGGGCGTGCCACCGGCCAGCTCGGCGAGCCGCTCCGCGACCTCCGCCACCTCCACCGGCTGGTCGCGGACACCGGCCGGCAGCAGCATGACCGGCGCCTTGGCCAGCGCCCGGAGCACCTGCACCACCAGGTCGTGGAACTGCGTCGCCCGCAGCACGGTCCAGCCGAGTCCCGACTCCTCCACCAGCCGCTCGACCGCGAGCTTGGACCGGTAGTAGCCCAACGGCACCCGGTCCACGCCGACGATCGAGATGTAGACCAGGTGCCCCACCCCGGCCCGCCGTGCCGCCGCGATCAGGTTCGTGGCCGCCTGCTCGTCGCCGCCGCGCGGGCTGGTCGCGCAGTGCACGACCGTGTCCACACCGCCGAGCGCCACGTCCAAGGCACTGCCGCCCGCACGCAGGTCGACGGCGTACGGCTGGGCGTGCCGGCTGAGCACCCGCACCTCGTGCCCGTCCGCGCGCAGCCGCTCGGAGACGAGCCGGCCGAGCGTGCCGGTGCCGCCCGTCACCAGGATCGTGGTCATGCTGTTCAGCCCCTTCGCCACGGCGGACGCTCCCGGACGGAGCGCCCTGTCGTCAGCTGGGACGGCGCGGCCGGTGCCGAATGTGACACTTCCGGCGAGGGAATGTCAGGGCTGCCCCAGCTGACGGCGCACGAAGACCAGCTTGTCCGGATTCAGCGTGACCTGCACCTGCGTGATGAGCCCGTCGCGCACGTCGAACGACATGACCCCGACGACCGTGTCGCCGACCCGTGCCACCAGCGCACCGGCGCCGTTGACCTCGGTGACGGAGATGTCCCAGTCGGCCGCGAACTTCGGGAGTCCGCCCAGCACGAAGCGGACGACCTTGGTACGGCCCTCGATCGCGCGCCGCACGGCGGTGACCTTGCCACCGCCGTCGCTCCACCAGACCACGTCCTCGGCGAGCAGCTTCTCCAGCCCGGCCAGGTCGCCGTCGCGGGCCGCCGTGAGGAACGACGTGACCAACTCCTCCTGCCGCTCGGGCGAGAGCGGGAAACGCTTCCCCGGCTCACCGACCCGTGCCACCGCCCGCCGGTAGAGCTGACGGCAGTTCGCCTCGGTCACATCCAGCACCTCGGCGATCTCGCGGTGCCCGTAGGCGAACGCCTCGCGCAGCACGTACACCGCCCGCTCGGTCGGCGTCAGCCGCTCCAGCAGGACGAGCATCGCCGTCGAGACGGCGTCACGCCGCTCGGCCGACTCCAGGGGGCCGAGGGTGCCGTCGGAGGTCAGCACCGGCTCCGGCAGCCAGGCGCCGACGTAGGTCTCGCGCCGGGCGCGGGCGGAGGTGAGGCGGTCGCGGCACAGGTTGGTGACGACCTTGGCGAGCCAGGCCGCCGGCTGCTCGATGCCCGCCCGGTCGGCCCCGCTGTAGCGCAGGTAGGCGTCCTGAACCGCGTCCTGAGCCTCGTCGGCCGAGCCCAGCATGCGGTAGGCCAGGCCGAACAGACGGGGCCGGTGGCGCTCGAACTCCTCGGCGGTCGCGGTCGTCATGTGCCTCAGCCTGCCAGAAGCCCGGCGGGCGCCTCGGAGGACCCGGCGGGCGGCTGGAGACCCGCGGGCGTCGCGAGACCCGCGGGCGTCGGGAGACCCGCGGGCGTTGGGAGACCCGGCGGCGGGCAAGGGCCTTCGTCACCGCCGCCGGGCCGGTCTCGCCGGGGTCAGCAGGCGCCGAGGTCCTGCCAGACGCCCCACTCACCGGTGGTGCCGGGCTCCTCGCCCTTCGTCCACCACTTGGACTTCCACGAGTGCCCCTCGTGGGACACGGTGATGCCGCCTCCGTACGGCGTGGCCGCGTCCCAGCCCGGGGCCGTGCACTGCCCGGTGCCGTCCGTCGGGCTCGGACTCGGGCTCGGGGATCCGGTCCCCGTGGGCGTGGGCGTCGGGGTCGGCGTCTGTGTCCCCGGCTCCACCACGGTCGTTCCCCGGGACAGATCGCCCGCCAGCGCGTACGTCTTCCCGCCGAAGGAGACCGTCCAGTTCGACGGCGTCGACACCGGCAGGTAGTAGACGAAGTCCACCGTCGTGGACGCCCCCGGCGCCAGCGACTGCCAGGCCGGCAGCTTCAGCGACACCCGGTGGTAGTCGCCCTTCAGGCCGCCCACGTTGCCGCCCGTGTGGTCGCTGCGGATCACCGAAGTGCCCCAGCCGGACTGGTCCTTGGCGTTGCCGGGCGCGGAGGTGGAGTAGTCGAACCGGAACTCCGTACCGCCGGGCAGCGCCGCCTTCGTGTTGTTGGTGATCTTCAGCTTGGGGCTGATCGGGTAGTTGGAGTCGCCGAGCGGGAACTCGCCGAACTCCACGTCGACGTCCAGCGCCTCGGCCGGCATGTCGATCGTGGCGCGCTCGGCGCCGTAGGGGGAGGCCGACTTGAACGTGTCGTACATCGTGTCGGTCAGCGTCGAGCCCGGCACGTACTGCCCCTTGCCCGCGTCCCAGGCGTAGTCGCCCGCGAGCTCCCACACCATCGTGCCGCCGATGCCCCGGTCGACCACGTAGTCCGCCTTGGCCTTGACCGACTGCTCGTCCTCGGTGGACAGGAAGACCTTCTTCTCGGCGTTCCACAGCCAGGGCGCGACCAGGGTGGAGTCGTACTTGCGGGCGTACGTCCCGGTCAGCCTCGTGTCCGCCGGGAAGCCGTAGTCGGTGACGTAGTCCCCGACGACGCCCTTCTCCAGGTTCTTGGCGTGCCACATCGGGTTGGAACCCGCGGGCGACTCCTTGCCGTTGGTGTCCAGGTCGTGCCACAGGTTGTCGATGCCGACCGCGCCGTCACCGCACTTGGTCAGGCCGGAGCCCGCCGGGCAGTCCGTGGCGGGTGCCTTGCCCCAGAGCCCGTCGGTGCCGCCGGTGACGTTCTTGAAGCCGCGCGTGTAGTACGGCAGCCCGATGTTGATGCGTCCGGCCGGCATCGAGCCGCGGAAGTAGTGGTAGGCCCAGTCGGTGTTGAGGTAGCCGATGCCGCCGTACTGAGAGGTGGTGTAGACGCCCGCGGCGGCGAGTTCGGAGTCCTTGCCGTCGTCGAAGAGGGAGGCGTTCGGGCCGACGTGCTCGTTCCAGGCGCCGTGCAGGTCGTACGACATGATGTTGACGTAGTCCAGGTACTTCTGGACCTGGAAGGTCTCCATGCCGCGCAGCAGGTAGCCGGAGGACGGCGCGGCGACGGAGAGGAGGTAGTGCCTGCCGTCCGCGGCGCCCGCGCGGTCGAGCTTCTCGCGCAGCGTCTTCATCAGGGCCGCGTAGCCCTTGACCAGCCCGGCCCGGCGGCCGTTGGCGAAGGACCAGTCGAGCGGGTTGCCGGCGTCCTTCATCGTCGTCGGGTACTCGTAGTCGATGTCGACGCCGTTGAAGCCGTACTTCCGCACGAAGTCGACCGCCGAGTCCGCGAAGGTCTCGATACCGGCCCGGTTGACCGAGCCGTCGGCGTTGGTGGCCATCGAGTAGAAGCCGCCCGAGTCCACGCGGGCGCCGTCGTCGGCGAAGTAGCCGCCCGTCTCGGCCCAGCCGCCCACCGAGATCATCGTCTTGACGTCCGGGTGCTGCTTCTTGAACTTGTTCAGCTGATTGAAGTGGCCCTTGTAGGGGAGACCCGGGTCCATCTCGGCGCCCTCGACCCCCGGCCACGTCATGCCGGTCGCCGGGTTGTTCGCGCTGTCCGAGCCGACGGAGAGCTTGTTGCCGCCGTCCACGTGGGCGAAGGCGTAGTTGATGTGGGTGACCTTGTCCCACGGGATGTCGGAGGCGAGATAGGCGGGCTTGCCGTCCTTGCCGGTGCGCCAGCTCGTGAAGTAGCCGATCACGCGGCGCGGGTGGTCGGAGCCCATCTTCTCGCGGCCCGCGGAGTCGTAGACCGAGCAGTAGGGGACGTCGACGCCGGGGGTCCGGTAGAGGCCGTCGGGGCGGCAGGTCTCCTGGTCGGCGGCCTGCGACGCGGTCGCGGGGAGGCCGGCGAGCAGCAGGCCGGCGACGGCGGCGGCCGCCGCGAACAGGGCGGGCCCCGCTCTGTGGCGGGATCTGGAGCGTGACGGGGAAGGCACAGTCGGTTCCTCTCCACGGAAGTTGCGCAGACCCTAGAGAGGACTAGACCAGTGAGTCAATAGGTATGGACCAATCTCAAGGTGGGGCGTCGGCTTGCCGGTTGGGGGTGACGGCGGCGCGGCCGGACCCGGTGCGGGAGCTTTCTGTGAGCCACCCCACACACTCCGTCCGCATGGACGGCGATCAGGCGTGGCACACTGGCCCTGTACCAGAAGCAGCGCACTCCGGGGTCGGTGAAAGTCCGAACCGGCGGTTACAGTCCGCGACCCGGTCGCCTCCAGCGACCGGTTGACCAGGTGAAATTCCTGGACCGACGGTTAAAGTCCGGATGGGAGGCAGTGCGCCGCGGGCGAGCACACGTGCGCGCCGCCGATCTCTGGGCTCGCCCGTCACGGGTGGGCCCGTCCGGCGTCGTCGCTCCCTGTGCCCTCGCTCGCGATCTCTGTCGCTCTCGACAGCCCCGGAGTCCGTGCCCGAAGAGGCAGGAGGACCCGGGAAGTGTTCACCGGAATCGTCGAAGAGCTGGGCGAGATCACCGCCGTCGAGACGCTCGACGACGCCTGTCGCTTCCGTCTGCGCGGTCCCTTGGTCACCGAAGGGGCACAGCACGGCGACTCCATCGCCGTCAACGGCGTCTGCCTCACGGTCGTCGACCACGAGGGCGACGAGTTCACCGCCGACGTGATGGCCGAGACCCTCGACCGCTCCAGCCTGGGCGTCCTCACCACCGGCTCCCGCGTCAATCTGGAGCGCCCGACCGCCGTCGGCGCCCGCCTCGGCGGGCACATCGTGCAGGGCCACGTCGACGGCACCGGCGAGATCCTGGAGCGCGAGCCCTCCGAGCACTGGGAGATCGTGAAGATCTCCCTGCCCGCGGACCTCGCCCGCTACGTCGTGGAGAAGGGCTCCATCACCGTCGACGGCATCAGCCTCACCGTCGTCGACGCCGGCCCCGACTTCTTCACCGTCAGCCTCATCCCCACCACCCTCGCCCTGACCACGCTGGGCCTTAAGCAGCCCGGCGACCCGGTCAACCTCGAGGTGGACGTCATCGCCAAGTACGTCGAGCGCCTGCTCGGCGCCCGGGCCGCTCAGGGGGGCACCGAGTGAACTGGCTCAACTCCGAGGCGTTCACGCTCTTCGACCAGCACATCAAGTGGTCGGACATGATCGGCAACGTGATCGGTCTGCTCGGCCTCGCGCTCGGCTGGCGGCGCTCGATCTGGACCTGGCCCGTGCAGTTCGTCTCCGGGCTCGTCCTCTTCACGGCCTTCGCCACCGCCCACCTCTCCGGCAGCGCCGGCAAGCAGATCGTCGTCATGGTGGTCGCCGCCTGGGGCTTCTGGCAGTGGAACCGCGGCCGGCAGCAGAGCCAGGACGGCTCCATCGCCGTCCGGTTCGCCACCTGGCGCGAGCGCGGCGTCCTGGTCGCGGCGGCAGCCCTCGGAACCCTCGCGGTCGGCGGCCTGTTCACCCTGTACCCGTCCCTGTCCTGGGACCCCTGGCCGGACGCGTACATCTTCGTCGGCACCGTCGTCGCCATGTACGCCCAGGCGCGCGGCATGGTCGAGTTCTGGTTCGCCTGGCTGCTGGTCGACCTGGTCGGCGTCCCGCTGAACTTCGCCAACGGCTTCGCCTTCTCCGGCTTCGTCTACGTCATCTACGGCGCGCTCGTCCTGTGGGGCCTGCGCGACTGGTGGCTGCGCTCCCGCACCTCGGCGCGGCCCGTCCCGGAAGGAGCGCCCGCATGAGCACGGCACCCATCCTCTACAGCACCGACGGCCTGGACGACCTGGCCCTCGACCCGATCGAACAGGCCATCGCGGACATCGCCGCCGGCCGCCCGGTCGTCGTCGTCGACGACGAGAACCGCGAGAACGAGGGCGACCTCGTCATCGCCGCCGAGAAGGCGACCGAGGAGATCGTCGCCTTCATGATGAGCGAGTGCCGCGGCCTGATCTGCGCCCCCATGGAGGGCGAGGAACTGGACCGGCTCCGCCTCCCGCAGATGGTCGACGACAACACCGAGTCGATGAAGACCGCCTTCACCGTCTCCGTGGACGCCACCGCCGCGCACGGCGTGAGCACCGGCATCTCCGCCTCGGACCGCGCCACCACCCTCCAGCTCCTGGCGAGCGGCGCCGCCGAACCCACCGACCTGGTCCGCCCCGGCCACGTCTTCCCGCTGCGTGCCCGCTCCGGCGGCGTACTCGTCCGCGACGGCCACACCGAGGCCGCCGTCGACCTCGCCCGCCTCGCGGGACTGCGCCCGGCCGGCGCCATCGTCGAGATCGCCGGCGAGGACGGGCGGATGCTGCGGCTGCCCGAGCTGATCCCGTTCGCCCGCAAGCACGGGCTGACGATCATCTCCATCGAGGACCTCGTCTCCTACCGCCGCAGCGAGGAGCCCACCGTCCGCCGCGAGGCCGAGGTCCGGCTGCCCACCCGACACGGCGAGTTCACGGCGTACGGCTACCGCTCCACCGTCGACGGCGTCGAGCACGTCGCCCTCGTGCACGGCGAGATCGGCGACGGCGCGGACGTCCTGGTCCGCGTCCACTCCGAGTGCCTCACCGGCGACGTCTTCGGCTCCCAGCGCTGCGACTGCGGCCCCCAGCTGGACGCCTCCCTGGACCGCATCCAGGCCGAGGGCAGGGGAGTGGTCGTCTACCTGCGCGGCCACGAGGGGCGCGGCATCGGCCTGATGTCCAAGCTGCGCGCCTACGAGCTCCAGGAGCGGGGCCGGGACACGCTCGACGCCAACCTGGAACTCGGCCTGCCCGCCGACGCCCGCGACTACGGCGCGGGCGCGCAGATCCTGACCGACCTCGGCGTGCGCGCCGTGCGCCTGATGACCAACAACCCGGACAAGAGCGACGCCCTCGAACGGCACGGCATCCAGGTCACCGGCCGCGAGCCGATGCCCGTCCAGGCCGGCGAGCACAACCTCCGCTACCTGCGCACCAAGCGGGACCGGATGGGACACGACCTGCCCTGGCTGGACACGACGCCCGTGTCCACCTGCGGCAACCAGTAAGCAAGGAACGCGAGGAGAGACGTGAGCGGCAAGGGTGCACCGGAGCTGTCCGTACGCAACGTGGGTGACCTGCGGGTCGCCGTCGTCGCGGCACAGTGGCACGACAAGGTGATGGACGGACTGGTGGACGGCGCCCTGCGCGCCCTGCACGAGCTGGGCATCGACGAGCCGACCCTGCTCAGGGTCCCCGGCAGCTTCGAGCTCCCGGTGGTCGCCAAGGTCCTCGCGGGCCGCGGTTACGACGCGATCGTCGCCCTCGGCGTCGTCATCCGCGGCGGCACCCCCCACTTCGACTACGTGTGCCAGGGCGTGACCCAGGGCCTCGTCCAGGTCTCCGTGGAGACCGGCGTCCCCATCGGCTTCGGAGTCCTCACCTGCGACACCGAGGAGCAGGCTCTGGACCGGGCCGGTATCGAGGGCTCCAACGAGGACAAGGGCCACGAGGCGGTGACCGCGGCCGTCGCCACGGCGGCCACGCTCCGCTCAGTATCCGAACCGTGGCGTTAGGCCGGTCGGCACTACGCGTAAAGTGGGCGCCACCATGTCCAAGAAGACTTTCGAGGAGCTCTTCACCGAGCTCCAGCACAAG
Organism: Streptomyces sp. NPDC096048; assembly: GCF_044763415.1. Classification (NCBI taxonomy): domain Bacteria; kingdom Bacillati; phylum Actinomycetota; class Actinomycetes; order Kitasatosporales; family Streptomycetaceae; genus Streptomyces; species Streptomyces sp. NPDC096048. Next base: position 373,215 of record NZ_JBIWGG010000009.1, read on the forward strand.
GCCGCGAACGGCGACCCCGCCACCTCCCGCACCGCCGAGCTGGTGGACAAGGGGGTCCATGCCATCGGCAAGAAGGTCGTCGAGGAGGCCGCCGAGGTCTGGATGGCCGCCGAGTACGAGGGCAAGGAGGCGGCGGCCGAGGAGATCTCCCAGCTGCTGTACCACGTCCAGGTGATGATGGTCGCCCGCGGGATCTCCCTGGACGACGTCTACGCCCACCTGTAAAGCCCAGCCCCCCTTTTCCACCCCCTTCACGCAAAGGAAGCCGACCTCATGCTGCGCATCGCCGTCCCCAACAAGGGTTCCCTGTCAGGCCCCGCGGGGGAGATGCTGCATGAGGCCGGCTACCAGCAGCGCCGCGAGTCCAAGGAACTGCGCATCGTCGACCCGACCAACGAGGTCGAGTTCTTCTACCTGCGCCCCCGCGACATCGCGATCTACGTCTCCTCCGGCAAGCTCGACATCGGCATCACCGGCCGTGACCTGCTGATCGACTCCGGTGCCGAAGCCGAGGAGATCCTCCCGCTCGGCTTCGCCCGCTCCACCTTCCGCTTCGCCGGCAAGCCGGGCACCGCGAACGGCGTCGAGGACCTCGAGGGCCGGACCGTCGCCACCTCCTACGAGGGCATCGTCGCCGCCCACCTGGCCGACCGGGGCGTCGACGCCTCCGTCGTCCACCTCGACGGCGCCGTCGAGACCGCCATCGAACTCGGTGTCGCCGGGGTCATCGCGGACGTCGTCGAGACCGGAACCTCCCTGCGCAACGCGGGCCTGGAGGTCTTCGGCGAGCCCATCATGAAGTCCGAGGCCATCGTGATCCGCCGCTCCGGCGCGGAGCCCGACGACACGACCGAGCCCAAGGTGCAGCAGTTCCTGCGCCGCCTCCAGGGCGTCCTGGTCGCCCGGACGTACGTGATGATGGACTACGACTGCCGCGTGGAGATGCTGGAGAAGGCCGTCGCGCTCACCCCCGGCCTGGAGTCCCCGACCGTCTCCCCGTTGCACAACGAGGGCTGGGTCGCCGTCCGCGCGATGGTCCCGGCGAAGGAGGCCCAGCGGATCATGGACGACCTCTACGAGATCGGTGCCCGGGCCATCCTGACCACGGCCATCCACGCCTGCCGCCTCTGAGCGGGACCCGGAGCCATCCCATGCCCGACACCACGCCGGACCTGCCGGCCCTGCCCGTCACCTTCCGGCCGGGCCGCACCCGCGCCGTCCTGACCGTCCTCGCCGTCCTGACCTTCGCGGCCATCACGGCGGTCGGCATGCTGCTGGACGGTCTCGGCACGGGAGAGCGCCTCAGCTTCATGCTGACCGCTCTCCTCCTCGCCGGGGTCCTGTTCCTGCTGGCCCGGCCCCGGGTCACCGCCGACGAGACGGGCGTCACCGTCGTCAACCTCACCACCAAGCGGCGCCTGGCCTGGGCCGAGATCCTCCGGGTCAACCTCCGGCAGGGCGACCCCTGGGCCTTCCTCGACCTCAGCGACGGCACCAGCCTGCCCGCGCTCGGCATCCAGCCGGGCATCGCCCGGCAGCGCGCCATCCACGACGCACGCGCCCTGCGCGCCCTCGTCGAGGCCCGCTCCACCACTGCCCCCGAGGCACCACGCGGCTGACGCGGGGACGCCGCCCCTGCCACGGGTGCCCTTTCCGTGATTAATCTGGGAACGAGGACGCGGCCGTCGCATCCTCGCCCCTGTCGCTCCGACCGGTGCGCGGGGGTTCCCCCTACCCGAGGAGTGACTCCCTCCGGCGATGGACGGATCGTCCTGCAGTACCTGCGCCGCCCCCTGCTGTGACTCCCCACCGGCGGCGGCATCATGACCACCACCCCCCTGCTGCTCCTGGCAGCCGCCTTCCTGCTGATTCTCGCCAACGGCTTCTTCGTCGCCGCCGAGTTCGGCCTGGTGACCGTCGAACGCCCCGACGCCGAGCAGGCCGCCGCCGACGGTGACCGACGCGCCCGCCGGGTCGTCGAGTCCCTCAAGGAGCTGTCCTTCCAGCTCTCCGGCACCCAACTCGGCATCACCATCACCTCACTCGTCGTCGGCATGCTCGCCCAACCGGCGCTCGCCCAGCTCCTGGACGGCCCGTTCACCGCGAGCGGCGTCCCCGAGGGGGCCGTACCCGGCGTCTCCGTCGTCGTCGGCATGCTGCTGGCCTCGGCCGTCCAGATGGTGATCGGCGAGCTGGTGCCCAAGAACTGGGCGGTGTCCAAGCCGCTGCAGGTCGCTCGCTTCGTCGCGGGCCCGCAGCACGCCTTCGCCCGGCTGTTCCACCCGGTGATCGCCGCGCTCAACGCCGTGGCCAACCGCCTGGTCCGCGCGCTCGGCTTCGAGCCCGCCGAAGAGCTGGCCTCCGCCCGCACCCCCGGCGAGCTGGTCTCCCTGGCCCGGCACTCCGCCCGGGCCGGCGCGCTGGAACAGGACACGGCCGACCTCTTCGTACGGACCCTGTCACTGGGCGAACTGACCGCGCAGCACGTCATGACCCCGCGCGTGAAGGTCAGCGCCCTGCAGTCCTCGGCCACCGCCGAGGACGTGGTCAATCTGACCCGCGCCACCGGCCTGTCCCGTTTCCCCGTCTACCGGGAGAAGATCGACGAGATCGTCGGCATGGTCCACCTCAAGGACGCCCTCGCGGTCCCCGCGCCCGACCGGCTGCGCACCCCCGCCGGCCGCATCGCCCGCCCGGCGCTGCTCGTCCCCGAGACCCTGCCCGTACGACCGCTGCTCACCCGTCTGCGCAGCGAGCAGCCCATCGCGGTCGTCATCGACGAGTACGGCGGCACGGCAGGCGTCGTCACCCTGGAGGACATCGTCGAGGAGATCGTCGGAGAGGTCCGCGACGAGCACGACGGCCTCGACGTCCCCGAACTCGCCCCCGCCCCGCCCGAGGACGGCCGCCCCGCCTGGGACGTCGACGGCAGCTGCCGCGTCGACGCCCTGCGGCGCATCGGCCTCGACGCACCCGAGGGACCGTACGAGACCGTGGCCGGGCTCGTCGCCGACCTGCTCGGCCGCATCCCGGCCGTCGGCGACCGGGCGGAACTGCCCGGCTGGCGGCTCGCCGTCCGGCAGGTCGGCCACTACCGCGCCGAACGGATACGGCTGGTGCGAACGGCACCGGTGCCCGTGCTGGAGGCCGCCCGATGAGCGTCCTGCAGCTCCTCTTCGCGGCGCTGCTCGTGCTCGCCAACGGCTTCTTCGTCGGTGCCGAGTTCGCGCTGGTCTCGGTACGCCGCAGCCAGATCGAACCGCTCGGCACCGCCCGGGCCCGGCAGGTGCTGTACGGGCTGGAACGCCTGCCGCAGATGATGGCCGCGGCCCAGTTCGGCATCACCGTCTGCTCGCTGACGCTCGGTGCGGTCGCCGAGCCGACGGTCGCCCGCCTGCTGGAGCCGGTCTTCGAGTGGATCCACCTGCCGCACGGCGTGATCCACCCGCTCGGCTACGTGATCGCGCTGGCCGCGGTGGTCTTCTGCCACCTCGTCATCGGGGAGATGGTCCCGAAGAACCTGGCGATGGCCGCCCCCGAGAAGGCCGCCCTGTGGCTCAGCCCCGGCCTGGTCGCCTTCGCCCGCCTCTGCCGGCCGATCACCGCCGCGCTCGGCGCCTGCGCCCAGGGCATCCTGCGGCTGTTCCACGTCGAGCCCAAGGACGAGGTCGAGGCGGTCTTCACCAGCGAGCAGCTCAACCGGCTGGTGGAGGACGCCGGCCAGGCCGGCCTGCTCGACCCGGAGGAGCAGGAACGCCTGGAGGACGCGCTGGAACTCGGCTCCCGCCCGGTCACCGACGTACTGCTCGGGCGCGAGTCCCTGATCACGGTCAGCCCCTCGGTCACGCCGGGCGAGATCGTCGGGCTCACCGCCCGCACCGGGTACTCGCGCTTCCCGGTCGCGGCGGAGAACGGCGCCTTCATGGGGTACCTCCACGTCAAGGACGTCCTCGACCTGGTCCTGGACGCCGAGGACTCCGGCCGGGCCGTCCCGCAGCGGCTCTGGCGTCCGATGACGACCCTCCGCCCCGAACTGCCCCTCGACGACGCCCTCACCGTCATGCGCCGGGCGGCGACCCATCTGGCCCAGGTGACGGACGCGTCCGGGAAGGCGCTCGGGCTGGTCGCGCTGGAGGACGTCCTGGAGCTACTGGTGGGGGAGGTCAGGGACCCGGCCCACCGGGAGGTGACGCTGGCGACTTAGGCGCGGCGGCACCCGGCCACGCCGGACCGCGCACCCACCCCCGCCCCGCACCGGCACCGGGCGCCTCACACCCCCGGAGGATCCTGCGGCCCCCGCCCCGACAGCACCTCTCCGTACGCCTGCATCAGATCCGGCAGCCGCAACGTCGCCAGGTCGTCCCGGGTCAGCACCCCGGGATACGCCGACAACCGCAGATCCCGGTACGCGCAGCTCTTCTCGTACAGCGTCCGCAGAAACCGCCCGTTCCCCAACTCGTCGATCCACCCCTGGTCCACCACGTGCCCGGCGATCGAGCGCAGCTCGTCGAGTGCCTCCTCGTCCCACCCGTCCCCGTTCTCGGCCGCGAGCACCTCACCGATCGAGGTGAGCTCCAGCGGCCGGTACGACGGGAAGTCGACCCGCGTGGTGAAGCGGGAGGACAGCCCCGGGTTGGCCGTCAGCAGCCGGTCCATGCCCTCGGGATAGCCGGCCAGGATCACCACCAGGTGGTCCCGGTTGTCCTCGGCCCGCTTCAGCAGCACCTGCAACGCCTCGTCGCCGTACGCGTCGCCCTTGCCGTAACCGGAGTTGGACAGGGAGTACGCCTCGTCGACGAAGAGGACGCCGCCGAGCGCGGAGTCGATCAGTTCGTTGGCCTTCACGGCGGTCTGCCCGAGGTACTCGCCGACGAGGTCGGCCCGCTGCGCCTCCACCAGGTGGTCGCCGCCGAGCAGGCCGAGGGCGTAGAAGACACGGCCCAGGATGCGGGCCACTGTGGTCTTGCCGGTGCCGGAGGGGCCGGAGAAGACGAAGTGGCGTTTGGGTGGCTGGACCGGCAGCCCCTGCCCGGCCCGCAACCGCGCCATGTTCAGTTGCGCGGACAGGGCCTTCACCTGACGCTTCACCGGCTCCAGCCCCACCATGCGCTCCAGCTCGGCGAGCGCCTCCTCCAGTAACGCGGGGTCGGTGGGGCCGGTGGGCAGGGAGGGGTCCGGTCCGTCGGTCTTCTCGCGCACCGACGGACCGCTCAGCGGAGGCAGCGGGGCGGCGACCGGCGAGGGGTCGGGTGCGGAGACCTTGAGGTCGCGCTCCTCGGGGCCGAAGAGGGGATCGAGACCGTCCAGGCCCTCCGACCCCAATCCGGCCTGGGCGAGTCCCGCGAGGTCGGTGGAGTCGTCGTAGCCGTCGCCCTCGGCGATCGCCGCCAGCCGTGCCGAGGTGTCCATGAAGGCCGGGTCGACGCGGTGCACGGCCCGGTACAGCGGCAGTGCGGCGGCGCTGCGGCCCGTGCCCTCGTGGGCCCGCGCCAGCCAGTAGCGCAGTTCCTTGCGCTGCGGCTGCTCGCTGCGGCACCGCATGAGCGCCGCCGACAGCAGCGGCTCGGCCTGCCCGTACATCTCCAGGCGCACCCGGGCCATGCCGCTGAACAGGCCGGCCTCGATACCCAGCAGGGGATCGCCGAGCAGCGGGTCGGTGTGCCGGACGAGCTGCTCCCAGTCCTTGACGAGGTAGGCGCGGCAGGCGTGCAGGAAGCGGACCTGGGGGTCGGCGTCCACGGGCGGCAGCCCGGCCAGGGCCCGGTCCAGTTCCGGGACGTGGCGGCCGTCGAGCCAGTGGGAGGCGTGCGCCAGCAGCAGATCGCGGGGTTTCTCCAGTACCGGTTGCACCCACCAGCCCAGCCAGTACCAGGAGTTGAGCGTGCGGCGGTGGCGGGCGCGCTGCTCGCCGAAGCGCTCCCGGTGCCGGAACATCCTCAGCAGCGCGTTGGTGGTGTCGACGCGCAGCGCGTGCAGTCCCAGCCAGCCGTCGGCCATCGTGGGGTCGATGCGCACGGCGGCCCGGAACTCCTCCTCCGCCTGCGGATAGGCCCCCATGGTGTAGGCGTCCACGCCGCGCAGCCAGGCGAGGTCGGCCGGGGCCTGTGAGCCCTGCGTGCCGAAGTCCATCCCGTCCCCCACGTACCGTGCCCCCGTCGGTATGCCGCCGGGCGACCGCCCGCCGACCGCCTAGGTCAACGGCTGTGCCGCCGGACCGGAGTTGCAAGGTGCGCGCGGCAACCGCCCGTAGGTCGCACCGAGGGCATCGTACCCGCGGCGGTCTGTCCTCCGAAGGGTGCCGGGAGAGGCCGTTGCACGAGGTGGGAGCAGCTGGGGGAGTGGGCGGGACGGTGACCGTGGGTGAGCGGTTCGCGCCACGGAGCAGCCGGAAAACGTGCTCAGGGCAGAACGAAGCCCCCGATCACGGGGGAACAACCGGGGGCTTCGCGTCTGTCGGCGGCTCCGAATGGCCGCACATCCAGAACGTATGACCTGTACGGCCCCCGGGTCAAGCGGAGTTGAGGCACTCCGGCCAGTTGCCAGGTAGCGATCTTCACGAGTTCAGCACACTGCGGAGAGTCAGTCACCCTGAGTGAGAAAATGAGGCTCGGTGGCGGTTCCCGCGGGCCCCGGAAGCACCTCGTACCCCTGTTCCCTCTGCCGCACCAGAAGATGCGCGAAGGGGCGCGAGGGGTCGTCGGCGAAGTGCCGGCGTTCCGCCGGGACCCACCCGTCCCAGAACGTCCGCTGCTCCGCTCCGTCGCGCGCCCGCCCCCGTGACCACGCCTCTTCGCGCGGCAGCTCCATCCAGAACAGGTGGGCCAGGTGCGGACGCAGCGCCTCGCGGCCGGCACCGACACCCTCCACCAAAACCACCGGGGCCGGTGGCAGTGGGCGGGGCGCCTCGAAGGACCGGGCCCGCCAGTCGTAGACGGCGTAGTGCGCGGTGTCGCCGCGCCGCAAGGGCTCGATCACCTGGCTCAGCAGCCGTCCGGTCCAGTCGAACAGTTCGTCGTGGGTGGCGATGTCGTCGAGGTGCAGCACCGGCACGACGCCCAGCTCGGCGGCCAGCCGGCCGGCGAACGTGGACTTCCCGGAGCCGGCGTGCCCGTCGACGCCGATCAGGCGCACGGGCCCGCAGGAAGGGGGGAGCCGGCGGAGCCGGGCTGCGAGGTCGTGGATGGCGGGTCCTGGGCGGCGCGTCGGGGCGGACATCGTTCGCCCCGCACTTTAGCCGCGCCGGCCCGCCTCCCGACGCCCGGACCGGCCTGCGAGCCGCTGTCGGCCGCCCCACCCTTCCGTCCCTCACTCCTCCGCCTCCCCGCCCTCCCACGCCACTGGTCGACACCAATATTCGTGGCGTGGCGTGCGCAGAAGTGCTGGCAGGAGTGGGCGCCTGCGGCCATAGTTGGCGCACATCCGTGCAACGGACCCGCCCGACTCGGACACCTGGGGGTCTTCCGTCCATGAGCAGAGCCGAACAGCCGTCCCGCAGAACCGTCCTGGCCGCAGCCGTCGCAACCGCTGTGGCGGGCAGCGCGATCCCGGCCACCGCCGAAGCCGCGCCCGGCGCGGGCACCGGCGGCGCGGACCCCGACCGCGACCGCGACACCGCCCGACAGGTCGACTACCGCGCCTGGACCACGTTCCGGGACTGGCGGCGCGGAACCGCGCAGGGCACCCGCCCGGTCGCGGGCGCCCGGCCCGGTGTCGTGATCGGTGCCCCGGTCGGCACCGCCGACTACACCGACCCGCACACCGGCAGGACCACGGCCTGGGAGTACGCGACCTGGACCTCGCCCGTCCACCGGCTCGCCGTGCCCTCGACCGAGGTCATCGCCTCCTGGAACGCGCACACCCCGAGCGGCACCTGGCTCCAGGTCGAGCTCAAGGGCACCTACTCCGACGGCACGGACACCCCCTGGTACGTGCTGGGCCGCTGGGCGGCCGGCGACGGCGACCAGGACATCCGGCGGACCTCGGTCGACGACCAGGGCGACGGCAGGAGCAGCGTCTGGACGGACACGTTCGCCATCGACGACGCCTCCACCGGCCTGCGCCTGGCCTCCTACCGGCTCAAACTCACCCTCCACCGCCGCCCCGGCACGAGGACCACGCCGACCGTATGGCGGCTCGGCGCGATGGGCTCCGACGTCCCCGACCGCTTCACCGTCCCCGCCTCCACCCCCGGCCTCGCCCAGGAACTGCGCGTCCCGCGCTACTCGCAGGAGATCCACAAGGGCCAGTACCCCGAGTACGACAACGGCGGGGAGGCCTGGTGCAGCCCCACCTCCTCGCAGATGATCATCGAGTACTGGGGCGGTCGCCTCACCGAGGAGCAGCTCGCCTGGGTCGACCCCTCCTACGCCGACCCGCAGGTCTGCCACGCGGCCAGGTACACGTACGACTACCAGTACGCCGGCTGCGGCAACTGGCCCTTCAACGCCGCCTACGCGGCCACCTTCAAGGGCCTGCAGGGCGTGGTCACCCGCCTCGGCTCCCTCACCGACCTGGAGACGCTGATCGCGGCCGGCATCCCGGCCATAACGTCCCAGTCCTTCCTGGAGAAGGAGTTGACGGGAGCCGGTTACGGCACCTCGGGACACCTGATGACCGTGATCGGCTTCACCGCCGACGGCGACGTGATCGCCAACGACCCGGCCTCGGACGACAACGAGGCCGTGCGCCGCGTCTACAAGCGGCGTGAGTGGGAGAACATCTGGCTCAGGACGAAGCGGTACAACGCCGCCGGCAAGGTCGCCTCCGGCACCGGCGGCGTCTGCTACCTGTACTTCCCGGCCCACCCGAGCCCGCGCCAGCGCAAGGCCCTCGCGGCGGTGGGCGTGCGCTGACCCGTACCGCGACGACGGCCCCCGGCACAGCGGAAGCACCGCCCGGGGGCCGTCCGCTGTGACCAAGGTCTCCGCCGCAAAAGCCGCTCACGGTGGCAAGGTGGACAGGGTTACCGCCGGGGGAGCCGGGGGAGTCCACCGAACGTCGAGATCAGCGAGAAGCCATGAGCGCACACACCGCCACCGCCGCCCGTGTCCGTACCGGCGGCCCCAAGGACGACGGTCCGAAGATCCTCGAGCACGTCATGGGCTGGACCCTCGTCGTGGTGATCGCGATGTTCGTGGTGCAGCTGGGCCTGCTGTGACGTGACCCTCGTGTGACCTGCCCCACGATCCGACCTGCCATACTGCGGAGGTCCCGCCCCCCGTAGGAGACCAGGGTCGAAATTGAATATTAGTCAACAGCGTGCCCACGCCCGTCCCCGGGCGCGCGGCACAGAGCGCTCGGCGGCACGCCGCGCCGAACTCATCGCCATCGGGCGGAGGTTGTTCGCCGACACGTCGTACGACGCGCTCTCGATGGACGACATCGCCCGCCAGGCGCATGTCGCCAAGGGGCTGATCTACTACTACTTCCAGTCCAAGCGGGGCTACTACCTGGCGATCATCCAGGACTCCGTCGCCGACCTGGTCACCACCGCCGCGCGCGGCACCGAACTGCCCCAGGTGGACCGCGTCCACCGCACCGTCGACGGCTATCTGCGCTACGCCGAGCACAACCAGGCCGCCTACCGCACGATCGTCAGCGGCGGAGTGGGCTTCGACGCCGAGGTGCACGCCATCCGGGACGGTGTCCGCGAGGCGATCGTCGCCACCATCGCCGAAGGGGCGTACGGCCGCTCCGACGTCGGACGGCTGGCCCGCATGGGGCTGCTCTCCTGGGTGTGCAGCGTCGAGGGCGCCACCCTGGACTGGATCGGCCGCCCCGGACTGCCCCGCGAGACCATGCGCGACCTGCTCGTGAAGACGCTCGGCGGCACCCTGCGTGCCATCGAGGAACTGGACCCCGCCTACCCGGCCCCGGCCCCCGCCCGCCGGGACGCCTGACAGGCGCGGCGGAGGGGCGGAGACCCGAGCCGGCCTCCGCCCCTCCGCCCCCCGTGGATCAGGTCAGTTGATCGCCTTGATCAGTTCGCCGTCGGCGGTGTCACCGCTCAGCTCCCAGAAGAACGTGCCGCCCAGGCCCTGCTGGTTCTTGTACGTCATCTTGGTCGCGATGGTCTGCGGAGTGTCGTAACTCCACCAGTCGCTCCCGCACTTGGCGTACGCGGTGCCGGCCACCGTGCCGGTCGCCGGGCACTTGGACTTGAGCACCTTGTAGTCCTCGATGCCGTTCTCGTAGGTCCCCTTCGCCGGGCCGGTCGCGGTGCCGCCGGGGGCGGACTGGGTGACGCCGGTCCAGCCGCGGCCGTAGAAGCCGATGCCGAGCAGCAGCTTCGACGACGGAATGCCCAGGCCCTTGAGCTTCGCGATCGTCGCCGAGGTGTGGTAACCCGCCTTCGGAATACCGGAGTACGAGTGCAGCGGCGAGTGCGGAGCGGTCGGGCCGGTGGCGTCCCAGGCGCCGAAGAAGTCGTACGTCATGGGGTTGTACCAGTCGACGTACCGGGCCGCGCCCGCGTAGTCGGCCGCGTCGATCTTGCCGCCGGGTGTCGCGTCGGCCGTGATCGCCGCGGTGACCAGATAGTCCTGGCCGAACTCGGTACGCAGTGCGCTCATCAGCTTCGGGAACGCCTCCCTGCCGCTGGTGTCGCAGCTCAGACCGCAGGCGTTCGGGTACTCCCAGTCGATGTCGATGCCGTCGAAGACGTCGGCCCACTTGGAGTTCTCGACCAGGTCGTGGCAGGACCGGGCGAAGGCGGCCGGGTTCCTCGCGGCCTCCGCGAAGCCGCCGGACCAGGTCCAGCCGCCGAAGGACCACAGGATCTTGAGGTCCGGGTGCTTCTTCTTCAGCTTGAGCAGCTGGTTGAAGTTGCCGCGCAGCGGCTGGTCCCAGGTGTCGGCGACCCCGTCGACGGACTCGGCCGCGGTGTACGCCCGGTCGGTCGCCGCGTAGCCGTCGCCCATGGCGCACTTGCCGCCGGTGACGTTGCCGAAGGCGTAGTTGATGTGGGTCAGTTCGGCACCCGAACCGGACGTCTCGATGTTCTTGGCGTGGTACTTGCGGTCGTAGGTGCCCCATTCGGTGAAGTAGCCGACGACCTTCGAACCGGCCGCCGCCTGCGCGGCGGGTGTCTCCGGAGCGGCCGTGGCCGCGGTCGTGCCGGCGCTGGCCAGCAGCCCCGCGCCGAGGGCGGCGGTGCAGAGCGCGGAGAGGAGCGTCCGGACGGGGCGGACGCGGGGGAGGTGCGGGACGTGCATCGGGTGTCTCCTCGTGGGGGGAAGAGGGAACGCGCGCCGATTGGCATGAACGCGGTAGGGCGTTCGGGCCGTCACCGTAGAAGGACTAGACCAGTGTGGTCAATGGTGCGGACCATTTCCCCGGCGCGGGCGCCGGGATCGGGTCCTCCCGCACCGGCCGGAGCATTTCTTGAAGTAAGCGGTCGTTAACTGGTGACTCCATGCCTCCGATCGGGCATACTCACAGCGCACAGCCGCTGGTCAGCCGCTTCCGCGACCCGGGAGTGCGAGCATCGGCCAGGCCCGAACGACCTGGCGGAACCGCCTCCACCCAAGGCGCACGTCCGCCGATGTGCCCGACAGGGAGGAGAGCGTCGCCATGCCCGACCGCGCCCCGCAGCCGGTGGACCGGCAACTGCCCACGGACGAGGCACGGGATCTGATCTCGCTCGTCCGCGACATCGCGCAGCGTGAGATCGCCCCGAGCGCGGCCGAGGAGGAGGATGCCGGACGCTTCCCCCGCGAAGTCTTCACCCTGCTCTCCGGCTCCGGCCTGCTCGGCCTGCCCTACGACGCCGAGTACGGCGGCGGCGAGCAGCCGTACGAGGTCTACCTCCAGGTACTCGAAGAGCTCGCCGCGGCCCGGCTCACCGTCGGCCTCGGCGTCAGCGTGCACACGCTCGCCTCCTACGCGCTCGCCGCCTACGGCACCAAGGAGCAGCAGGTCGAGCACCTGCCCGCGATGCTCGGCGGCGGCCTGCTCGGCGCCTACTGCCTCTCCGAACCCGCCTCGGGGTCCGACGCCGCCTCGCTGCGCACCAAGGCCGTACGCGAGGGCGACGACTGGGTGCTCACCGGCACCAAGGCGTGGATCACGCACGGCGGCATCGCCGACTTCTACACGGTCATGGCGCGCACGGGGGAGGAGGGGCCGCGCGGGATCACCGCCTTCCTCGTCCCCGGTGACGCCGAGGGGCTGAGCGCCGCGGTGCCCGAGAAGAAGATGGGGCTGAAGGGCTCGCCCACCGCGCAGGTCCACCTCGACGGCGTGCGGGTCTCCGACGCCCGGCGCCTCGGAGACGAGGGCCAGGGCTTCGCGATCGCCCTGTCCGCACTCGACTCCGGGCGGCTCGGCATCGCCGCCTGCGCGATCGGCGTGGCCCAGGCGGCGCTGGACGAGGCGGTGTCGTACGCGGCCGACCGGCGGCAGTTCGGCAAGCCGATCTCCGACTTCCAGGGGCTGCGCTTCATGCTCGCCGACATGGCGACCCAGATCGAGGCCGGCCGCGCGCTGTACCTGACGGCGGCACGGCTGCGTGACGCCGGACTGCCGTTCGCCAAGCAGGCCGCCATGGCCAAGCTGCACTGCACCGACACGGCGATGCGGGCCACCACCGACGCCGTGCAGATCCTCGGTGGGTACGGCTACACCGCGGACTTCCCGGCCGAGCGGTACATGCGCGAGGCCAAGGTGCTGCAGATCGTCGAGGGCACCAACCAGATCCAGCGGATGGTCATCGCCCGTCATCTCGCGGGTCCAGAGGGACGCTGAAGGCGCCGGCGACGCGGAAGTCGCCGGTGGTGAACAGGTCCCCGGTGGTGGTGAAGTCCCCGAGGTCGCGCGGCGGCGCCGCGAGCCGCACCCACTCCGGGTCGTGGCGTCCCGGCAGGGTGCGGCCGCGGTCGGCCCAGGTCCGCATCAGCTCACGGTAGATCGGCGGGTCCGGGAGTTGCGGAGCGGGCGGAACCGGTCCCGCGGGCACCGGGACGAACACACGGCGCCGATGCTCGGTCGCCGAGTACGTGAGGGTCATACCCGGGCAACGCGGCAAAGGCGGACAGGTCACCGGCGCGCGGAATCGAGTGTGAGTTCACGGGCGTCCGCCGTCGAGTCGCCGTTGCCGAACCTGGGCCGACGTACGGCCGCGCCGTACCGGCCCGACCGGGCGAGAACGCACCCACCCGCGCCGAGGCGCCTGCTGTGGGCCGTGGCGCGGGTGGGTCGGCCGGAATCGGGTGTCCCCCCGGACGGTCGGCGCTCGGGCGGCTCAGGCCGCCTCGCGCCGCATCGTCGGCACACGCATCGGGCGCGAGCCCGGGCCGCCGACGTGGGAGAAGGGCTGCGTCCGCCAGTCCAGGCCCTGGGGGAGCGTCAGCAGCAGGGCGGTGTCCTGCTCGTGGGGCCGGAAAGACTCGTCCGCTGGGCGGGCCTCGGTGGCCCGGCGGCCGGTGCCGGCGCAGACCGAGAGCCCGAACGGGTTCCACGGCGAGGCGCACAGGGCGTGCTCCGGCAGCACCTCCTCGTCCGCCAGCAGGGCGATGGGCTGGGCGCAGTCCGGGCAGATCACCCGGTACATCTCGAAGGTGTCGTAGGTGTCGAGTTCCTCGTCGTCGAAGGCGTCGGGTTCGACGCCCTCCGATACGGGCTCGACGACCGGCTGCTGCCGCTTGGGCGCGGTACGACCAGGGCGCTTAAGACTCTGCATGGGATTCTCCCCCTCGGGCTGGGCCGTGACGGCACTGCGGCCTCGACCACAGCAAGCACTTCCCGTCCCCCCTACGGGGTAATCACGAGAACATCACGGAGACCGTCCGGGGGGTGTGGTCTTCGTCACATGCCGCTCGTGGATGCCCCGTGCGGCGGGTTTGTCCCCACTCGGCCCTCCGGCCGGCTCCCCGTCACATCACGAACCGGGCATGACCTGGGCTGCTCAGGTATCCGAGGAGATCAACCGCACTGTAGGTTCTTGCGCCATGGAGGAGCTGGACCGACAGATCGTGCAGCTGCTCGTCAAGGACGGGCGGATGAGCTACACAGACCTGGGCAAGGCCACGGGCCTGTCCACGTCGGCCGTGCACCAGCGGGTGCGGCGGCTGGAGCAGCGTGGCGTCATCCGCGGTTACGCCGCGGTCGTCGACCCGGAGGCCGTCGGGCTGCCGATCACCGCCTTCATCTCGGTGAAACCGTTCGACCCCAGCGCCCCCGACGACATCGCGGACCGCCTGGCCGGTGTCCCCGAACTCGAGGCCTGCCACAGCGTGGCGGGCGACGAGAACTACATCCTCAAGGTGCGCGTGTCGACCCCGCACGAACTGGAGGAACTGCTCGCCCGGGTGCGTTCCCTCGCCGGGGTGTCGACACGGACCACCGTGGTGCTGTCGACGCCGTACGAGGCCCGGCCGCCGCGCATCTGACCGGCGGCGCGCGGCCCCCCCGCCGTCGCGGATCCGCCCCCGCGGGGCGCGCACACCCCCGCGCGGCGCCGACCTGCGTGCGGAGCCGTTCGCGCCAGGGGCGAGACTGGTGTCCATGAGCGAGCCCACCACCCCGTCCACGACCGTCCTGCTGCGCCGCGGCGAGGTCCACAGTCCCGCCGACCCCTTCGCGACGGCGATGGTCGTCGAACGCGGCCAGGTCGCCTGGGTCGGCTCCGAGGGCGCCGCCGACGCCTTCGCGGACGGCGTGGACGAGGTGGTCGACCTGGACGGCGCCCTGGTCACCCCGGCGTTCACCGACGCACACGTGCACACCACGTCCACCGGCCTCGCCCTCACCGGCCTCGACCTCTCCGGTGCCCCCACCCGGGAGGCGGCCCTCGCCCTCGTACGGGACTTCGCCGCGGCCCGCCCGGACGACCGGGTCCTCCTCGGCCACGGCTGGGACGCCTCCCGCTGGCCCGACGGGCTCCCCCCGACGCGCGCCCAGCTGGACGAGGCCACCGGCGGCCGCGCCCTCTACCTCAGCCGTATCGACGTCCACTCGGCCGTCGTCACCACCGCCCTGCTCGACCTCGTCCCCGGTGACGTCGCCCGCGCGGACGGCCCGCTCACCGCCGGCGCCCACCACGCCGTACGCGCCGCCGCCCTCGGGGCCGTCGCCCCCGCCCAGCGCGCCGAGGCCCAGCGCGCCGCCCTCGCGCACGCCGCCTCCCTCGGCATCGGAACCGTTCACGAGTGCGCAGGGCCGGAGATCTCCTCCGAGGACGACCTCACCGGCCTGCTGCGGCTCGCGGCCGAGGAGACCGGGCCGCGCGTGATCGGCTACTGGGCCGAACAGGACGTGGACAAGGCGCGGGAGCTGGGCGCGATCGGCGCCGCCGGCGACCTCTTCGTGGACGGCGCCCTCGGCTCGCACACCGCCTGTCTGCACCAGCCGTACGCCGACGCCGGCCACACCGGCACCGCCTACCTGGACGCCGCCGCGGTCGCCGCCCACGTCGTCGCCTGCACCGAGGCCGGCCTCCAGGCGGGCTTCCACGCCATCGGCGACGCCGCCGTGACCGCCGTCGTGGCGGGCGTGCGCGCCGCCGCCGACAAGGTCGGCCTCGCCCGTGTCCGCGCCGCCCGCCACCGCGTCGAGCACGCCGAGATGCTCACCCCCGAGACCGTCGCCGCCTTCGCCGAACTGGGCCTGACCGCCTCCGTGCAGCCCGCCTTCGACGCGCTGTGGGGCGGCGAGGAGGGCATGTACGCCAAGCGTCTGGGCGCCGAGCGGGCCCGCACGCTCAACCCCTTCGCGGCCCTGCTGCGCGCCGGTGTCCCGCTCGCCTTCGGCTCCGACAGCCCGGTCACGCCCCTCGACCCGTGGGGCACCGTCCGGGCCGCCGCCTTCCACCGCACGGCGGAGCACCGCGTCTCCGTGCGTGCGGCGTTCACGGCGCACACGCGCGGCGGCTGGCGGGCGATCGGACGCGACGACGCGGGCGTCCTGGTGCCGGGCGCGCCCGCCGACTACGCCGTGTGGCGTACCGGCGAACTCGTGGTCCAGGCCCCCGACGACCGGGTGGCGCGCTGGTCGACCGACCCGCGCTCCGGCACCCCCGGCCTGCCCGATCTGACTCCGGGACGGGACCTGCCCGTCTGCCTGCGCACCGTGGTGGGCGGCCGCACGGTCTTCGTACGGCCGGGCGAGTGATCCACACGGCCGACGGGGCGATGATCTTCTCCCGCGTGCGACCTGCGCGTCCTCCGCGCTGACCTGGGCTTTGATGCGGAAGCCGCAGGTCGAGCGACTGTTGACAGGCGACGGCGGGGGGCCGGTAGGTTCGGCCGAGTCCACCACCGGACGTCCGACCGGGGAATCTTCCGCGCACGCGTCGCGGCGCCGCTGGGTCAGGGACGGTGTGCCGCACCGGGGCACCGCCACTGGGAGCCAGGCTCAGCGCTCGCGCCGCGACGAGGGAACGTTCCGGCCGGTCGGGAGGTGTGACCCGGGTGGGGCCCGGGCGCTCAGTAGACAACGGCCTAGGTCGACCCGCAGCCGGCGGGTCCCAGGTCGGCCCGAAGGGCGCCGGGCCCCCATCCGCCGTGCGAACGGCCTTAATCGGCCATCCATACCCCGGTCCCGGGAAAACGACACCACCGTACGGACGTCCTGTCACGTCGCCGCAGGCCGCGGCCATTATGGTGGTCCTCTGCGTACGGACATGAAGGGGCAGCGGTGAACGACGGCGACGGGACGCCCGCGGTAGCGGGGCAGGGGAGGCGGTTCGGCCCCCTGGGCACGGCCTTGGTGATCATTCCGACCTACAACGAGGCGGAGAACATCAAGGCGATCGTCGCGCGCGTGCGTGAGGCGGTCCCCGAGGCGCACGTTCTCGTGGCCGACGACAACAGCCCCGACGGCACCGGCAAGCTCGCCGACGAGTTGGCCGCCGAGGACGACCACGTCCAGGTCCTGCACCGCAAGGGCAAGGAGGGCCTGGGAGCCGCCTACCTCGCGGGCTTCCGCTGGGGCCTGGAGCATGGCTACGGCGTGCTGATCGAGATGGACGCCGACGGCTCCCACCAGCCCGAGGAACTGCCCCGCCTGCTGACCGCCCTCAAGGGCGCCGACCTGGTGCTCGGCTCCCGCTGGGTGCCCGGCGGCAGGGTGGTGAACTGGCCCAAGTCCCGCGAATTCATCTCCCGCGGGGGCAGCATGTACTCGCGCCTCGCGCTGGACCTGCCACTGCGCGACATCACGGGCGGCTACCGGGCCTTCCGCCGCGAGACCCTGGAAGGGCTCGGCCTGGAGGAGGTCTCCTCGCAGGGCTACTGCTTCCAGGTCGACCTCGCCCGCCGGGCGGTCAAGGCGGGTTACCACGTCGTCGAGGTGCCGATCACGTTCGTCGAGCGCGAACTCGGCGACTCCAAGATGAGCCGCGACATCCTCGTGGAGGCGCTGTGGCGGGTCACCACGTGGGGCGTGGGAGAGCGGGTCGGCAAGGCCCTGGGCCGCGACAGACAGCCCGTCAGGGCGACGAGCGAGTCGGACGAGTCGGACGACAAGTCGACACAGACGCCTGACAAGAACGCCTGATCGTCCCCTTACGCCACGCTGAGCCGGGGCCAGGCACACTGGTGGTATGACGACTGGCGCCCAGACCCCCAGTTCCCCCGCCCGGCCCCCGCGCTCCAGGCTGCGCACGTTCCTGCCGCTGGGCATCGCCGCGTGGCTCGTGCTGGAGATCTGGCTGCTGACCGTGGTCGCGGGCGCTTCCAGCGGGTTCGTGGTCTTCCTGCTGCTGGTGGCGGGCATCGTCCTCGGGTCCGTGGTGATCAAGAGCGCGGGCCGCCGGGCCTTCAGGAACCTCACGGAGACGCTGCAACAGCAGCAGTCCGGCGTCATGCCCGCGGCCCGCCCGAACAGCGAGGGCAACGGCCTGATGATGCTGGGCGGGCTGCTCCTGATACTCCCCGGCCTGATCTCGGACGCGCTGGGCCTGCTCATGCTGCTGCCCCCGGTCCAGAAGGCCGTGAGCCGCTATGCGGAGCGGACGGTGGAGCGCAAGCTCCGGGAAGCCGGCCCGGGCACCCTGGGCGACGCCTTCCGCCAGGCCCGCATGCACCAGCCGGACGGCAAGGTCGTCCAGGGCGAGGTCATACAGGACGACCGGGGCGACGCGCCGCAGGACCCCCGCCCTCCGCTGACGCGCTGACCCCTCCGCGGCCAGGGCCCCCGGACACACCGAGACCGGGGGACACACCGAAACCCGGGGCCATATTGAGACCGGGGACACACCGAAACCAGGGGGCACACCAAAACCGCGGGTGCCGTACGTGAGCTTCACGTACGGCACCCGCGGTGTTCGGTTTGCTGTTTACGGTTTTCCGCTACGCACTCTTGCGGCTGTCTCGCGGGTGCACCGCGATGTTCATCGCGCCGGAGCGCAGAACGGCCAGCCGCTCCTCGAGGACCTCTTCGAGTTCCTCGCGGGTGCGCCGCTCCATCAGCATGTCCCAGTGCGTACGCGCGGGCTTGGCCTTCTTCTCCTCAGGGCCGTCGCCGTCCACGAGGAGTGCCTGGGCCCCGCAGACCTTGCACTCCCACTCCGGCGGGATCTCCGCCTCGACCGAGAAGGGCATCTCGAATCGATGCCCCTTCTCGCATGCGTACTCCACGGCCTGGCGCGGGGCCAGGTCGATGCCGCGGTCCGTCTCGTAGCTGGTCACCACGAGGCGCGTGCCGCGAAGAGCTCGCTCACTCATGAATCGTGCCTCCCGGGCTTGTCGCCCACAGGACAGGTGTCGCTGTCGTCGTCATCCGGTCAACGTCCGGGCGGCGGTAAAGATTCCCGTCCCGACTCCCGTTCCGGGCGTCTGCGTCGCCGTCGCAGTCGCAGCCTTGCAACCAGTGCAGTACCCGCCGACGTCCGGTTTGTCACCTCTGCTGGCAGATGTGACATAGCGTTTCGGCACCTTTGACGCGCAGTAACGGTACGCCTGGCAGGCCAAACGCGTACACTACAGCCCTTTCGCGCCGAGTGCTAAATCCTTTCGGGTACGGGGTTGCCCGCGTCGCCGATCGCCCGTCGCACCGGGACCCGCGCGAGCAGCGCGAAACCGAGCACGAAGAACGCCACCAGCGAGATGATCGCGTCCCGGTAGCTCCCGGTCAGCTGGTAGGTGAGCCCGAACAGCAGCGGCCCGAGCCAGCTCATCCCGCGGTCGCTCAGCTCGTACGCCGAGAAGTACTCGGCCTCCTTGCCGGGCGGGACCAGGTGGGAGAACAGGGAGCGGGACAGTGCCTGGCTGCCGCCCAGCACGAGTCCGATCCCGGCGGCCAGCACGAAGAACCACACCGGCTCCCCGGCCGGCAGGAAGTACCCGGCCGCGAGCGTGACCGTCCACGCGACCAGCGACCCGAGGATCGTGCGCTTCGCCCCGTACGTCCGCGCCAGCCGGCCGAGCGCCAGCGCGCCCGCCACCGCCAGCAGCTGGACCAGCAGGACGGCCACGATGAGCGTGGACTGCCCGAGGCCCAGTTCCTCGGAGCCGTACACCGAGGCCTGGGAGATCACCGTCTGGATGCCGTCGTTGTAGACGAGGTACGCGAGCAGGAAGGCCAGGGTCAGCGGGCGGCGCCGCATGTCGCGGACGGTCGCCGCGAGCTGCCGGAACCCGGGCAGGGCGGCCTCCCGCG
This sequence comes from Streptomyces sp. NPDC096048, assembly GCF_044763415.1. Lineage (NCBI taxonomy): Bacteria > Bacillati > Actinomycetota > Actinomycetes > Kitasatosporales > Streptomycetaceae > Streptomyces > Streptomyces sp. NPDC096048. The sequence goes on from NZ_JBIWGG010000009.1 coordinate 392,811, forward strand.
CGCTCCCGTGTACCCGCGCGGGGCTACGGCGGTCGCGCAGCCGCCGTAGCGGAATGAGCGCGAAGGCGCCCCACCACAGGCCGGCCGAGGCCAGGCAGACGCGGACCGCCGCGCTCTCGCTCAACCCGAAGGAGTCATGGGCCGTGTAGAGGATCAGGTTCGCGACCAGGACCAGCGCCCCGGCCGCGTAGCCGAAGGCCCAGCCGCGCGAGGAGACCGCGTCGCGTTCCTCGGGCGGGGCGATCTGGGGCAGGTAGGAGTTGTAGAGCATCATCGCCACGGACTGCGCGGCGTTGGCGACGACCAGGAGCAGTCCGCCCAGCAGGTAGCGGTCGCCGTCGAGGAAGAACATGCACGTGGTGGCCGCGGCCCCGGTGTACGCGGCGGCGGCGAGGAGCAGCTTCTTGCGGCCCGAACGGTCGGCGGCGGCGCCCACCAGGGGCATCACGAGCACCGCGACGATCACCGACAGCGACACCGAGTACGCGAAGAACGACCCGGCCCGCACGGGTATGCCGAGCGGATGGACGTATCCGTCCGCGTCCGCCGCCGACTCGGCGACCGACGTCAGATAGGGGCCCAGGAACACGGTGAGCACGCTCGTCGAGTAGACCGAGCACGCCCAGTCGTAGAAGTACCAGCCGCGCTGCTCGCGCCGCCGGTCGGCGGCCCCGTCGGCCGCGTCCGTCCGCAGGGTGTCGGTGCCCACCCGTGCCCTCGCTTCCCCGTGAACGCGCGACGTCCCGAGGGTTCGGCCGCGGACCTCGGACGGTCCCGGACCGTCTCAGACCCAGACGCCGCGGTCCTCCATGACCTTGCGCAGTGTGTCGATGTGATCGGTCATGATGCCATCCACTCCCAGGTCCAGGAGCCGGTGCATGCGGCCGGGGTCGTTCACCGTCCAGACGTGCACCCGCAGCCCCAGCGTGTGGGCGGCGCGCACGAAGCGGTGGTCGACCACCTGGATACCCGACTGGGCCTCGGGCACCTGCGCGGCCACCGCCGAGCGGCGCGGCGCGGCCGGGACGCCCCAGGAGCGCAGCCGCAGATTCAGGACGCCCCGGGTGCCGTACGAGGTGGCCAGTCGTGGGCCGGCGAGGCGCTGGGCGCGGACCACGCGTGCCTCGGAGAACGAGCCGACGCAGACGCGGTCCCAGGTGTTCGTCCGTTCGATCAGCTCCAGGAGCGGCAGCAGCGCCGGCTCCGCCTTCACGTCGATGTTCCAGCGCACCTCGGGGAAGGTCTCCAGGAGTTCCTCGAAGAGCGGCACCGGTTCCTCGCCCGCCACGCGCGCGCGGCGCACCTTCTCCCACGAGAGGTCGGCGATCCGGCCGGCCCCGTCCGTCACCCGGTCCAGCGTCGCGTCGTGGAAGGCGACGAGCTTCCCGTCCCGCGTGGCGTGGACGTCGGTCTCGATGTACCGGTATCCCGTCTCGACCGCGCGCCGGAACTGCCGCAGCGTGTTCTCCAGGCCGTCCGCCGCACCGCCCCGGTGGGCGAAGGCGATGGGGCCGGGGTGATCCAGGTAGGGGTGGCGGGGGTGGCGTATCGGGGTGGTCACCGACGCAGTATCGCGCGCCGGGGTTGACCGGCGGCAACCACCGTGCTGCCGTCGGATGCCGACGGAACGGCGAACACGCGCAAGAAGACCTGGGCGAGCGGGCCGATCGTCACGGCGTACAGCAGGGTGCCGATACCGACCGTGCCGCCGAGGGCGAAACCCGTCACCACGACGGTGATCTCGACGGCCGTGCGCACCAGGCGCACCGAGTGTCCGGTGCGCTGGTTCAGCCCGGTCATCAGGCCGTCGCGCGGCCCCGGACCGAACCGTGCGGCGATGTACAGCCCGGTCGCCGCGCCGTTCAGGACGATCCCCGCCGCCATCATGGCGACGCGCGGCGTCCAGCCGTGGGCGTCGGGCACGACGGCCAGCGTGGCGTCCATCGCGGCGCCGATCACCAGCACGTTGGAGACCGTGCCCAGGCCCGGTCGCTGGCGCAGCGGGATCCACAGCAGCAGCACCGCCGCGCCCAGGAGGGTCAGCACCACGCCCATCGACAGGCCGGTGCGCTCCGCGAGGCCCTGGTGCAGCACGTTCCAGGGCTCCAGACCGAGTCCCGACCTGACCAGCAGTGCCGAACTCGCGCCGTACAGCACGAGACCACCGTAGAGCTGCGTCAGTCGTCGCGCGAGATGCCGCTGCCCGGATCGCTGCCTGGACAAGAGGTCCCCCTTGGGTGGTGGTAGTGGCCTGCTGCATGACACCCTGTGGCTTGAGAAGGAGAGCCAACCATGGCCAATTCGGAGAAGGTGGACTGATTTCCATGGCGCAGTGGACCTCGGCCGTGGGAGCGGGACAGCTCGCCCGGCTGCTCGGCTCCCAGCAGGACCGCCCGGCCGGGCCCGGCACCCGCCGCCCGCCCGCCTACCGCGCGCTCGCCGACGGCATCCGGCTGCTGGTGCTCGAAGGGCGCGTACCGGTCGCCGCCCGGCTGCCCGCCGAACGCGAGCTGGCCCTGGCCCTGACCGTCAGCCGCACCACCGTCGCCGCCGCCTACGAGGCGCTGCGCGCCGAGGGCTTCCTGGAGTCCCGGCGCGGCGCGGGCAGCTGGACCGCCGTACCGGCCGGGAACCCCTTGCCGGCGCGCGGCCTGGAGCCGCTGCCGCCCGAGGCCCTCGGCTCCCTGATCGACCTCGGCTGCGCGGCGCTCCCCGCGCCCGAGCCCTGGCTCACCCGCGCCGTGCAGGGCGCCCTGGAGGAACTTCCCCCCTACGCGCACACCCATGGCGACTATCCGGCCGGGCTGCCCGCGCTGCGCGCGATGATCGCCGAGCGCTACACCGCGCGCGGGATCCCGACCATGCCCGAGCAGATCATGGTGACCACGGGCGCGATGGGCGCGATCGACGCCATCTGCCACCTCTTCGGAGGGCGCGGCGAGCGCATCGCCGTGGAGTCGCCCTCGTACGCCAACATCCTCCAGCTGATGCGCGAGGCCGGGGCCCGGCTGGTCCCGGTCGCGATGGCCGAGGGGCTCACCGGCTGGGACGTGGACCGCTGGCGCCAGGTGCTGCGCGAGGCCGCGCCCCGCATCGCGTACGTCGTCGCCGACTTCCACAACCCCACCGGCGCGCTCGCCGACGACGACCAGCGGCGGCGGCTGGTGGAGGCGGCCCGGTCGGCGGGGACGGTGCTCGTGGCCGACGAGACGATGAGCGAGCTGTGGCTGGACGACGAGGTCGAGATGCCGCGCCCCGTGTGCGCCTTCGACCCGGCCGGGTCCACGGTCGTCACCGTGGGCTCCGCCAGCAAGGCCTTCTGGGCGGGGATGCGCATCGGCTGGGTCCGCGCCGCACCCGACGTGATCCGCAGCCTGGTCGCCGCGCGCGCGTACGCCGACCTGGGCACGCCGGTACTGGAGCAGCTGGCCGTGAACTGGCTGTTCAGCACGGGCGGCTGGGAGCAGGCCGTCGCGGTGCGGCGCGAGCAGGCCCGCCAGAACCGGGACGAGCTGGTGGCCGCGGTGCGCCGGGAACTGCCCGAGTGGGAGTTCGAGGTGCCGCGGGGCGGGCTGACGCTGTGGGTGCGGACCGGGGGCCTGTCCGGCTCTCGGCTCGCCGAGGCGGGGGAGCGTGTGGGCGTCCGGGTCCCGTCCGGGCCGCGCTTCGGGGTCGACGGGGCCTTCGAGGGCTATGTCCGGCTGCCGTTCACCGTCGGCGGCGCGGTGGCCGAGGAGGCGGCGGCGCGACTGGCCGCGGCGGCCCGATTCGTGGAGAACGGAGGCGTCGGGGGCGGCGAGCCACCGCGGACGTTCGTGGCGTAGCGGGAGCGTGCCGCCGGGAGGGGGCGGGTCACCTCTGGGTCCGTTCCCCGGAGGTGCCGTCCTGGCGGCCGACGTCTCGGCGGGCGGCTCCGGACACGGAAGGCGGCCCGGGCGCGGCTCGTGGCGGGCCCGGGCCGTCTTGGGGCCGGTGGACAGGGGAGGGGCGCCGGGGCCGTGGCCGGCCCGGCGTTCGTCAGGAGGTCTCGGCCGCCACCGCCTTGGCGGGAACCGTCTCCGGCGTGGCCGACTCGACGGCGGGCACCTCCCGCGCCGCCGCCTCCACCGCGACCGGCGCCGGCCCGGCGTCCGGCAGCGGCTCGGCTTCCGCCTGTGGGCTCTCCGGCTCGGGCTCGCCCGTGGCGGCCTTCTTCTCCATCTTCTCGGTCTTCTCGATGGAGATCTTCTTTCCGGCCGCCCTTTCGTCCACGGGCACCTGCTCACCGTCCGCCGGGGTCGTGCGCGGGGGCAGCAGGTCGAGCACCGCCTGCCGGTGGGCGTCGCTCGTCGCGTCGTCGTAGGGGTCCGGAGTGGCCGGGACCTGGAGGCGGTGCACCGGTCCGTTGCCCAGGCGGGCGTATCCCCGGCCGGGCGGGACCTGGTCCACGGGCGTGGTGTGCGGGGGAGCGCCGAGCACCGTCGCCAGCTCGTCCGGCGTGGCCGGGCCGAGGACGACGCGCGCGCGTGTGTGCTGCCGTACGGCGTCGCTGAGGCTGTCCAGGGAGTCCAGCTGGTCGGCGACGACCACCGTGACGTTCGCGGCGCGGCCGTGCCGCAGGGGGACCTGGAGCAGGGACTGCGGGTCCTTGCGGCCGTCCGCGGCGGCCAGGTGCGGGAAGGCGCTCGGCCGGTCCAGGAAGACCCACAGCGGCCGCTTGGTGTCGTCGGGCGCGGGCCGGCCCTCCTGGCGGGCCCGGTTGAGGGAGATCAGCCGGCGTTCCGTCTCGGAGGCGGCCCACTCCAGACTGGTCAGTGCTCCGGTGAGGCCGCACTCGACGGCCAGGACGCCGTCCCGGCCGACCAGGCAGGCGTACTCGCCGGTGCCACCGCCGTCGACGATCAGCAGGTCGCCGTGGGTGAGGGCCTGCAGCGCGATCGAACGCAGCAGGGTGGACGTGCCGGTACCGGGCTGCCCCAGGACCAGCAGGTGGGGCTCGGTCGAGCGGATGCCGGTGCGCCAGACGACCGGGGGCACGTCGCGCTGCTCCTCGCCGTGGGTGAGCGGGAGGGTGCGCTGGACCCTGGTCGGGTCGGTGAAGCCGAGGACGGTCTCACCGGGCGCCGTCACGAAGCGCTGGACGGCGATGTCGGTGGGCAGCGCCGCGAGCACGTCGACGGAGAGGTGGTTGGCCTCCTCGTCCCACGTGAAGCGGTACTCCCGGCCCCGCCCGGACTTGGCGGTGAGCAGGTGCTCGATCCGGGCGCGGGCCTCGGCCTCCCCGTCGGTGAAGTACGCGGGGTAGCGGATCACCAGGTGGGCGAAGCGGCCGGTGTCGTCGAACTCGTACGCGGGGAACGCCTTCTCCCACGCGCCGCCGTGGGCGTACAGAGGATCGGGGTCCTCGGCGAGGGAGAAGTACGGGACGAGCGCCTCGTAGAGCGAATGGAGACGCTTGGCCTGGGAGTCGTCGGGGCCTTCCGGCTCCGGCGGGGTGCGGTCCCTGCCCTGCCAGGCCGCCGCCGCCATCAGGGTGATGGCGGCGAGCAGCGGGCCGTACGGCACCAGTGCCACGACCAGGACCACCGAGGCCACCAGGAACAGCAGCGCGCCGCGCCGGTCCTTGGGGGTCTCGGTCCATCTGCGCCGCGCGGCCGCGGCCAGGCGGCGCAGACCGCGGGCGATCGTGATCAGCGGCTGGAGGACGTCGGTGGCGCTGTCGGCCGCCGTCCGTGCCAGCTCCCGGCTCCGGGCGAGCTGTGCGCCGCCGTTGCTCAGAATGCGGGGGAGGGGCCGCCGGGCCACTGCTGCCTCCTGGAAGTGCGTACGTGAGGGTGTCGGGCGGGGGATCGGGCCGTCAGAACTTGATTCCTCCGAGGAGGCCCGCAAGGCTCTCGCCGCCCGCCTTGATGCTCGGGGCGATGGCCGTACTCGCCAGGTAGAACCCGAACAGGACCGCGACCAGCGCGTGCGAGGCCTTGAGGCCGTCCTTGCGGAAGAAGATGAAGACGACGATGCCGAGCAGGACCACGCCTGAGATCGAGAGGATCATGTGAGTTCTCCTGGTTCGCGGGGACAGTCACCATGAGTACTTCCAGGCTCACAGCATGTATCCATACGATAAAAGGTGCAAATGGGGGAAATTCGGCGGAATTACCCCAGGTGGCGGAGTAGTCCTTGGGCCGGTTGAGCAGGGCTGTTGCGCCCTGCCGGTTCCGTGCTGATCTTTACCTCGGGCACTTCGGCTCATGTGCGGCGCGAGCCAGTACCCTGGCGATTCACCCGCACGGCCGCACCGCTCGCGACCGTGCGCACAGTCCCCGGTATGCGCAGTGAGAGGTGGTCCGGCCGATGAGTGAAGCCCCCGACCCGGAGGTCGTGGAGCTGGCGACGAAGATCTTCGATCTGGCCCGGCAGGGACGGACCGAGGAACTGGTGGCCTATGTGGACGCCGGCGTTCCTGCCAATCTCACCAACGACCGCGGCGACTCCCTCGTCATGCTCGCCGCCTACCACGGCCACGCCGACGCGGTGCGCGCGCTGCTGGCCCGTGGCGCCGAGGCCGACCGCGTCAACGACCGGGGGCAGACCCCGCTCGCCGGTGCCGCCTTCAAGGGTGAGACGGAAGTGACCAGGGCGCTCCTGGAGGCCGGCGCGGATCCGTCCGCGGGCACGCCGTCGGCCGTCGACACGGCGCGGATGTTCGCCCGGACCGAGCTGCTGGAGCTGTTCGGCGCTCAGTGACCGGAAGCCGATCCGGTACTGCTCCGGGTCTGCTCCACTCTTTCTGACCAGGGAAAATACGAATAACGGGGGAGGCGGTACCAGGCCGCCGAAATTTCGGTCGCGGCAGATGTGACCGCCGGGTCATCATGACGACGTGGTTCACGGACGTGATGGCTGGGCAGATGTTGCCGCACCGCGCGGGCCGTGACACGGCCCGCAAGGGCCACCGACGAGAGGCAGGAACATGGTCTTCGGCAAGCAAGAGACGGCGGGCGCTCCGACGTGTTGGCGCACGGCCAGGTAACGCGTGCTCCCCGGTTGCGTCGACGCTTGATGTGAGGCTGTTTCCCATGTTCGATCCGGTCATAGCGCCCAGCGGTACGCTGCTCGGCCTGCTTCAGCGGGGTCGCGGCGACGGCACGCTGCATGCGCTCACCGCTCCGCGCGCCGAAGCGCTCGCGGCACTGAACCACTGCGTGCTGCACGACCCCCGCCATGACTGGCAGGTCGAGAACCGCTCCCTCTACTACGCCCGCCTCTACCTCGACCTCAACGGCGAGCTGGACGCGATCGAGGCCCACCTCTTCGATCCCGAGGACATCCTCGAGGCCGACGAGTCACGCACCGGGCTGGCCCTCGCGGTCCTCGGGCACCTGGCCTCCTACGGCAGGCTCGACGCGCTCCAGCTGTTGCGCGGGTACGCCGCCCACGGCGTCAACTGGGCGTGGGCCCTGGACGAACTGGCGCTGCGCGACGACGACGCCGGACTGCGCTCGCTCGCCGCGCCCGTGCTGGCCCGCTTCCCGCACGATGCCGAGGGCGACGCCGAGCTGGCCGTCGCCGTGCGGGACGCCTTCGAACCCCGGCCCTGGCGGCTGTGGGCCGACGATCCGCGCGAATCGATCGCCACGCGCGTGCGTGCCGCTCACGAGACGGGCTGTTTCGACCGCTGGCAGCGGCAGATGAGCCCCACCGGACCGCGTCCGGGCTGGAGCGTGCGGGCCGTCTTCGAGTGGGCCCAGCAGGGCGTCGAGCGTGGCGCGGCGCTCCATGTGCCGGCCGCCCGGTGTCTGACGGCCGTCGCCGGCCCCGAGGACCGGCCCGAGATCGTCGAGGCCGCGCGGTCCGGCGACGAGGGCGCCCGCTGCACCGCCCTGCGCTATCTCGCCGACGGCAACGATCCGGACGCCCTCGGGCTGATCGAGGGTGCCGTGACCAACGGCTCGACGCCGGTCGTGGAGGCCGCCGTCGCCGCCTTCGAGCGCATGCGCAGCGTCGCCGCCGTCGACCTGGCGCGCCGCTGGGTGCACCGGCCCGACGCCTTGGGCGCCGCCGCCGGGCGGGTACTCGCCTGCCGGGGCGGAACCCGGGACCGCGACCTCGTCCTCGCCGCCCTGCGTGAGGCGGTACGCGGCGAAGGCCCCGACGCGCCGACCCTGTGGACCCTCGTCGACGGCACCGGACGGCTCGGCATCGCCTGCGCCGCGCCCGTCCTGCGCCACATCTACCGCGAGACCGCCTCCTCCCACCTGCGCGGCCGGGCCGCCCGAGCGCTGGCCGCCACCGACCCGTCCTTCGCCGCCGGGTTCGCCATCGAGTGCCTGTGGGACTGCGAGGAGACCACCCGCGAACTCGCCGCCCGCCACGCCGAGACCGGCGACAACCGCGTCGTCGAACGGCTGCGCAGGCTCGCCGCCGATCCGGCCGAGGAGGACGAGGTCCAGACGGCCGTACGCAGCCGCTTCGGCCCGGACGCGTCGGCCGTGTGAGCGGCGGGGCGGCCGGGAGCTGGTCGGCGTGAGCGGGTGCTGGTCGGGCGTGAGCTGGTCGGCGTGAGCGGAGGCTGCTCGGCGTGAGCGGAAGCTGCTCGGCGCGGGCGGACGGAGCAGCCCGTGCGGGCCTGCGGGGGCGGGCCCGTGTCCGGCGTGATGGAGAACCGAGGCGATCGGACAGAGGTGTCCGCCGCGTGCGGGCCGCTGTCGCCCGGAACGAGCGGCCGGCCACCCCGCCCTCCTCGCGCGCGGCGGTACCGGGCGCCGCCCACCGGTCCACGAAGACCGGTCCACGAAGGCCGGGCCCCGCGCGCGCCGAGCGGGCCCGGAGGCCTGAAGCCCGCCGGACGCGGGAGGGTTCCCGGCATTGGGCGGCGCCCCCTGCCGCCGACGGGCGGGGCGGCTCCGCGCGAGCGGGCGTCACGCCCACGTGACGCGGGGCGGCAGCCCCTCCGTGTGAACGACGGATGGCCCGCGGGTACGGCGGGTGTGGCCGCGATCCGACCCGCCCGGGTGGCAGGGCAACGCTCATGGGACGTTCCTCGGCCGGAAAGATCGACGTTGACGCGAGCACGTCCAGTCCGGCGACAACACCGGTATGCGTGTCGTCATCGTGACCGAATCCTTTCCCCCCGATGTGAACGGCGTCGCCCACTGCGCGCTCCAGACCGCCCGGCACCTCGTCGACCGCGGTCACGACTGCGTCGTCGTCGCCCCGGCCACCGCGCCGGGCAACGCGGCGGACACCTCCGCCGCGTGCCCCCTCGTCCGGATCCCCTCCCTCCCGCTCCCCGGCTACCCCCAGGTACGCGTCGCCCTCCCCAGCCGCCGCGTGGCAGCCGCGATCGCCGAACACCGCGCCGACCTCGTCCACCTGGCCAGTCCCTTCGTCCTGGGCGTCCGGGGCATGGCCGCCGCCGCCCGGCTCGGTGTCCCCGCCGTAGCCGTCTACCAGACCGACCTCGCCGGATACGCCCGTACGTACATGGGAGCGGGCGAGGCGGCCGCCTGGCGGCGCATCCGCTCCGTGCACTCCGCCGCCGACCTCACCCTCGCCCCGTCCGGCGCGGCCCTGCGCGACCTCCGGGCCCACGGTGTGCCCCGGGTCTCGCTCTGGCCCCGCGGGGTGGACACCGTCCGCTTCCGGCCCGACCGGCGCGACGAGGCGCTGCGCCGCGAACTGGCCCCGAACGGTGAGCTGATCGTCGGCTACGTCGGCCGGCTCGCCCCCGAGAAGCAGGTGGAACTGCTCGCCGGGGTCTGCGGCCTGGACGGCGTGCGCGTCGTGGTCGTCGGCGACGGACCCAGCCGGCCCGGTCTGGAGCAGGCGCTGCCCGGCGCGCTCTTCCTCGGCCGCCGTACCGGCGACGACCTCGCCCGGGTGTTCGCCTCACTGGACGTCTTCGCGCACACCGGTCCCTTCGAGACGTTCTGCCAGACCGTGCAGGAGGCCATGGCGAGCGGCGTGCCCGTCGTCGCGCCCGCCGCGGGCGGGCCGCTGGACCTCGTCGCCCACGGGCGCACCGGGCTGCTCGTGCCGCCGCGCGACGCCGCGGCCGTACGGGACGCGGTGTGGTCGCTGACCGCCGACCCCGCGCTGCGGGCCGCGTACGGGGCGGCCGGGCGGGCGGCCGTCGAAGGGCGCACCTGGGCGGCCGTCGGCGACCGGCTGATCGGCCACTACACGGACGTACTCGCCACACGGAAGGCGGTGCTGGCGGCATGAGCGGCGCACTGCGGATCGTCCGGCTCGCCAACTTCGTCGCGCCCGCGTCCGGCGGCCTGCGCACCGCGCTGCGCGAGCTGGGCAAGGGCTACCGTGCGGCCGGACACGACCCCGTCCTCGTCGTCCCCGGCGAGCACGCCGACGACCGGGAGACCGAACAGGGCCGGGTGATCACCCTCCCGGGACCGCTGCTGCCGGGCACCGGCGGCTACCGCGTCCTGACCGGCAAGCGGCGCGTGGCGGCGCTGCTGGAGGAGCTGGCACCCGACCGGCTGGAGGTCTCCGACCGGACCACACTGCGCTGGACCGGCAAGTGGGCCCGGCGGGCCAGGGTCCCCGCCGTGATGGTCTCCCACGAGACCACCGACGGTGTGCTGCGCACCTGGGGCCTGCCCGAGGAGGCCGCCCGGCGCACCGCGGACGCCCTCAACACCCGCACGGCGCACACCTACGCGCGCGTGGTGTGCACCACGGAGTTCGCCGAGCGGGAGTTCGTCCGCATCGGCGCCCGCAACGTCGTACGGGCTCCCCTGGGCGTCGACCTGGCCGGGCGGCACCCGGCGCTGCGCGATCCGGGGCTGCGCGCCCGGTACGCGCGCGTGGACGAGACGTTGCTGGTGCTGTGCTCCCGGCTGTCCGTGGAGAAGCGGCCGGGCACGGCGCTCGACGCGCTGGCGGCGCTGCTTCGGCGCGGCGAGCGGGCGGCGCTGGTGGTGGCGGGGGACGGGCCGTTGCGCGCGCGGCTCGAACAGCGGGCGCGGGAGCGCGGGCTGCCGGTGACCTTCCTCGGCCACGTCGCCGACCGCGGGCTGCTCGGCGCGCTCCAGGCGTCCGCCGACGTGTGCCTGGCGCCCGGACCGGCCGAGACCTTCGGACTCGCCGCGCTGGAGGCGATGGCCTGCGGCACGCCCGTGGTGGCCAGCGCGTCATCGGCGCTGCCGGAGGTGATCGGCTCCGCCGGGGACGTCGCCGCCGACCACGGGGAGGCCTTCGCGGACGCCGTGGACCTGCTCCTCGGACGCCGGGAGGTGGACCGGAGGGAAGCGGCACGCGCGCGTGCGGAGTGTTTCGGCTGGGACGCGGCGGTCGGGGCGTTCCTGGCCGCGCACGACGCGACGGTCCCCACGCTTGCCGTGCTGCCGGAGGCCGGGTCATGAGACGTGTCCGGTTCGTGGCCCTCGGCGACTCGCTGACCGAGGGGGTGGGGGACCCGGTGCGGAACGGGTGGCGCGGCTGGGCCGCGCTGCTCGCCGCCGGGCTCGCCGAGGAACCCGTGGAGTTCACCAACCTCGCCCTCAGCGGGGCGCAGGCCCGGGACGTCGCCGAGCGGCAACTGCCCGCGGGTCTCGCCCTGCGCCCCGACCTCGTGTCCGTCGTCGTCGGCGTCAACGACACCCTGCGCTGCTCGTTCGACCTCGGAGCCGTCGCCGCCCGGCTCGACCAGGTGTACGCCGCCTTCACCGGACAGGGCGCTCTGCTGCTCACGGCGTGCCTGCCGGACCCCGGGGCGATGCTCGGACTGCCGGGAGCGCTGGCCCGCCCACTGGCCCGGCGGCAACGGGCGGTCAACGCCGTCGTGCACGCCCTGTCCGACCGCTACGGGGCCGTGCACCTGCACGCGAGCGAGGGCGACTGGACCACGGACCGCGCGATGTGGAGCGCGGACCGGCTGCACCCCGGCGAGCGGGGCCACCGGCAGCTGGCCCTGCGCTTCCACGCCCTGCTCGCCGAGCGCGGCGACGCCTCCGGGCCCGCGCCCTCGCCCGAGAACGAGTTCCCCGCCCCCACCCGATCGGCGAGCCTGTGGTGGCTGGCCACGGCCGGCACCGGCTGGGTGGCCCGGCGCTGTACGGACCTGCTGCCCCAGCTGCTGACGCTGGCCGCCGACGAACTGCGCCACCACGCGCGCGGGACGAGCGCCCGGCTCGACCTGCGCACGTCCGCCGCGGTCTCCGCCGCGCTGTCGACGACGGAGCGGCCGGAGGCGGCGTGACCGGAGGCGGCGTGACCGGCGGCGCGCGGCGCGTGCCGGTGCGGTCGCGCGGCGCCGTGAACGGAGGGCGGACCACACAGGTACCGCGGCGCGGGCACCTCGCCGTCGTCGTACGGCGTCGGTGCGCGCGCACGGCAGTACGCGGACCGGCGGCAGCGGCGCCCGGCACCCGGCGTACGCGCGGACGGTGTCAGTGCCGGTGTACGGCGACGAAGCGCACCGGCGTCCCCGGTGGCGTCTGGGCCGCCGCCGGGAGGTCTGCGGTGCGGACCACGCCGATGACCGGGTAGCCGCCGGTCGTCGGATGGTCGGCCAGGAACACGACCGGTCTGCCGTCGGGCGGCACCTGAACCGCGCCCAGCACCATGCCCTCGCTGGGGAGTTCGCCCGCGCGGGCGCGTTGCAGTGCCGGTCCGTCCATGCGCAGCCCGATGCGGTTGCTCGCGGGCGACACCCGGTACGCGCGGGAGGTGAACGTCCGTACCGCCTCGGGCGTGAACCAGTCGGCGCGCGGGCCCGGCGTCACCCGCAGGACCAGTTCCGCCGGGGGCGCCGGCTGCGGGGCGACGTCCACGCGCACGTGCTGCCCGCACGGCCGCCCCAGGGGCAGCACCGTGCCGTCCGTGAGGGGCGGTGGCCCGAGGCCGGACAGCAGGTCGGTGGAGCGGCTGCCGAGGACCGGTTCGACGAGGATGCCGCCGGAGACGGCCACATAGCTGCGGACGCCCGAGTCGGCCGCCCCGACGTTCAGCAGCGCACCGGCCGGCACGTCGACCGGCGCCCCCCAGGGCACCGGCCGTCCGTCCACCGTCACGGAGCAGGGCGCGCCGCCGACCGCCACCGTCACCGCGCAACGCGGACGCACGGCGCAGCCGGTGAGCGTGGTCTCCAGGACGGCGGCGTCGGGCGGGCATCCGACGAGCCGGAGGACCAGCGCGGCCGCGGGCGCGTCGAGTGCCCCGGAGCGGGGGACGCCGAGGTGCGCGTGTCCGGGGCGGCCCCGGTCCTGCACGGTGGTCAGGGCCCCGGCCCGGACGACGGCGAGCGCACGGTCCGTCATGAACCCCCCTGATGCTCGTGCAGGTGCCCGCGGGCGACGAACCGCACGCGCGTGCCCGGCGACAGCAGCGCCGCCGGCACGCGTGTGTGGTCCCACAGCACGGCGTCCGTGGTGCCGATCAACTGCCAGCCGCCCGGCGACGAGCGCGGATACACGCCGGTGTACGGACCCGCCAGTGCCACCGAACCGGCCGGCACGGCCGTGCGCGGAGTGTTCCGGCGCGGGACGTCGTAGCGCGCGGGCAGACCGGTGAGGTAGCCGAACCCGGGCGCGAACCCGCAGAAGGCGACGCGGAACTCGGTACCCGCGTGAACACGGCCCACCTCGTCCTCCGCCACGCCCCAGTGCGCGGCGACGTCGGCCAGGTCCGGACCGTCGTAGCGGACCGGGATCTCGACGACGTGCCCCGCGCGCGGGGGAGCGGACGGCACCTCGGCGGCGGCAAGTTCGGACGCCAGCCGGGCCGGGTCGGCGAGGTCGTCGAGGAGGACGGTGCGGGCCGCGGGGACGATCTCCCGGGCCGCGAGGGTGCCCTCCGCGCGGCGCCGCAGCAGCTCCGCGTGCAGTGCCTCGGCCTCCTCGCCCGAGGAGACCTCGACGAGCAGGGCGTGGTCGCCGACCGGCAGGACGTTCATGCGAAGGCCTCCACACGGACGCCCGACGCCTCCAGTCGCTGCCGGACCCGGCGGGCCAGTTCCACCGCGCCGGGCGTGTCGCCGTGCACGCACAGGGAACGGGCCCGGACCTCGACACGTGCCCCGGAGCGGGCGGTGACCGAGCCGGAGACGGCCAGGCCCACCGAGCGCTCCACGACGGCGTCCGGATCGGCGACCACGGCACCCTCCCGCCCGCGCGGCACGAGCGTGCCCTCGTCGGTGTACGCGCGGTCGGCGAACGCCTCCGTGACGACCGGCAGCCCGGCCCGGCCGGCCAGCTCCAGCACGCGTGAGCCGGGCAGCCCGAGCACGGGCAGCGCGCCGCCCGCGAGGAGCACACCGTCGACCACCGCCGCGGCCTGCTCCGCGTCCCGCACCACCCGGTTGTACAGGGCACCGTGCGGCTTGACGTAGGCCACGCGGGAACCGGCCGCGCGCGCGAACACCTCCAGGGCGCCGATCTGGTAGGCCACCTCGGCCGCCAGCTCGGCGGGCGGCACGTCCATCGCGCGCCGCCCGAAACCGGCCAGGTCCCGGTAGGAGACCTGGGCGCCGATCGTCACGCCCCGCTCGGCCGCCAGCTCGCACACCCGCCGCATGGTGACCGGATCACCAGCGTGGAAGCCGCAGGCCACGTTGGCGCTGGTGACGACCGAGAGCAGGCCCTCGTCGTCGGTGAGCCGCCAGCGGCCGAAACCCTCGCCGAGGTCGGCGTTGAGGTCGATCGAGGTCATGTCTCCAGTGTCTCCGGTTTCCGGCCTGTGTCGGGACATCCCGGGATCAGGCCACGCGGTACCGCTCGTCCCGTGCGTCGGTGAGGAACATCTGCCCCGGCGCGTGGGTGAGGGCGAAGGGCGGACGCGAGGCCATGACCGCCGCCTGCGGGGTCACCCCGCACGCCCAGAACACCGGGATGTCGTCCGGCCCGGCGTCCACCGGGTCGCCGAAATCCGGCCGGTCCAGATCGTCGACGCCGAGCGCCGACGGGTCCCCGCAGTGCACCGGGCTGCCGTGCACGGCGGGGAGCAGGCTGGTCTCGCGGATCGCCGCCGACAGGTGAGCGGGCGGCACCGGGCGCATGGACACCACCATCGGCCCGCGCAGCCGCCCGGCCGGACGACACTGCCGCGTGGTGACGTACATCGGGACGTTGCGCCCCTGCTCGACATGGCGGATCGGGACGCCGGCCGCGGTCAGCGCCCACTCGAAGGTGAAGCTGCAGCCGATCAGGAACGACACCAGGTCGTCCCGCCAGTGCGCGCGTACGTCCGTCGGCTCGTCCACCAGCTCGCCGTCCCGCCACACCCGGTAGCGCGGCAGATCGGTGCGCAGGTCGGCGTCGTCGGCGAGCGCGGTGGTCCAGGACCCGGCGTCCGTGACGTCGAGGACCGGGCAGGGCTTCGGGTTGCGGGTGCAGAACAGCAGCATGTCGTACGCCCAGTCGGCGGGCACCGAGATCAGGTTGGCCTGGGTGTGGCCGGCCGCGACCCCGGCCGTGGGGCCGGTGAGCCCTTCCCGGAAGCGGGAGCGGGCCGTTCTCGGGCTCCACGCGCGCGCGTGTTCGTCGACGAGGGCGATCGGCCGGTCCCCGGTCGCGTGGTGCGAGCGCTTCATGCCAGCTCCCTTCCGCGCGTCTCGGGCAGCCCCAGCAGAGCCAGCGCCGCGATGCCGTAGCCGATGGCGCCGAAGACCAGCGCGCCACCCACGCCCCAGCTGTCGGCCAGGAAGCCGACCGTGGTCGGGAACACGGCGCCCACGGCGCGTCCGGTGTTGTACGTGAAGCCCTGGCCGGCGCCGCGCACGGCCGTCGGATACAGCTCGCTCAGGTACGAACCGAAGCCGCTGAAGATCGCCGACATGCAGAAGCCGAGCGGGAAACCGAGTACCAGGAGCAGGGTGTTGGCGCCGCTGGGGATGTTCGCGTACGCCAGGATGCACAGCGCCGACAGCAGCGCGAAGAGCCAGATGTTGCGCTTGCGGCCCAGCCGGTCGGTGAGATAGCCGCCGGTGAGGTAGCCGATGAAGGCACCCGAGATGAGGAAGGTCAGATAGCCGCCGGTGCCGACGACCGACAGGTCGCGCTCGTCCTTCAGGTACGTCGGCACCCAGGTGGCGAGGGTGTAGTAGCCGCCCTGGACGCCGGTGGAGAGCAGGCTCGCCCAGAGCGTGACGCGCAGCAGGCCCGGCGAGTCGGCCGTGCCCGGCTTGAAGATCGCCGCGAACGAGCCTTTTCCCGCGCCTTTCCCGCGGGCCTCGGCGGCCTTGGGCGCGTCGTGGACACTGCGCCGCACCCAGACCACGAGCAGCGCGGGCAGCGCGCCGGTCCAGAACATGACGCGCCAGGCCAGATCGTCGCCGACCAGCGAGAACACCAGCGTGTACACGACCACGGCGAGCGCCCAGCCCACGGCCCAGGAGCTCTGGATCACGCCGAGGGTACGGCCCCGGTGCTTGGCGCTCGCGTACTCGGCGACCAGGATCGCGCCGACCGCCCACTCGCCGCCGAAGCCCAGACCCTGCAGGGCGCGGAAGACCAGCAGCGTCTCGTAGTTGGGCGCGAAGCCGCAGGCCACCGTGAAGACGGCGTACGTGATCACGGTGAGCAGCAGGGCCTTGACCCGGCCGACGCGGTCCGCCAGGACGCCCGCGAGGGCGCCGCCGACCGCCGAGACGACCAGCGTGACCGTCGTCAGCAGACCGGTCTGGCCGCTGTCCAGGCCGAAGTACGCGGCCAGCGCGACCATGGTCAGCGGCAGCGTGAAGTAGTCGTACGAGTCGAGCGCGTAGCCGCCGAACGCGCCGCCGAAGGCGCGGCGGCCCCGCGGGCCGAGGGCGCGCAGCCAGCCGAACGGGCCGCTGTCCGAGGCGTGTTCACCCGCGCCGGTGGGAGGGGCCTCGGCGGACAGGGCCTGCGGTGGAGGGGTTGTGCTCATGGGCACCTCGCAGTGGGAGGACGGAGGGTGCTTGTCGAGAGTGAGCCGGTCGGTGCGGCGGCGTGGGTGGGGGGGAGGGGGGGAGCGGACGCCGTGTCGTCACTTCATGGCACCGTAGAGGATCGTTCAACGATCCCTCAATACCCATGTTGTTTCGTTCTGGTATCTGCGATTGAATTCCGGGCATGGCAGAGCAGTTGACGGGACTGGCCGACGACCGCGCCCTCCTCGGGCGGACCAGCACCGCCGAGCGGGTCTCGGACATCCTCAGGAGCCGGATCGCCGAGGGCTACTTCCCGCCCGGGACCCGCCTGTCGGAGGACAGCATCGGCGGCGCGCTCGGCGTCTCCCGGAACACACTGCGCGAGTCGTTCCGGCTGCTCACCCACGAACGCCTGCTCATCCACGAGCTGAACCGCGGCGTCTTCGTCCGGGTCCTGACCGTCGAGGACGTCGAGGACATCTACCGCACCCGCGCCCTCGTCGAGTGCGCCGTCGTCCGGGGCCTCGGAGAGCCGCCGTACGGCCTGGACGGACTCGCCGGGGCCGTCGAGGACGGGCGGCGGTCGGCCCGCGAAGGTGACTGGAAAGGTGTGGGTACGGCCAACATCCACTTCCACCGGGAACTGGTGGCCCTCGCCGGCAGCGAACGCACCGACGAGCTGATGCGCAGCGTCTTCGCCGAACTGCGCCTCGCCTTCCACGTCGTGGACGACCCGAGGCGCCTGCACGAGCCGTACATCGCACGGAACGCGGAGATCCTCGCGGCCCTGGAGACCGGCGAGCGGGAGACGGCGGAGCGGCTGCTCGCGGTCTACCTCGAGAACTCGCTGAAGCGCGTCGTGGAGGTCTACCTGCGGCGGGTCGGCGACGAGGGATAGACCACCGCGGGCGGGACCGCGAATCGACGGGCGACAGGCCACCGCGGGCGGGACCGAGAGATCAGGGCGGGCCGCCCGCGACGCCTGTCGCGTCGGGGTCCATCTGCGTCGTTTGGGTCGTTGTCAGACCGAGGACCTAGTCTGTGCACCGTGACTTCGCCTGCATCGACGGACAGCGCTCCGCCCCAGCTCAGCGCGGGGCCGCGCCCCGCCCCGGGCCCGGCCGCCGACGAGGGGCTGGCGCGGCGGCTGCGCGCGCTCGCCTGCACGGCGCCGCTGCACGACCTCGACGCACGCAAGGCCAACCTCGCGGGTGAGTACTCGGTGTACGGCATGGCGGAGGTCGCCCTCTCCGCCATCGACCTCGTCACGCTGAACATGGACTTCGACACGGGTGCCGACCACGACCAGATCGTGGCCCGGCTGATCCCGCGCGTCGCGGCCCAGGCCCCCGCGCGGCCGGCCGCCGAGCACGAGCGGGTGGCCCGCTGGGTCCTGGAGAACCTGATCAACGTCGGCAGCGTCGACCGCGGCTTCCGCGCGGTGTACGGCACTTTCGGGCCGGACGGCACCTATGTGCGCCGCGACTACGACTTCAAGCTGTTGGAGGAGGTCCCGGGCCCCGGCGGCACCGTCTACCTCCGCACCACCGACGAGGCGGTCAACGTCCTCGTCGGCGCCCTGGACACCGACGTCACCAGCGCCCAGATCGCCGCCGAGGTCAAGCTGGAGGTGCTGATCAGCCGCGGCCGGCTCGCCGACGCCCAGCTCGCCGCCGAGCAGGCCCGGTACCGGACCGTGCAGTACTCGGAGACCCTGCGCAGGGCCCTGGACGCCACCCGGCGCAACGTCCGCGCGGTGGACTGGCTCACCGCCGTCCCCGACATGATCGCCGAAGCCCTGGACCACGTCGCCGACCGGTACCGCCACGAGAACGCGATCCTCACCAACATCCGCAAGGCGCGCGACGAGTCCGAGGACCCCGAGCACAAGCGCCGCGCGGCCGAGCTCGTCGACATCGTCAAGGACTGCATCCGCCGCCACACCCAGCTCCAGTCCCGCCTCCTGGAGGCAGGCCCGCTCTTCCGCGCCGAACAGGACCGGCAGGCCTTCGCCACCCCCCTGACGACCTCGGGCCTGGACCTGTACGGCCATCTCGTCGCCCCCGTCCTGCCGCTGCCCGTGGAGCGGGCACTCCGCGTGACCGACGCCTTCTTCGCCCGCGGCACCGGTATGCGCACACCCGTCTCCGTCCGGGTCGGCGACCTCGTCGACATACTCCTGACCCCGCCCGTGGAGCGGGAACACCTGGGCGCCGAGATGCCGGAGCCCGACCTGATCGCCACCCCGGACGACAGCCGCTTCAGCGAGGAGCAGCTCGCGGCGGCCATGGAACTGCTCGACCTGCCGCACGACGCCCCGCGGCGGCTGTCGGGGCTGCTGGCCGACGCCCGCGCCCGCGACGCGGAACTGCCGTATCTCGTCGCCCTGCTGGCCGTCCACGCGGCCAGCCCGCCCGTCGGCACCGCATACCGCCAGGGCGAACCGAAGCTCTTGTTCGCCGTGGACGACGGCACCGAACTGGACGACCCCGAGTTCGGCGGCGCCGACCTCATCGTCGGCACAGCGTTGCTGGACGCGGCCGGGATGGCCGCGGACCGCACGGAGGCGGCATGACCGGCTCCCACGACCTCGCCCCCGAGCACCTGCAACAGCGGCAGCACCAGCACCAGCACAGCAAGGAGTACCGACCGTGACCGAGCACGTCGACCGGAGCGAACCGGAGGCGGGTGCCGCACCGGCCACCGCGGCCGTCACGCCCGCCGACGCCGCCGACGCGGCGCGGCTCGTCGCCTTCGGCCTCCAGCCCAAACTGCTGCCCGCGCGCGACCAGGAGTACGCCGACCTGCTGCGCCGCTACCGCGAGGACCCGCCCTTCGCCCGGCTCGCCGACGCCGTGGCGGCCGGCCTCGGGCTGATCGTCCTGGAGGTGTCCCCGCGCGCGGGGATGGCCGTGACCGCCGCAGAGGACTCGGTGTTCGCCGTCCGCATGGGCGACTACGCGCGTCGTGCCGCCACCGACTCCGGCGACCGCTTCCTGCACGGACTGGCCCACCTCGCCGTCGCCGCCATGGCCTACCCGCGCCCCGAGGACCTCGCCGACGACGGCTACATCGGCCGTGTCACGGTCAACGGAGTGGACGCCTTCGTCCGCCAGGCCTGCCGACGACTGGAGGAGCGGGCCGAGGAACAGGGCGAGAACACCGACCCGGCCACCGACGCCCCGGGCCTGGAGTCCGCCTGGCGGATCTGGGTCAGACGCAGCGCGACCGGCGCCACCAAGGACGCGCGCAGACTCCCCGGCTCCACCACCGGCATCGTCGGCAAGGCCGCCGCCTTCCTCACCGAGTCCGGCTTCCTCCAGCGCACCGGCGACGACAACGGCGGCACCTACCGCACGACGGCCCGCTACCAGCTCCAGGTGCGCGACATGGCGGGCAGCGCCGCCATGGCCGAGCTGCTGGACCTGGGTGTCGTCCCGGTGACCGACGGCACGGCGACACTGCTGCCCGCCGACGAGACGGAGGACCTGGAGCTGGTCGCCGACGCCGGACTGCCGTTCCACTCCTCCTGACACCGCCCACGCCCCGCACCCCACTTTCACGAAGACTTACGAGAGTCCGCCATGTACGAGCTGTCCAGGGTCCGCCTCTACTCCATCGGACCCGCCGGTGCGCGCTACGCCGACACCGTGCTTGACCTGCGCGGTGTGGGCGAGCCCGTGCCCGACCCCGCGCCCGCGCAGGCGGAGTTCTTCGAGGAGGAGCCCGTCGGCCCGCCGCGCCGGCCCGCGCCCGCCGGCGTGCTGTTCCTGGAGAACGGCGGCGGCAAGTCCGTCCTGCTCAAGCTGATCTTCTCGGTGATGCTGCCGGGCCACCGCAACACCCTGGGCGGCGCCAGCTCCGGCGTGCTGCGCAAGTTCCTGCTCGCCGACGACTGCGGACACGTGGCGCTGGAGTGGCAGCACGTGCAGACCGGCGAGTGCGTCGTCGTCGGCAAGGCCAGCGAGTGGCGTGGCCGCCAGGTCTCGGGCGACCCGCGGAAGTTCGCCGAGGCCTGGTACTCCTTCCGGCCCGGCCCGGGGCTGACCCTGGACAACCTGCCCGTCGCCGAGGCCAACGCCGTACGCCCGCCCGTCGAGGGCGTCTCCGGCGCCCAGGGCAGGCGCCGCACCATGAAGGGCTTCCGGGACGCCATCACCGAGGCCGGCAAGGCCTACCCGCACCTGGAGGTGCACTGGGAGGAGATCCACGACCGCTGGATCGAGCACCTCGGCGACCTGGGCCTGGACCCCGAACTCTTTCGCTACCAGCGCGAGATGAACGCCGACGAAGGCGAGGCGGCCGGCCTCTTCGCGGTCAAGAAGGACTCCGACTTCACCGACCTGCTGCTGCGCGCCGTCACCGACACCCGCGACACCGACGGACTCGCCGACCTGGTCAGCGGCTTCGGCAACAAGCTCGGCCGGCGCGCCGAACTGATCGCCGAACGCGACTTCACCGCCGGGTCCGTCGACCTCCTCGGCCGGATCGTCGAGGCCGCCGACGCCCGCACCCGCGCGCGCGACATCCACACCGCCGCCGAACGCCGGACCAGGACCCTGGCCCGCCGGCTCTCCGCCCGCGGCGCCCAGGAGCGGGTCCGGGCCGGCGATCTCGCCCAGCGGGTCACCGCCGCCGCCTACGCCGTCACGCACGCCGAGTCGGCCCGGGACCGCAGCTCCCTCATCGCCGCCGAACTCGCCTACCGGCACGCCTCCCTGGCCCTGACCGGGGCCGAGAAGTCGGCCGCCGCGCAGAAGCGTGAACTCGCCGACGCGCGCACCCTGCACTCCGCCTGGCAGGCCGCCGAGGCCGTCCTGCGCCACCGCGCCGCCGCCGACCGCGTCGCCCGCGTGTCCGCCGCCATCCAGGAGGCCGAACGGGACGCGGCGCCCGCGCTCGCCGCCCGCGCCAAGGCCGCCGTCGAACTCGTCCGCGCCCTGCACGCGGCGGCCGGGAAGGCCGAGCACCACGCCAACGAGGAGGAAGCGCGGTCCGCCTCCCTCCAGGAGGTCAGCGACGCCGCCCACCGGGACTCCACCACCGCGGCCACCGAGGCGCAGCGCGCCCGCAGCGAGGCCGGGCATCTGCGCCAGCGCCTCACCGAGGTCGAGCAGGAGACCGCCGAGGCGGTCCGCGCCGGCTGGCTCGACGACAGCACGCCCGACGCCGATCCCGCCCGCGCCGCCCTCGCGGCCAGCGACGCCGAGAAGACGACCGTCGCGGCCTGGGACACGGCCCGTGAGGCGGCACGCCGGGCCACGGAGAACGCGCGCGAGGCCGCCGCCGCGGAGAGCCGCGCCGAACTGACGGCGGCCCGCGCGGCGGACGCGGCCACCGCGGCCGAGCGCGCCCACGCGGCCGAGCACCGCACGGCCGAGGCCCTGACAGCCGAGGAACGGCTCGCCGAACTGCTCGGCCTGGCCGCCGAGCCCCGGCCCGGCATCCCCCAGCCCCGCCAGAACGCGGACCGCGACGAGCGAACCGTCGTTCCCAGGTCCTCGGAGGGGGCGCTGACCCCCGAAGAACTCGACCGCTTCGCCGACGAACTGCGCGAGCTGCTCGACGACACCGTCTCCTCCGCCGAACGCCAGCTGTTCGACCTGCGCACCGCCGCCGCCGACGACTCCCGCATCCTCGGCGCCCTCGGCGACGGCGGACTGCTGCCGCCCGGCCCGGACGTACTGGCCACCGTGGAGTTCCTCGGCGAACACGGCATCCCCGCCCTGCCCGGCTGGCGCTACCTCGCGCAGGCCGTCGACCCCGCCGACCACGCGCGCGTGCTGGCCGCCCGTCCCGAACTGGTCGACGGCGTGATCATCACCGACCCCGACTCGCACACCCGCGCCCGGGACGTCCTCGGCGACGCCGCCCTGCTGCCGCGTTCCGCCGTCGCCGTCGGCACGGCCGCCGCCCTGCTCGCGCCCACCCCGGCGCCGGACTCCGACACCGACACCGGCGATGTATTCCTCGTACCGCCGAACCCCGCCATGCACGACGAGCACGCCGCCGACGAGGAGCGGCACGCGCTGCGCGCACGGGCGACGGAGCGGGACGAGGAGATCCGCACGCTCGCCGCCCGGCTCGGCAAGGACCGGGAGCTGGCGGCCCGGCTCGCCTCCTGGCGCACCGGCTGCCCCGCCGGCCGCCTCGCCGAGCTGGCCCGGACCGCCCAGGAGGCACGCGCCTTCGCCGAGGAGGCCGAGGCCGAGCTGACCGAGGCGCGGACCGCGCGGGCCGAGGCCGACGAGAGCGCCGCCGAGGCCGTGAGGATGCGGGACGAGCGGCAGGAGGCCGCACAGAAGGCCCGCCGCGCCGCCGACGCCCTCGCCGGACTCGCCTTCCGGCTGCGCGAGCGCGCCGGCTGGCAGGCCAAGCTCCGCGAACTGGCCGACGAGGGCGCCGAGGCGGAGGCCCGCGCACAGGCCTGCCTGGAACGCGCCCGCGCCGCCGACGAGGACCGCCGCGCCGCCCAGCGGGCCGCCGACGACGCCCGCCGCACCGCCCGCACGCTGCGCGCCGAGCGCTCCGAGATCGCCGGCGCCCCCGACGACGTACCCTCCGAAGCACCCGAGAACGGCACGGACGAGCCGAAGGCGTCCCTGCCCGCCCTCCGCGAGGCCTACCGTGCCGCCTCCCAGCTCTACGAGCAGGTCGGCGTCGGCACCGACCTGCGCGCCGAGCAGGCCCGCGCGGAGAGCGACGAGAGCGCGGCCCGCGCCGAGCTGGACCGGCTCAGCAACAAGGTCCGCACCCGGGCCGGGCAGTTGCTGGAGTCGCCCGACGGCTCCGACGGCCCCTCCCGGCAGGCTGCGGCCGCCCGCGCCGAGGAACTGGTGCAGCTCCTGGAGACCCGCATGTCGCACGCGAGCGAACAGCTCGGCCGGCTGCGCGGCGAGGCCGAACGGCACGCGCCCGAGGACGGGGACGCCCACACCGAACTCCCCGAGGACCTCCTCCCGCGCGACGCCGAACACGCCCAGACGCTGCTGCGCACGGCGACCGCCGAACTCGCCTCCCGCACCGAGGCACTGACCCAGGCCCGCGCCGCCCACGCCGAACTGCTCGACACCCACCGCGCCGCCGAGGACGCGGCCGGCGGATTCGACGAGATCGCCGCCATGCTCCGCGACCTGCTGCGCGAGCACACGCCCGAGGAGGAGCAGGAGGAGCCCGAGCCCTACCCGGGCGGCCTAGAGGAGGCCCGCCGGTCCGCCGCCGAGGCCCGCCGGTCGCTGCGTGGCTGCGCCGCCGACCTGTCCGCCGCCGAGGCAGCCGTACGCGAGGCGAGCGACGTCCTCGTCCGGCACGCCAACTCCACCCGCTACGAACAGGTGCGCACCCCCGCCCGCCAGCAGATCCGCGAGCTGCCCGCCTCCGCGCTGCCCGAGCACGCGGGCGCATGGGCGGACGCCTTCGCGCCCCGCCTCCGGGTCCTGACCGACGAACTGGCCCAGCTGGAGCGCAACCGCGACTCGATCGTGGACCGGCTGCGCGGCCTGGTCGAGTCGGCCCTCGCCACCCTCCGCTCCGCCCAGCGGCTCTCCCGGCTTCCGGAGGGCCTCGGAGAATGGTCGGGGCAGGAGTTCCTGCGCATCCGCTTCGAGGAACCCGACCAGGCCACGCTCACCGAGCGGCTCGGCGAGGTCGTCGACGAGGCCACCCGCGCGGCCGTCAAGAAGAACTCCGACCTGCGCCGCGACGGCATGTCCCTGCTGCTGCGCGGCGTCGCCGCCGCCCTCCAGCCGAAGGGCGTCGCCGTCGAGATCCTCAAGCCCGACGCCGTACTGCGCGCCGAGCGCGTCCCCGTCGGCCAGATGGGCGATGTCTTCTCCGGTGGCCAGCTGCTCACCGCGGCCATCGCCCTGTACTGCACGATGGCCGCGCTGCGCAGCAACGACCGGGGGCGCGACCGGCACCGCCACGCCGGCACCCTGTTCCTCGACAACCCCATCGGTCGCGCGAACGCCACCTATCTGCTGGAGCTCCAGCGGGCCGTGTCCAACGCCCTCGGCGTCCAGCTCCTGTACACCACAGGCCTGTTCGACACGACCGCGCTCGCCGAGTTCCCGCTGGTCATCCGGCTGCGCAACGACGCCGACCTCAGGGCCGGCCTCAAGTACATCAGCGTGGAGGAACACCTGAGGCCGGGACTGCCCCAGCCGGTCCCGGCCGCCGAGGGCGAGGGCGAGGCGGTGCACAGCGAGATCACGGCGACGCGCATGTTCAAGCGCCCCGCGCAGTCACCGGCCTAGGAGGAGTCGGCAGGACCGGGGTCAGCAGGACCGGAGTCGGCAGTGCCGGGGCCAGGGCCGTCACCGAGCCGTTCCAACAGCCACTCGTGGAAGATCCCGATGTGGTGCTCGGTCGGCACCAGGACGCCGCCCGCTCGGTAGGCCCGGGACGACATCGCCGGCTGGGTCCGCTCGCAGGCCGCGAAGTCCTGCGTGTTGACCCGGTGGAACAGCTCCACGGACCGCGACAGATTCGCCCCCGAGGCCACCACGTCCGGTGCGTACAGCCAGTCGCACTCGACGACCGTGCGGTCCTCGGCGAGCGGGAACATGCGGTGCAGGATCACGTGGTCCGGTACCAGGTTGACGAAGACCGTCGGCTTGACGGTGACGGCGTAGTAGCGGCGGTCCTGGTCCTCCGCCACCCCGGGCAGCCTGCCGAAGCCCTCGCTGCCGTCGACCGTGAACCCCTTCACCTCCTCGCCGAACTCGGCGCCGTGGCCGACGTAGTACTGGGCCGCGTAACCGTCGGCGAACTCCGGCAGCACGTCGGTGAGTTCGGGGTGGATGGTCGCGCAGTGGTAGCACTCCATGAAGTTCTCGACGATCAGCTTCCAGTTGGCGCGCACGTCGTAGGTCGTGCGCCGGCCCAGCGCCAGCTGCTCCGTCCCGTACCGCTCGATCGCGGCCGCGTCGCCGAGCCGTTCGACGGCCGCCCCCATCACGGTCTCCTCGAAGGAGGGCGGCGTGTCCGCCAGGCACACCCAGGCGTAGCCGAGCCACTCGCGCAGGGCGACCCCGACCAGGCCGTACGCGGAACGGTCGACGTCCGGCATCTTCGTCAGGTTGGGCGCGGCCACCAGCCTGCCGTCGAGGTCGTACGTCCACGCGTGGTACGGACACTGGAGACCGCGGCGCACCTGCCCGGACTCCTCCGTGCACAGCCGGGCCCCGCGATGCCGGCAGATGTTGAGGAAGGCCCGCAGCTCGCCCGCGCGGGTACGGGTGACCAGCACGCTCTCCCGGCCGACCTGCACGGTGCGGAAGGCACCGGGCCGGTCCAGGTCGGCGCCGCGGACGGCACAGAACCACATCGACTCGAAGACGTGCCGCTGCTCCTGCCGGAAGACCTCCGGGTCGGTGTAGTAGTGGCCCGGCAGGGTCGCGATGAGGCTGGGGGACACGGGGGGCAAGGGAGTCGTCGTCACGTGAGTGCTCCTGATGCGGGCGCGGCGGCGGCGAGACGGGCGGGGTCGAACAGACCGATGGGGTGGGCGGTGCTGCCGGTCAGGGCCAGGTCGGCGAGGATCTCGCCGACGACGGGCACGAACTTGAAGCCGTGTCCGGAGAAGCCGCAGGCCACGGTGACCGAGTCGGGGTGCGCGGGGTGCCGGGCGATGACGAAGTGTTCGTCCGCTGTGGTGGTGTACATGCAGGTCGCGGCCTTGAGGAAGGTTCCGGGCAGATCCGGGATGCGGCCGGACATGTGATCGGCCATCGCCTCGACCTCGTGGTCGTAAACCGTCCGGTCGATGGTCTCCGGGGTGGTGGCCCGCCCCTTGCGGAAGAAGGCGACCTTGGCACCCATGTCGGGGCCGTCGATGGCCGGGAAGCCGTACACCTGGACGCCGGCCGCGTCCTCCCAGACGTAGATCGGCTGGTTGGCGGGGAGGAAGGGGCGGGTGCCGTTCGTCGGCTGGAACCAGTACATGACCTGCCGCTCGACCGTGAAGGACACGCCCAGGTCCGTCAGCAGTCGCGGTGCCCAGGCGCCCGGGCAGATCACCAGTCGGGAGGCGGTGTAGGTGTTCTCGGCGGTGTGCACCCGGACACCGTCCCGGTACGGCTCCCAGCGCGTCATCGGCTCGTCGAAGTGCAGGTCGGCGCCCTGCCGGGTGGCGAGCTGGAGGTGGGCGGCGACGGTGTTCTCGGGGCGCAGGAGACCGGCCTTGGCCTCGTACAGCGCGACCTCGTCGGCCGCCGGCGTGAGGGTCGGGAAGCGGCGGCGGATCTCCCGGGCGTCCAGCATCTCGTGCGGCAGGTCCCACTCGCGTGCCGAGCGCAGCGAGCCCGACACGGTCCACGAGTCGGGCCGGCCGACCATCACCCCGCCGCACAGGAGGGCGATGTCCCGGCCGGTGGCCCGCTCCAGGTCCTCGTACAGTTCGTACGCACGCAGGAGGAGGGGCACGTAGGCCGGGTCCTCGAAGTACGACTGCCGGGTGACCCTGGAACCGCCGTGGCTCGAGCCCCGATTGTGCACCGGGCCGAACTTCTCCAGGCCCAGCACGCGCGCGCCCCGTGCGGAGAGGTGGTGCGCGGCGGCGCTGCCCATGCCGCCGAGACCGATGACGATCACGTCGTAGGTGGGGGACAACAGGGGCCTCCTGGGGGCGTCCTAGCGGCGGATGCGGGTCATCTTCGGGTCGAACAGCGGCTCGTCGACGACCGTGGCGGGCACCTTCTCGCCGAAGTACTCCACGTGCACGCCGGCGCCGGTGGCCAGACCGGCCGGGAGCCAGGCGTACGCGACGCAGCGGCCGAGCGTGTAGCCGTAGGCGGCGCTGGTCACGTAACCGGCGGGTGTGCCGTCAACGTGGACCGGTTCCCTGCCGAGGACCACGGCGGCCGGGTCGTCGAGGAGGAGCGGGGTGAGGCGCCGGGCCGGTTCGCCCGCGCGTTCCAGCGCGGCCCTGCCGACGAAGTCCGCCTTGTCCATGCGGACCGCGAAGCCGACGCCCGCCTCGTACGGGTCGTGCTCGTCGGTCATGTCGGTGCCCCAGGCCCGGTAACCCTTCTCCAGGCGCAGGGAGTTGAAGGCGGAACGCCCGGCCGCGACCACGCCGAGTTCCCGGCCCGCCTCCCAGAGCGTGTCCCAGAGCCTCAGCCCCAGGTCGGCCGTGGTGTACAGCTCCCAGCCGAGTTCACCGACGTAGCTCAGGCGCATGGCCGTGACCGGGACATGGCCGATGTACGTCTCCTTGGCGCGGAAGTAGCCGAACGCCTCGTGCGAGAAGTCGTCCGGGGTCAGCGGCTGGACGAGGTCGCGGGCGAGCGGGCCCCAGACGCCGACGCAGCAGGTTCCGGAGGTGACGTCCCGGATGTGCACTCCGTCGGGTGCGTGGCGCAGGAGGTGGTCGAGGTCAGCGGGGGAGTTGGCGCCGGCCTGGAAGCGGTCGGGGGAGAGGCGGGCGACGGTGAGGTCGGAGCGGATGCCTCCGGTGTCGTCGAGGAGCAGCGTGTAAGTGACCGCGCCCGGCTTCTTGCGGAGGTTGTTGGTGGTCATGCGGTCGAGGAAGTCGAGGGCTCCG
Source organism: Streptomyces sp. NPDC096048 (assembly GCF_044763415.1). Classification (NCBI taxonomy): domain Bacteria; kingdom Bacillati; phylum Actinomycetota; class Actinomycetes; order Kitasatosporales; family Streptomycetaceae; genus Streptomyces; species Streptomyces sp. NPDC096048. The sequence continues at coordinate 421,184 of NZ_JBIWGG010000009.1, forward strand.
GGGCCGGTGACCTCCAGGCGGCGCAGCGGGGTCATGTCGTACAGGGCGACCTTCTCGCGGGTCGCCCGCGCCTCGGCGGCCGCGATGGGGGACCAGTGGCGGGCCGACCAGTCGTCGCGGTCGGGAAGCGTGAGGCCTTCGACGAGTTCGGCGTTGGCCTCGTACCAGTGCGGGCGCTCCCAGCCGCCGCCCTCCAGGAAGTACGCGCCGAGCTGCTGCTGCCGGGCGTGGAAGGGGCTGACCCTGAGCGGGCGGGGGCGCTCCATCGGCTCAAGCGGGTGGAGGACGTCGTACACCTCGACGAACTGCTGCGCGCCGCGCTCACGGATGTATGCCGGTGAACGCTGCGCCTCCTCGAAACGCGTGAGGTCGCATTCGTGCACGTCGAGCGACGGCCGCCCGTTCACCATCCACTCGGCGACGGCCTTGGCGACACCGGCCGAGTGGGTGACCCAGACGGCCTCCGCCAGCCAGAAGCCGCGCAGGGAGCGGGACTCGCCGAGGACGGGCATGCCGTCCGGGGTGAAGGAGAAGACGCCGTTGAAGCCCGACTCGATCTCCGCCTCGCGCAGGGCGGGCATCAGCCGTCGGCAGTCCTCCCAGCTCGGCGCCCAGTCGTCCGGGGTGAAGGGGTACGAGGACGGCATCTCCATGTCGCGGTCGCGGGCCTCGTCGTAGGCGGGGACGGCGAACGGGTCCACGGGCAGCGGGCGGTGGGCGTAGGAGCCGATGCCCAGACGGTCGGTGTGCTCCCGGAAGTACAGGTCGCGGTCCTGGAAGCGGAGGATCGGTTTCGAGGCCTCCGCCGTGGCGCCGCTCAGCTCCGGCAGCGGTCCGGTCCTCGCGTACTGGTGGGCGAGCGGTTGCAGGGGGACGTCGACGCCGGCCATGCGTCCGACGACCGGGCCCCAGAAGCCGGCCGCGGAGACCACGTGGTCGGCGGGGAAGGTGCCCCGGTCGGTGACGACCCCCGCGACCCTGCCGTCCCGTCGCTCGATGCCGGTGACCGTGTGCCGGTCCAGGAAGCGGGCGCCGCGCGCGGTGGCGCGGTCCAGCTGCGCGCGGGAGGCGTGCAGGGCGCGGGCCAGGCCGTCCTCGGGGGTGTGGAAGCCGCCGAGCACCACCGACTCGTCGAGGAGCGACCAGAGTTCCTTGCACTGGGCGGCGTCGACGACCTCGCCGCGCACGCCCCAGGCCGCGGCGTAACCGGCCCTGCGGTGCAGGTCGGCGAGGCGTTCCGGGGTGGTGGCCAGCTCCAGGCCGCCGACCGGCTGGAAGCAGGGCACGCCGTCCGATTTGAGGGAGGTGAACTTCTCGACGGTGTACCGGGCGAACGCCGTGAGCGTCCTCGACGGGCTGGTCCGGAAGACGAGGCCGGGCGCGTGCGAGGTCGAGCCGCCGGGGGCGGGCAGCGGGCCCTGTTCGAGGACGGTGACGTCCTGCCAGCCGCGGGCGGTCAGTTCGTCGGCGAGCGAGCAGCCGACGATGCCGGCGCCGATGACGACCACACGGGGCGAGGGATGGGTGTCGTGGCCGCTCACAGGACCACCACCGAGCGCAGTACCTCGCCGCGCCGCATCTTGGCGAACGCCTCCTCCACCCGGTCGAGCGAGATCGTCTCCGAGACGAAGGCGCCCAGGTCCAGCAGCCCGTACAGGTACTGGTCGATGAGGAACGGGAAGTCGCGGCTCGGCAGGCAGTCGCCGTACCAGGAGGACTTGATCGCGCCGCCCCGCGAGAACACGTCGATGAGCGGCAGTTCGACCGCAGTCTCCGGCGTGGGCACGCCGACCTGGACCAGCACGCCCGCGTGGTCGCGCATGTAGAAGGCCTGGCGGAAGGTCTCCGGGTGCCCCACCGCGTCGATCGCGATGTCCACGCCGTGGCCGTCGGTGAGGGCGCGGACCGCCTCGATCGGGTCCGTGCCACGGGAGTCGACGGTGTGCGTGGCGCCGAACCGCTCCGCCCGGTCCAGTTTCCGGCCGTCGACGTCAACCGCGATGATCTTCATGGCGCCGTTGAGGGCGGCACCCGCGATCGCCGCGTTGCCGACGCCGCCGCAGCCGATGACGGCGACCGAGTCGCCACGGCCCACGTTGCCCGTGTTGACGGCGGCGCCGTAACCGGCCATCACGCCGCAGCCGATCAGGCCGGCCGCCTCGGGGCGCGCGGCCGGGTCGACCTTCACCGCTTGGCCGGCCGCGACCAGCGTCTTCTCGGCGAAGGCGCCGATACCGAGCGCGCTGGTCAGCGGGGTGCCGTCCAGCAGCGTCATCGGCTGGGCGGCGTTGCGGGAGTCGAAGCAGTACCAGGGACGGCCGCGTCGGCAGGAACGGCAGCCCCCACAGGGCGCCCGCCAGGCCAGCACCACGTAGTCGCCCTGCTGAAGATCGGTGACTCCCTCGCCGACCGCCTCGACGGTGCCGGCCGCCTCATGGCCCAGCACGAAAGGGAAGTCGTCCGTGATCGCGCCCTCGCGGTAGTGCAGATCCGTGTGGCAGACCCCGCAGGCCTGTACCGCGACGAGCACCTCGCCCGGTCCCGGGTCCGGGACGACGATCGTCTGCACCTCGACCGGTGCGCCCTTCTTCACAGCGACTACGGCACGGACCTCGTGGGGCACGACAAGCTCCTCTGCTGTTGCGCATTACACGATGGGTTGCGCTATGAGGAACATACTGAGAACGCCGCCGAGCGGCCGTCAAGGGGTGCGGGTGAACCCTTGGCAAAAGGGCCGGGGGGAGTGTCGGAGGCTGAAATCAGCCGGACACACGACGGCACGGGACCGGAGGAATCCAGTCGGATTCCTCCGGTCCCGTGCCCTTGGTTCGCCTCGCTCCGTCCCGGCCTTTGCCGCCCCGCCCCGCCCCGCCCCGCCCCGTCCCGCCCCCGTCCCGTCCTGTGCCGTCCGGTTCTGTGCCGGGCCGCCCGGTCCGGGTCAGCAGCCGTACCCCATGCGGCGGGACAACTCGACCCCCGCCGCCAGCGCGCGCTTCGCCAGGTCGGGCAGCCGCTCCGGCGTCAGCCGGTACACCGGACCCGAGACGCTGATCGAGGCGATCACCTTGCCGTCGTGGGAACGGACGGGTGCCGCCACGGCCGCGAGCCCGATCTCCAGCTCCTCCTGCGTGATCGCGTAGCCCTGCTCGGCCACGGTCTCCAACTCGCCGCGCAGCACCGCCGCGCCGGTGACGGTGTGCTCGGTGAACCGGTGCAGCGGGCGGGCCAGCAGGCCCTCGCGCAGGGTGGTCGGCAGGTGGGCGAGGAGCACCTTGCCGCTGGCGGTGGCGTGCAGCGGGGTACGCCGGCCGAGCCAGTTCTGTGCCGTCACGGAGGCGGTGCCGCGCGCCTGCATGACGTTGACCGCCGCGTCGTCGTCCAGCACCGCGATGTTCGACGTCTCGCCGAGCTCGTCGGCGAGTTCGCGGCAGACGGGCACACCCTCCTGCGAGATGTCCAGGCGCACCGCGGCCGCCCCCGCGAGGCGCAGTACGCCGGCGCCCAGGTAGTACTTCCCCCGCTCCTTCTCCTGGGCCACCAGGCCGCGGTTCTCCAGCACGCCGAGCAGCCGGAAGGCGGTGGACTTGTGCACGTCCAGCTCGTCGGCGATCTCGGTGACGCCCGCCTCGCCGTGCCGGGCGAGGATCTCCAGGACGCTCACGGCGCGGTCCACCGACTGCACGCCGCTCGCCGTCCCTCTGCCCACCTGCTTGTTCTCCACGCGGTCCTCACCATGGTCGGGCTGCTTCTGTGTGCGGGTCATGGCTCAACTCTCACCACCTGGCGGCCCCGTCCGGACCGCATCTGCGGGAAGCCCTTGACGCCACGGGCGCCCGCCCGGATTCTGTTGCGCATAGCGCTCTCCAGTGCGCCATGTGAAACATCATGTTACCGAAGCGTCCGGATCCCGGAAGGGTACGCGTTCCGCGCCCGTCGGGACACGTGTTCCGGACCGAGAGGGGAGCCCATGATTCCCGTCTGCCGCCTCGAAGACCTCCCCAAGGGCGAGTCCACCCGGGTCGGAACGAGTCCGCCGATCGCCGTCTTCCACACCGACGACGGTGATCTCTACGCCATCGACGACACGTGCAGCCACCAGGACGCCTCCCTCTCCGAGGGCTGGCTGGAGGGCTGCCTGATCGAATGCCCGCTGCACGCCGCGTCGTTCGATCTCCGTACGGGCCGGCCGACCTGTCTCCCGGCCCGCAGGCCCGTGCGAACCCACCGCGTCATCCTCCACGAGGGTGTCGTACACGTCGATCTCGCCGCGGAGGAGGGGAGCGCCGCATGAGGACCGTGACCGTCGTCGGAGCCTCGCTGTCCGGCCTGTACGCCGCCCGGGAACTGCGCGCCCAGGGGTTCGACGGCCGGCTGGTGATCGTCGGCGACGAACCCCACCGCCCCTACGACCGGCCTCCCCTCTCCAAGGACTTCCTCACCGGCCGGGCCGACGAGGACCAGCTCGCGCTCACCGACGCCGAGGAGGCCGCCGAACTGGACGCCGACTGGCTGCTCGGCGTCCGGGCCCGCGGCCTGGACGCCCGCGGCCGGACCGTGCTGCTCGACGACGGCCGCACCGTGTCCACCGACGGCGTCGTCGTCGCCACCGGTGCCTCCGCCCGGCGCCTTCCGGGCGACGGCCTCGCGGGCGTCCACACCCTGCGCACTCTGGACGACGCCCGCGCTCTGCGCGCGGAACTCACCCGCGGCCCGCGCAGGGTCGTCGTGATCGGCGGCGGCTTCATCGGCGCGGAGACCGCCTCCTCCTGCGTAGCCCTCGGCCACAGCGTCTCCGTCGTCGAGGCCGCCCCGCTCCCGCTCGTGCCCCAACTCGGCGCCGAGATGGCCGCCGTGTGTGCCACGCTGCATCGCCGCGGGGGTGTCGAACTCGTCACCGGGGCGTCCGTTGCCGCACTGCGCGGCACGGTCGCCGTGACCTCGGTGGCACTCTCCGACGGCCGAGATCTGCCCGCCGACGTCGTGATCGTCGGCATCGGCGCCACACCCAACACCGCCTGGCTGGCGGGCTCGGCGCTCGTTCTGAACGACGGTGTCCTCTGCGACGACGGCTGTGTGACGTCGCTGCCGCGGGTGGTCGCCGTCGGCGACGTGGCCCGCGTCGGGGGCACGCGCGCGGAACACTGGACCTCCGCCACGGAGCAGCCCCGGGTGGCCGTGACCAACCTGCTCGCCGGGCGCACCGTGGAGTGCGCGAGGACGGTGCCGTACTTCTGGTCCGACCAGTACGGAGCCCGTCTCCAGTTCGCCGGCCGGCGCCGGGAGGGAGACACCGTCCGCATCGTCGAGGGCGCGGTCGCCGACGGCGTACCGGCCGCCGACGGCTTTCTCGCCCGCTACGAACGGGACGGCCGTACGACCGCGGTGCTCTCCGTGGATCGCCCACGCCCCTTCATGCGGGCCCGACGCGAACTCGCCCACGCCGAGCGGACACAGCCGACGGACAACCAATCCCGGCCGGCGGGCAGTCAGGCTCAGCCGATGGACAACCAGTCCCATTCGGCGGGCAATCAGGCTCAACCGGCGGACAACCCGACCCAGCCGGCGGGCAGTCAGACACAGCCGACGGTCGGTTGGGGGCAACCGACAGAGGATCGAGTGCAGCCGACGGGCGATCGCGTTCGGTCGGCGGTGCGGTGAAGGGTGGCCGCTGCCCGAGCCCGGACCTTCACCCGGCCACTCAGGAGTGCGACAGCCGCCCCGCGCCGCCCCGCCGGCGTATCCGCTCCTGGGCCCGCTCCGCGGACCGGGCCTGCCGCCTGGCCCGCCGACGCTCGCGGCGCATGGCCCGCGCGGTGCTGCTCGGCATCGACACCACGCCGTGCCGCTGATTCCAGACCTGCCGCGTCACCCAGACGTCCAGCACGCCCCACGTGGCCACAACCGTGCCCGCCACGCTGCCGATCATCATGGGGAAGGCCAGCCAGGATCCCGCCATCGTGCACAGGAAGGCCACCATCGCCAGTATCAGCGTCACGGCGACGACGAGTACCGCGCGCACGGCCGCCGTCCGCACCGGATCCGGAAGACGCCGCCGCCGGGCGGGCTCCTCCGTCCACAACGGCCGGTAGGCCGACTCTTCCCGCGCTTCCCGCCCCTCCGACCGCTCCGTGCGCATACGGACCGTCGCGTCCGGCCCGGCCGCCGGAATGTCGCGATCCGGCGCTCCGGGAACCGAGCGGGCCGTCGACTCGGCCGCACCGCCGTCCTCGGGCGCCCTGCGCCGCTCCGCCGTGCCCATCAACATGTCACTCCCCACCGCCAGCAGACCGCTCGTCCGTGTCCGAAGACACGGCTCCCCTCTGGCTGCCCGGCTTGCGCTGCTTTACGCCGCCCGGGGGCGGGATGCGGCTCCTGTGGCCGATTCCGCCTCCATTTCCCGTAGTGAATGACGAACGGCCGACCCTCAAGATTCCCGAGAATCCCGCACAGTCGAAGATTTTCGGCCATTCCGCCCGCCAGGCCGGAAGAACGCTCGGCAGCACCCGCCACCGGAACCCGTAGGAATCTCCCGTAATGACCGGACAACTGGCCACCGCCGACCGCTGGTGCGGAGGTTCGGCCTCCGGACGGGCCTTCGAGTTACCTGTGCGTCAGTAGTAGGCTCGCGCCGTTTGTTGACGTACATGTGTACCCCCCGCCAGTGGGGGTCGAGCTGGGGGAGGCCATGCGCTTTCGCGGGAAGTCGATCCGCCGGAAGATCGTGGCGCTGCTTCTCGTGCCGCTGGTGTCCCTGACCGCGATCTGGGCCTTCGCCACGGTGCTGACGGGACGCGAGGCGGGCCGGCTGTTCAGCGTCTCGACCGTCGTCGAGGAGATCGGCTACCCGGTGGAGGACACCGTCCGTGTCCTCCAGCAGGAACGCCGCCAGACCCTCGTCCACCTCGCCGACCCGCGCGCCTCCGACGGGCTTTCCGCCCTGCGGCGCAGCCGCACCGCCACCGACGAGGCCATCGCCGAGATCCGCGGCAACGCCGCGAAGGCCGACGTACGCGACGCGCTGAGCCAGGCCGAGGAGGAGCGGCTCACCGCCGTCCTGGACGCCTTCGACGGCATCGGCTCGCTGCGCCGCAGCGTCGAGGACGGCACCGTCGACCGCGCGCAGGCGCTCGGCCTCTACAACCGCCTGGTCGACCCCTGTCACGAACTGCTCGCCAACCTCCACGTAGTCGACGACGTGAGCCTGGACAAGCAGTACCGCGCCCTCGTCAACGTCTCCCGCGCCCGGGAACTGCTCTCCCGCGAGGACGCCCTTCTCGGCTCCGCCCTGGTCACCGGTCGGCTCACCCGCGCCGAGATACGCGACGTCTCCGACCTCGTGGCCCAGCGCACCGTGATGTACGACATCAACCTCCCGCTGCTGCCCGCCGCCGAGCGCGGGCGGTACCAGCGCTTCTGGAAGAACGCCGCCTCCGCCCCCCTGCGCGTCGCCGAGGAGGCCGCCGTCGCCGGCGAGGCCGGCCCGCCCCGCGGCGTCACCGCCAAGAGCTGGGACACCGCCGCGGGCAGCGTGCTCGACGAACTCGGCGCCCTGGACGACCACGCCGCCGACCGCTACCAGGACCGGGTCGACCCGGTCGCCATGAACACCATCGCCAAGGTGGTCGTCGCCGGCGCCCTCGGCCTGATCGCTCTGCTGTTCTCGCTCTTCCTGTCCGTACGTGTCGGCCGCTCCCTCATCCGCGACCTCAGGCAATTGCGCCTGGACGCCCACGAGGCGTCCGGTGTCCGCCTGCCCAGCGTGATGCGCCGCCTCTCGGCGGGCGAACAGGTGGACGTGGAGACCGAGGTGCCGCGGCTGGAGTACGACAAGAACGAGATGGGCGAGGTCGGCCAGGCCCTGAACACCCTCCAGCGTGCCGCCGTGGAAGCCGCCGTCAAGCAGGCCGAACTCCGGGCCGGCGTCTCCGAGGTGTTCGTCAACCTCGCCCGCCGCAGCCAGGTGCTGCTGCACAAGCAGCTCACCCTGCTCGACACCATGGAGCGCCGCACCGAGGACACCGAGGAACTCGCCGACCTGTTCCGCCTCGACCACCTGACCACCCGTATGCGCCGGCACGCGGAGGGCCTGGTCATCCTCTCCGGCGCCGCCCCCTCCAGGCAGTGGCGCAAGCCCGTCCAGCTCATGGACGTGGTCCGGGCCGCCGTCGCCGAGGTCGAGGACTACGAGCGCATCGAGGTCCGCCGCCTGCCCCGCATCGCCGTCACCGGACCGGCCGTCGCCGACCTCACCCACCTCGTGGCCGAACTGCTGGAGAACGCCACGGTGTTCTCGCCGCCCCACACCGCCGTGCAGGTCATGGGCGAGCGCGTCGCCAACGGTTTCACCCTGGAGATCCACGACCGCGGCCTCGGCATGGCGGCCGACGCCCTCCTCGACGCCAACCTCCGGCTCGCCGAGACACCGGAGTTCGAGCTGTCCGACACCGACCGGCTCGGCCTTTTCGTCGTCAGCCGGCTCGCCCAGCGACAGAACGTCCGGGTGTCCCTCCAGCCTTCCCCGTACGGCGGCACCACCGCGGTCGTCTTCGTCCCCGACGCGCTGCTCACGGACGACGCCCCGGACACCAACGGCGTCGGCTTCCGCCTGGACCGCCCCCAGCAGGTCAAGGAGAAGGAGCGGGAGGAGAGCCGCCGTTCCGACCTCGCCCACGTGCCCGCACGGCTGCCGGGCCGCCCGGCCCCGCTGCTCGACGGGCCGGTCGAACTCGAGGCGCCGGTCGACCTGGACGCCCTCGGCGACCTGCCGGGTGGGCTCGGCGACGAGGACAGCGAACGGGGTGGCCTGTTCCGCCCGCGCCGCTCCCTCGTGGCGGCCGAGGACGACCAGGAGGTCCGTCGCGCCGAACGGCGACGTCAGGAGCCCGGTCACACAGGCGAGTCGCGCCAGGGGGCGCTCCGGGGCGAGGAGGACGAGGTGAACACGCCGCTCGCGCTGCCCCGCCGCCGGACCCCCAAGCTGGTCAGTTCACACGGGCGTCCGGTGCCGGAACGGGCCGCCCGGGACACCATGGACGAGGCGCCCGCGGCAGGAGCCGAGCGCGCGGAAGGCAGCGCCCACCCGCGGTCACGATCCGCCGAGCCGCCCGCCCTGCCCACCCGCCGTCGTCGCGAGGAACGAATCGACGCAGGCATGGACCGTCGTGGCGACGCCGGCATGGACCGTCGTGGCGACGCCCGCACCGGCGGCCGCGCCGACGCTCGTACCGAGGGTCGTACCGGGGGCCGTGCCGAAAGGCGCGACGCCGACCGCACGGCGTCCGAGGCGCTCCCGTCGCTCCCGGCCCGCCGCCGCGGCGTGTCTCCCGAGCGCGGGGGCTCCACGTCCGGCGACGGCGAGGACCGCGCGCGTGACGCCGACCGCACACCCGGCGTCCCGGGGAGTGCCCAGGACGCCTCCGGACCCGGCACCGGCGCGCTGCCCCGGCGCGTACGGCAGGCCAACCTGGCCCCCCAGCTCAGGCAGAGCCCCGAACCGCCCGCCGAGGACCGCTCCGACCGCGACGCCGAGGAAGTACGCAGCCGTATGGCCTCGCTCCAGCGCGGCTGGCAGCGCGGCCGCAAGGAGAACGCCACGGAGGACGACGTCCCCGGCGGCACAGCACCACAAGCACCACAACGAACGACTAAGGGGGACGGTCGATGACCGCACCGAAGGCGACCGGCCACACCTCGACCAGGTCCGGGGAGCTCAACTGGCTCCTCGACGACCTGGTGGACCGTGTCGCGAGCATCCGCAAAGCCGTCGTCCTGTCCGGCGACGGTCTGGCGACCGGGGCGTCCAAGGACCTGACCCGGGAGGACAGCGAACACCTGGCCGCCGTGGCGTCCGGTTTCCACAGCCTCGCCAAGGGCGTGGGGCGTCACTTCGAGGCGGGCAGCGTCCGGCAGACGGTCGTCGAACTCGACGACGCCTTCCTGTTCGTCACGGCCGCCGGCGACGGCAGCTGTCTGGCCGTCCTGTCGGACGCCGACTCAGACGTCGGCCTGGTCGCCTACGAGATGACCCTCCTCGTCAAGCGGGTCGGCGTGCACCTGGGCACCGCTCCGCGCACCGATCTGCCCGCGGGCGGGTAAGTGGGATGACATGAGCGCAGACGGTCAGGGAAGAAAACACTGGTTCGACGACGAGGCCGGGCCCGTCGTCCGTCCGTACGCCATGACGCGCGGCCGCACCACCAGTGCGGCCCAGCACCGCCTCGACCTCATCGCGGTGGTCGTCACGGAACCCCACGCGGACGATCCGGAGGCGGACGTCACGCTCTCCCCGGAGCACGTGGACATCGTCGGGCTGTGCCGGGAAGCGCCGCAGTCGGTCGCCGAACTCGCCGCCGAACTCGACCTGCCCATCGGGGTCGTGCGGGTCCTGGTCGGAGACCTCGTGGACATCGAACTCGTCCACGTGAACCGGCCCGTGCCCCCGGCCGAACTGCCGGACGAGGACATTCTGCGCGATGTGATCAGCGGACTGAGGGCACTGTGAACCGGCCCCCGGGCACGACAAGCAGCACGACAAGCAACACGGCAAGCAGCACGACAAGCGGCACGACCGTCGGCATGACCAGCGGCATGGCGAGTGGCACGTTAAGTGGCACGTTTTAAGGAGAAGAGATCGATGATCTTCGGGCGTTCTCAGCGCGGCAAGCCGCCGGTCGAGCCCGTCACGCTCAAGATCCTGGTGGCCGGCGGCTTCGGCGTCGGCAAGACCACTCTCGTCGGCGCGGTCAGCGAGATCAGGCCGCTGCGCACCGAGGAACTGCTCACCGAGGCCGGGCGGCCCGTCGACGACGTCAGCGGTGTGGAGGGCAAGCACACCACCACGGTGGCCATGGACTTCGGGCGGATCACGCTGCGCGAGGACCTGGTGCTGTATCTCTTCGGTACGCCCGGCCAGGAGCGGTTCTGGTTCATGTGGGACGAGCTCTCCGAGGGCGCGCTCGGCGCCGTCGTCCTGGCCGACACCCGCCGCCTGGAGGACTGCTTCGCCGCCGTCGACTACTTCGAGCGCCGTTCCATCCCGTTCCTGGTCGGCGTCAACCGCTTCGAAGGGGCGGCCCGCTATCCGGCCGAGACCGTCCGCCAGGCCCTCGACCTCGACGCCGACGTGCCCCTGGTGATGTGCGACGCCCGCGACCGGGAGTCGGTCAAGGAGGTCCTCATCGGCGTGGTCCAGCACGCCATGGCCCAGGCGGCGGACCGCCGCAGCGTCGTCACCACCTGACGGCTCGGGGCACGGCGACGACACCCACGCGCGCGTGCCCCCGAGCCCGCCCGGCGCCTAGCCGTCGCCCTCGCCGTCCTCCAGCCAGTCGAGACTCTTCTCCACCGCCTTGCGCCAGTTTCGGTACTCGCGGTCCCGCACCGACGTCTCCATGGCGGGCGCCCACTCGACGTCCCGCTGCCAGTGCGTCTTGAGTTCGTCGAGGTCGTCCCACACACCGGTGGCCAGTCCGGCCGCGTACGCGGCACCCAGGCAGGTCGTCTCGGACACCCGGGGCCGGATCACCGGTACGCCCAGCACGTCCGCCTGGTGCTGCATCAGCAGGTTGTTCCTCGTCATGCCGCCGTCGACCTTCAGGGCCGTGATGCGCACCCCCGAGTCCTGGTACATGGCGTCCACGACCTCGCGCGTCTGCCAGCTCGTCGCCTCCAGCACCGCGCGCGCCAGGTGCGCCTTGGTGACGTACCGGGTCAGCCCGGTGACGACCCCGCGCGCGTCCGAGCGCCAGTACGGGGCGAACAGCCCGGAGAAGGCGGGCACGATGTACGCGCCCCCGTTGTCCGCCACGCTCGCCGCCAACGTTTCGATCTCATCGGCGCTGCGGATGACGCCGAGCTGGTCGCGGAACCACTGGACCAGGGCCCCCGTGATGGCGATCGACCCTTCCAGGCAGTAGACGGGCGCCTCGTCACCGATCTGGTAGCCCATGGTGGTCAGCAGCCCGCTCTTCGACGGCACGGGCCGGTCACCGGTGTTGAGCAGCAGGAAGCTGCCCGTGCCGTAGGTGTTCTTCGCCGTGCCCACGTCGTAGCAGGCCTGCCCGAACACGGCTGCCTGCTGGTCGCCCAGGGCGGAGGCCACGGGAACGCCGGCGAGCTGGCCGACGGCGGTCCCGTACACCTCGGCGGAGGACCTGATCTCGGGGAGTACGGCCTCGGGGATGTTCATCGCCGACAGGATCGAGGGGTCCCACCGGAGTGTCCGCAGGTCCATCAGCATGGTGCGCCCGGCGTTGGTCACGTCGGTGACGTGCTGCCCGCCGTCCGTGCCGCCGGTCAGGTTCCAGATCAGCCAGGAGTCGACGGTGCCGAAGGCGATCTCCCCGCGCTCGGCGCGGGCCCTCAGGCCGGGCACGTTGTCGAGCAGCCAGGCCGCTTTGGGTCCGGAGAAGTAGCTGGCCAGTGGCAGCCCCGTCTGTTCGCGGAAACGGTCCTGCCCGTCCGCGCCGCCCAACTGGCGGCACAGCGCGGAGGTACGGGTGTCCTGCCACACGATGGCGTTGTGCACGGGCTTGCCGGTCGCGCGGTCCCACAGGACCGTCGTCTCGCGTTGATTGGTGATGCCCAGCGCGCTGAGCCGGTCGGCGCGCAGCCCGGCGCCCGCGAGCGCCCCGGCGACCACGGCCTGAACCTTGGACCAGATCTCGGTGGCGTCGTGCTCCACCCAGCCGGGCTTGGGGAAGATCTGGCGGTGCTCGCGCTGGTCGACGGCGACGATCGCGCCGTCCTGGTCGAAGATGATGCAGCGGCTCGAGGTGGTGCCCTGGTCGATCGCGGCGACGTACTTCGTGGAGTGGTCCGTCATGGCTACCCCTTGGGCTGGGCTGGGTTCAGAGGACTGCGGAGGCGGTGCGGAGGCGACGTCTCTGGCGGGCCGTTCAGAAGGCCACGTTGTAGATGAGCCCGGCGAGCGCTCCGCCGATCAGCGGGCCGACCACCGGGACCCAGGCGTAACCCCAGTCGGAGGTGCCCTTGTTCGGGATCGGCAGGAAGGTGTGCACGATGCGCGGGCCGAGGTCACGGGTCGGGTTGATGGCGTAACCGGTCGGCCCCCCGAGGGAAAGGCCGATCCCGACGACGAGCAGCGACACGATCAGCACCAGCGTCCCCGACTCGCCGAGTCCCTCGGTCAGTCCGAAGGCGAGGATCGGCAGGACGAGTCCGACGGTGGCGATGATCTCGGTGACCAGGTTGGCTACCGGGTGCCGGATCTCCGGGATGGTGGAGAAGATGCCGAGCGTCGGTACCGGCTCGTCCGCCGTGCCCTCGGTGGTGCCGGTCTTGCGGACGTTGGCCTGGAACTGGGCGAAGTACGTGAGGTAGCACAGGACGGCACCGATCATCGCGCCGATGAACTGCCCCAGCACATAGACCCAGACCTTGCCCCACTCGCCGGTGTCGACGGCGATCCCGAGGGTGACGGCGGGGTTGAGATGCCCTCCGGAGAGCGGGGCTGCGGTATAGGCGCCCGCCAGCACACCGAATCCCCAGCCGAACGCGATCACCACCCACCCCGACGCCCGCGCCTTGCTGTACCTCAGGGTCACGGCGGCGCAGACACCCGCACCGAAGAGGATGAGGATCGCGGTACCGATGATCTCGCCGACGAAGATGTCTCCGTTGCTCATGGCGGCTCCTAGGCCCTGGCCCGGGGCGATCGGCCCCGGCCTCCTGTGCGCGGTGCGTCTCCCCCGACGGCCTCCGCCGCGGGGCGTGAGTGACGAGCGTGCCGTAGCAGCCGAACCGCCCGTGGGGGAGTGGGCCTCGAAGCACAGGAGTGCCCGCGCGACGCAGTGCCGGAATACGCCGAGATGTACGGCGATGTCGACTGACACCGGAAGTGTTCACCGGCGCCCAGGGAGCGTCAAGGTGGCCGACCGCAACGGTTCAGGACCCGCCGGGCGACCCGCGCGGGGTGCGTGTCCACGTGAGCCCGCCTGGACGGTGGCTGCCGACAGGCGCTCGTGGTGCCGTAGCGGTCGGTGCGCGCGCCTGCCGACGAACAGCGCGTGCGCGCGCGTGGCGGCCAACAGCGCGTGCGCGCGCGTGCCTGCTGGAAATGCGTGCACGCGCGTGCCGGCCAACAACGCGTGCACGCACGTGTCGGCGACAGCGCCCCGCACCTCGGGCTCGGCGACGCCGCCCGATACCATCCCGGGCGCCGTCCCTCCCGGCGCCCACTCGCCGGCTCGGCCGAGGGCGGCCGGGTCACCCCGCCGTCGCCGTCGCCCGGTCCGAGCCGCGTCGGACCTCGTGCCCCGGCGCACCGGCCCGGCCCAGCACCCAACTCGCCCCGTGCAGCCCCTTCGCGGCCTTCTTCAGCGGCGCCAGCCAGGCAGCCGCCTGCCGGTGGTCCGGCACACTGCCCGGTCCGCACAGGACCGTCGCCAACGACAGCGTCACGGGCCGTCCGCCGGCCGACCACGGCACGTCCAGCACGGAGGCGGCCAGCGGATCCAGCCCTTCCGGGTCGGTGAGCACCAGGAAGTCGTCACCGCCGATATGCCCCACGCGCGCGGACCCCGCGGTCGTCTGCGACAGCGCCCGCCCGACCGCCCGGATCAGCTCGTCGCCCGCAGCGAACCCGGCCCCGTCGTTGACCTGCTTGAAGTGGTCCACATCGAGCCAGCTCAGCGCGAACGCCCGCCCGTCCGCGATCCGCCGGTCCACCTCTCCCGTGATCGCGTCCGAACCGGGCAGCCGGGTCAGCGGATTGAGCCCGGCAGCCTCCTCCACCCGGCTCTCGGCCAGCGCCCGCACGAGGTCCGCGAGCCGCACGACGCCCACGCACCGCCCGTGCGCGTCCACCACGGCCACGTCGTCCGACGTGCGGCCCCGGCCGCCGACGGCCACCACGTCCAGCACCTCCCACGCCGTCGCGTCGACGCCCACCGTCCGGGGCGCGTCGCCGAGCTTCTCGGCGGGCCGGTCGGCGTACAGGGCGTGGCCGTAGCGCCCCGACATCGACAGCAGGAAGCGGGACCGGTGCACCGACCGTACCGGAACCCCGTCCCGGTCCACGAGCAGCACCCCGGACACGTCCGGCGCCCCGGTCAGCAGCGCCCGCACCTGCCCCGCCGACGCGGTCGCGGGCAGCAGGGCGGCCGGCCGTACGAACTGCCGTACCGAGGGCCCCGAGCGCGGCGCCGGTACGACACCGGGGGAGCCGGGCGGAACGTACACGTCCGCCGCCGGCAGCCGCGCGGGCGGCGCGAAGAGCTCCCCCTGCGCCAACTGCGCCCCGGCCGTCCGCGCGGCAGCGCACTGCGACTCCGTCTCGACGCCCTCGACGGACAGCAGCGCCCCCAACTCGTCGCACAGCACCCGCATCGCCCGTACGGCTGCCGGCCGGGCCAGCAACGACGCGTCGAGCTTCACCAGCTCCGGCGCCAGATCCGTCAGCAACCGCAGCGGCGCGTCCCCGTCACCGACCCCGTCCGCGCAGATCCGGAACCCCTGACCCCGCAACGCGCTCACCGCCTCCAGCAGGGCCTGCCGCGGCACATGCGTGTACGGCGGACAGACGTCGACCGTCACCTCCCACGGCATCCGTCCCGCCTCGCGCACGGCGCCGTGCAGTCCTTGCAGGCCACCGAGGTCGGCGAGCGTGCCCGCGAACACGTTGACGTGCAGCGGGAGCAGCGTCTCCCTGCGCACCGCCGCGCGGAACGCCGCCACCGCCAGCCGACCGTCGAGTTCGGGGTCGCGGCGCGCCTCCGCCAGGATGTCGCCGGTCTCCGGACGGGCGAGTATCTCCAGCGCCGCCACCCCGCCGGTCAGCAGATTGACCACCGGTTGGAAGGCGAAGCGGAGAGTGTCCGTCCAGGAGCGCACGGGAGCAGAATGGCGCCACAGACCCCGGCCCGGGCCCAGTTCACGCGACGT
This sequence comes from Streptomyces sp. NPDC096048, assembly GCF_044763415.1. NCBI lineage: Bacteria > Bacillati > Actinomycetota > Actinomycetes > Kitasatosporales > Streptomycetaceae > Streptomyces > Streptomyces sp. NPDC096048. Next base: position 437,087 of record NZ_JBIWGG010000009.1, read on the forward strand.
TCACGCAGCATTTCGACGTGCTCCCAGGGCGTACGGACGGCGAGTCGCCGACCCGCCCACTTCCCCCGCGGAGTCCACCCCTGATAGATGCAGGGAACATGACACGACTCTCCACCACGCTCCGCGGCCTGGTCACCACCTTCGCCGCCCTGCTCGCCGTCACGGCCCTCCCCGCCACCGCCCAGGCCAAGCCGGAGCCGAGGGCCCCGGAGGACTTCGTGGCCCTGAGAAGCGTCGCCCCCACGATCATCCAGGAGATGCGCTACACCACTGCGCACAACTTCGTCGGCGAGCGCATCGACGGCTACCGGCAACCCCTGTGCATCCTCACCCGCCCCGCCGCCGAAGCCCTCCACCGGGCCCAGACCCGGCTGCTGCGCCAGGGCTACTCCCTCAAGGTGTACGACTGCTACCGGCCCCAGCGCGCCGTCGACCACTTCGTCCGCTGGGCCGAAGACCTCGACGACCAGAGGACGAAGGCCGAGTTCTACCCGGAGGTCGACAAGACCCGCCTCTTCGCGGACGGCTACATCGCCGCGAAGTCCGGCCACAGCCGCGGCTCGACCGTGGACCTCACGATCGTGAAGCTCCCGGCGAAGCCGACCCGGCCCTACCGCCCCGGTCAGCCCTTGGTGCCCTGCTTCGCACCCCAGGACGAGCGCTTCCCCGACAACTCCGTGGACATGGGCACCGGCTACGACTGCTTCGACACCCGCTCACACACCCTCGACCCGCGTATCCAGGGCGCCCAGCGCGCCAACCGGCTGCTGCTCAAGAACACCCTGGAGTACGTCGGCCTCGTGAACCTCCCCGAGGAGTGGTGGCACTTCACCTACAAGCCCGAGCCCTACCCGGACACTTACTTCGACTTCCCCGTCTCCGCCAGGTCGCTCGCCGGCCGCCACTGAAACGCCTGCCGGAGCCGCCCCCTCCAGAATCGGATACAGTCCGCCGCGTGTTCGATACTGAAACCTTCGCTCCCAACTCCGTCCCCGGCTCCCACTGTTCGAGCTGCGGCACGCTCTACGGAGAGGGCGTCTCCGGCTGGCCCCGCACCTGCCCCGCGTGCGGCACCGTGGCCTACCGCAACCCGCTGCCGGTCGCGGTCGCCCTCCAGCCCGTGTACGACACGCAGGGCACCGCCCTGGTGGTCATCACCCGCACCGTGGCCCCCGCGCGCGGGGGCGTCGCACTGCCCGGCGGCTACGTCGACGACCGGGAGGACTGGCGGCAGGCCGTCGTCCGCGAACTCAAGGAGGAGACGGGCATCGACGCGGCGAGCCGCGACGTGCGCCTCGCCGACGCCATGAGCTCGCCCGACGGCCACCTGCTGCTCTTCGGGATGCTCCCCGAGCGGTCGGCCGAGGGCCTCCCGTCGTCCACCGCCACGCACGAGACCGAGGGATGGCACCTGCTGCGCAGGGCCGAGGAGCTCGCCTTCCCGCTTCACACCCGAGCCGTGCGGGCCTGGTTCGAGGGCCGCTACATCTGAGCCGAGCCCTCCACGAGCCCACGGACACGGACCGGGCAGGACGGCTCGCTCACGCCGTCCTCGCCCTCCCGCTCCACGACCACCCGTCCCCCGTCCCAACGCGAGACGTACCGCTCGATCTCCGGTTCCCCCCAGCCGTCGCCCGCGTCCGGCACGACCAGACCCCCGCCGGTCCGCCCCCGCGCGGGCGCCCACACCTCCAGCGCCGGCCCGCCGTCCTCCCCACGCACCGGAAGCACGGCTCCCGCGCGCGCGAGCACCGGGATCCGCGCCAGAGGCGCATCGACGAGAACCTGCGCCGGGCCCTGGTACGCCCGCTCCGTCACCACGTCGTACCAGCGTCCGCGCGGCAGCTGCACCGCCCGCCGGTCCGCCCCCGGGTCCAGCACCGGCGCCACCAGCAGACAGTCGCCCAGCAGGAAGGCGTCCTCGCAGTCCCGCAACGCCCGCTCCTCCGGCGTCGACCACCACAGCGGACGCACATAGGGCGCACCCGTACGCCGGGCCAGATGCGCCAGCGTCACGAAGTACGGCAGCAGCCGCCGCCGTTCGACGAGCGCCACGCGCGCGTGCTCCAGCACCTCGGGACCGAACTCCCACGGCGCCCCGTGCCCCCCGTGCGTGCGGAACAGCGGAAGATGGGCGGCCAGTTGCAGCCACCGCAGATACAGCTCAGGAGACGGAGTCCCGCCGGCCCCGCCCACATCCGGCCCCGCGTACGGCACCCCGCACAACCCGAGCCCCATCACCAGCGACAGCGACGCCCGCAGCCCGGGCCAGCCCGTGGCCACGCTCCCGGACCACGCACCGCCGTAACGCTGCATGCCGACCCACCCGGAGCGCGAGAAGACGAACGGCCGCTCCTCGGGCATCAGCGTCCGCAATCCCTCGTACCCGGCGCGGGCCATGCACAACGCGTACACGTTGTGCGCCTCCCTGTGGTCACCGCCTCGCCCCTCCAGAAAGTGCCGGGCCGAACGCGGCAGCGTCGCCTCCCCGAACGCGGCGAACGAGGTGGGTTCGTCCAGGTCGTGCCAGAACCCCGCGAACCCCTGCCCGAGCCGCTCCTCGTAGAGCCCGCCCCACCACTCACGCACACACGCGCGCGTGAAGTCCGGAAAGACCACGTCGCCGGGCCACCCCACGCCCCGGACGACCGGCCCCGAGGCGTCCCGCACGAACACGTCCTCGCTCGTCCCGCCGTCGTACACGGCGTTGCCGGGCACGGCCGGGACCGCGGGACCCACGACCGACACCAGCCGGACACCGTCCCGCCGCAGCTCCTCGGCAAGGACGGGCAGCTTGGGGAACCGCTCCTCGTCCACAGTGAACACCTGGAGGCCGTCGAGATGGTCGACGCCCAGGTGAACAGCGTCGAGCGGCAGATCACGCTCCTGATGGCCGGCGACGATCCGCCGCACCTCCTGCTCGTCGCCAGGACCCGACCACGCGTGATGGTGACCGAGCGCCCACGCGGGCGGCAGCGCGGGCGCCCCGGTCAGCGAGGCCCAGGCGAGCAGCACGCGCGCGGGGGTGCCCACCGTCACCCAGCAGCGCAGCGGACCACCGTCCATCCGCAGCACACTCCGCCCGGGCCGGTCATGCCCGGACCCAGCCCCCTCCTCGCCCTCCCGCAACGCCACCGTGCCGTCCCACGAAGTGTCGTGGAAGACCAGATGCGTCCCCGCGTCGGCCACCACCAGATGCACCGGCATCGTCACGGACAACGGGTCCTCGCCCGCAGCGAACGGCAGGCCGGGACCGGTGTTCCACAGCCGGTACGTGCCCATACGCAGCCGAGGTCCCGCGGCCCGCCCACCGAGCCCGAAGAACCGTGCGTCCGCCGCGACCTCCGACCGCTGCGTCCAGCGCGCCGGACCACCGCCGACCGGCTCCCACCAGCGGGGCGGCAGCTCACGGCGCAGCACCACGCCCCCGGGCGTACGGACCTCGATCGCGCCGTGCCGGGACACCGCCACGGTCGCCCGCTCGGCCACCACCCGCCAGCCGCCGTCCTTGTCCGGCTCCAGCACCGCCCGCGGATCCGGCTGCGGACAGCGGCCCGCCAACGCGTACGACGGCTCCGGCCCGGCACCGTCCCAGCCCCAGAACACGGCCCCGTTCACGGCGACGAGGACGCGCAGCTCCGAACGGCTGAACCGGACGACACCGCCCCCGGGCCCCGGCTCCACCGCCTGCATCGGACCCGGCACCCGCGCACGCTCCGCACCCCGCGGCGGCAGCCCCGCGGCGTCGGCCCGCCGCCTGCGCCACGCCGCCCGTACGCTACGCAACCCCTGCGCCGCCCCCGCAGAACCGACCGCCTTCATCGAACGCACCAGGTCACGACCGTCCATGCTGCTCACCCTGCCACCGACGACCTCCCGCGCGGGCGTCGTTCAACTGCCGTTCACCCGTGACGGGACCACATCTTCACGACACCGACTATGTGGGGCGCGCCCTGGTGCAGAAGTCGATCACGTGGCATCGTCCGTGTCAGCCGCGTCACGCGCACACCCCAGCCCGTGCGCGGAGGACGCACACGACGCGCACAGTCCGGGAGCCGCCCCATGTCGACCGTGAACCCCCAGCCGCTCTGGCAGCCAGATCCGCAGCTCATCGCCGAGGCACGGATCACCAGGTTCCGGAGCTGGGCAGCCGAGCACCACGGCGCCCCCGCCGAGGGCGGCTACGCCGCACTGCACCGCTGGTCCGTCGACGAACCGGACACCTTCTGGAAAGCCGTCACGGAATGGTTCGACGTACGTTTCTCGACCCCCTACGCGCGCGTGCTGGGCGACCGCTCCATGCCCGGCGCCCGGTGGTTCCCCGGCGCCACGCTCAACTACGCCGAGCACGCCCTGCGCGCGGCGGCCACCCGCGCGGACGAACCGGCCCTCCTGTACGTCGACGAGACCCACGAACCGAGCCCCGTCACCTGGGGCGAGCTGCGCCGCCAGGTCGGCTCGCTGGCCGCCGAACTACGCGCCCTCGGCGTGCGCCCCGGCGACCGCGTCAGCGGCTACCTCCCGAACATCCCCCAGGCCGTGGTCGCCTTCCTCGCCACCGCGGCAGTAGGCGGCGTCTGGACCTCCTGCGCCCCCGACTTCGGCGCCCGCAGCGTCCTCGACCGCTTCCAGCAGGTGGAACCCGTCGTCCTGTTCACCGTCGACGGCTACCGCTACGGCGGCAAGGAACACGACCGCCGCGACACCGTCGCCGAACTCCGCCGCGAACTGCCCACCCTGCGCGCCGTCGTCCACATCCCGCTCCTCGGCTCCGACACCCCCGAGGGCGCGCTGGAATGGGCGACGCTGACGTCCGCCGACACGGACCCCGTCTTCGAGCAGGTGCCCTTCGACCACCCCCTGTGGGTGCTCTACTCCTCCGGCACCACAGGCCTGCCCAAGGCCATCGTCCAGTCCCAGGGCGGCATCCTGGTCGAGCACCTCAAACAGCTCGGCCTGCACTGCGACCTCGGCCCCGAGGACCGCTTCTTCTGGTACACGTCGACCGGCTGGATGATGTGGAACTTCCTCGTCTCCGGCCTGCTCACCGGCACCACGATCGTCCTCTACGACGGCAGCCCCGGCTATCCGGACACCGGCGCCCAGTGGCGCGTCGCCGAACGCACCGGGGCCACCCTCTTCGGCACCTCCGCCGCCTACGTCATGGCCTGCCGCAAGGCCGGCGTGCACCCCGCCCGCGACCACGACCTCTCCCGGGTCCAGTGCGTGGCCACCACGGGCTCTCCGCTCCCGCCCGACGGCTTCCGCTGGCTGCACGACGAGTTCGCGGAGAGCGGGGCGGACCTGTGGATCGCCTCCGTCAGCGGCGGCACCGACGTGTGCTCCTGCTTCGCGGGCGCCGTCCCCACCCTCCCGGTGTACATCGGCGAACTCCAGGCCCCCGGACTCGGCACCGACCTCCAGTCCTGGGACCCGAACGGCGGCCCCCTCACCGACGAGGTCGGCGAACTGGTCGTCACCAATCCCATGCCCTCGATGCCGATCCGCTTCTGGAACGACCCCGACGGCAGCCGCTACCACGACAGCTACTTCGACACCTACCCCGGCGTCTGGCGGCACGGCGACTGGATCACCGTCACCTCCCGCGGCTCCGTCGTCATCCACGGCCGCTCCGACTCCACCCTCAACCGGCAGGGCGTCCGCATGGGCTCGGCCGACATCTACGAGGCCGTCGAGCGACTGCCGGAGATCAGGGAATCCCTCGTCATCGGCGTCGAGCAGCCGGACGGCGGCTACTGGATGCCCCTGTTCGTGCACCTGGCCCCCGGAGCCTCCCTCGACGACGCCCTTCTGTCCCGCGTCAAGCGGACCATCCGCGAACAGCTGTCCCCGCGCCACGTCCCCGACGAGGTCATCGAAGTCCCCGGCATCCCGCACACCCTGACCGGCAAGCGCATCGAGGTCCCGGTCAAACGACTTCTCCAGGGCACCCCGCTGGAGAAGGCCGTCAACCCGGGCTCCATCGACAACCTCGACCTGCTCCACTTCTACGAGGACCTCGCCCGCAAACGCACCTGAACAGACCCTCGACGGGCCGGCCGCCCCCGACGGAGGCCGGCCCCGCGCGCCTCACCCGGCGCCGTTGTCAGTGCCGCCGATTACTGTGAGTGAGCATTGATCGACAGCGCACAGGGGGAAAGATGGCGCACACCGACCAGACCACGCGACGCGTCCTGCGCCGGGAAATCGCCGGCACCATCGGACTGCTCACCGACGAACACGATTTCCGCGCCATGCGGCGCTACCGCAGCTTCACCTTCGACGACCACGCCGCCTATCTCCACCAGGTCGAAGCCCTGCTCAGGGCACGCGCGGCACAGGGCACCCACACCACCATCGCCCTCTTCGACCCGGAGGAGTACGCCGACTTCTGCTCGGCCGCCGGACTCGACCCCGACGCCCCCGCCAGCCGCACCCGGTTCACCGCCGAACTCGCCGCCGGCGGACCGACCGTCCCGTACGAGGGCCAGCCCCTCGCCGAGCTCCTCCCGGCTCTCGTCGACGAAGCCGTCCGCCAGGCCACCTGGGAGTACGCCTCCAACCTGCTCGCCCGCCTCGGCAACTGCGCCACCTGCGGCGAAGACCTCGGGCGAGCCGCCTTCACCCGGGCTTCGCGCCTTCTCCGCCGCATCCTCGAAACGGCGCCCCCGGGCAACCGGCACCTGGTCTGCAGCATCACGGGCACTCCGGAGACCCTCCTCTCCGTCCTCCACGCCGACGAGGACACCGACGGCACCCCGCACGTCGACGAGGCCGAGGCCCTGGAGTTCACCGGCGTCCTCGCCCTCGGCCTCGCCACCCACAGCCCCGGCGGACTCGTCATGCGCGTCAGCCCTCCGAGCGGACCGGACCGCATCCACGGCTGGCGCCTGCGGGGATACGGCCTCGAACCCCTCACCGCCGGTGAGGTCTTCGACGCCTACTGCACCGACGTCGAGTCCGGCGACCTCATCTCCCCGGAATCCAACGTCGACTACTGCGCACCGCCCGACCTCGGCGACGACCACCTGCCACCGGGACACCACCACTGAACGCGTGCGGGGCGCCCCACCCGAAGGTGGAACGCCCCGCACCCACAACCACAGCGACGGCCTCGCCCGGCCCTACTCGCCGGACAGCACCGCCTGAGCGGCGTTCCGCGCCTCCTCGGCGCTGTCCGCCGCCCGGGCGGCCGCCGCGGCACGCTCACACTGCGCCAGCGAGAACTTCGCCAGGGTCGCCCGGACGTAGGGAAGCGACGCCGCACCCATGGACAGGGAGGTGACGCCGAGACCCGTCAGTACACACGCCAGCAGCGGGTCCGACGCGGCCTCACCGCAGACGCCACAGCTCTTGCCCTCGGCCTTCGCCGCTTCCGCGGACAGCGCGACCAGGTCGAGCAGCGCCGGCTGCCACGGGTCCTGCAGCCGGGACACCGCACCCACCTGTCGGTCGGCGGCGAAGGTGTACTGCGCGAGGTCGTTCGTCCCGAGCGACAGGAACTCGACCTCCTGCAGCACCGAGCGCGCCCGCAGCGCGGCCGACGGAATCTCCACCATCGCGCCGAACTTCGCCTGCAGCCCGGCCTCACGGCACGCGTCCGCGAAAGCCTTGGCATCGGTCCGGTCCGCCACCATGGGGGCCATGACCTCGAGGTAGACCGGAAGCCCCTCAGCCGCCTTCGCCAGCGCCGTCAGCTGCGTGCGCAGCACGTCCGGGTGATCGAGCAGCGTCCGCAGACCTCGCACGCCCAACGCCGGGTTCGGCTCGTCGCCCGGGGTCAGGAAGTCCAGCGGCTTGTCCGCGCCGGCGTCCAGCACGCGCACTACGACCCGGCCCTCGGGGAACGCCTCCAGTACCTGCCGGTAGGCGGTGACCTGCTTCTCCTCCGACGGCGCGTTCTCGCTGTCGTCGAGGAAGAGGAACTCGGTACGGAACAGACCGACGCCCTCCGCCCCGGCCTGGACCGCCGCGGGCACGTCCGCGGGACCCCCGATGTTCGCGAGCAGCGGCACCTTGTGACCGTCAGAGGTCGCCCCCGGCCCCGTCGACGCGGCCAGCGCTGCCTTGCGCTCCGCCGCCTCCGCCTCCAGCTGCCCCTTCTTCTCCTCGGTGGGGTTCACGAAGATCTCACCGGTGCTGCCGTCGACGGCGACGACCGTGCCCTCGGGCAGCTCCCCGGCCCCCGGAAGCGCCACCACGGCCGGCACACCGAGCGCCCGCGCGAGAATCGCGCTGTGACTGGTCGGCCCACCCTCCTCGGTGACGAAGCCGAGGACCAGCGTCGGGTCCAGCAGCGCCGTGTCGGCGGGAGCCAGGTCCCGCGCGATGAGGACATACGGCTCGTCACTGTCCGGAACGCCCGGCATCGGCACCCCTAGCAGACGGGCGACGATACGATTCCGCACGTCGTCGAGGTCGGCCACGCGGCCGGCCAGGTACTCACCGGCACCGGCCAGCAGGGCGCGATACGCGGCGAAGGCGTCGTACACCGCGCGCTCGGCCGTGCTGCCGACGGCGATGCGCCGTTCCACGTCCGCCATGAGCTCGGGGTCCTGGGCCATCATGGCCTGGGCCTCGAGCACGGCCTGGGCCTCGCCCCCCGCCAGATTGCCGCGCGCCATCAGATCGGCCGCCACAGCCTCCACGGCCTTGCGCGCGCGTCCCTGCTCGCGCTCGGCGTCCTCGGCAGGAATCTGCTTGGCCGGGGGCTCGAGCACAGCAGTCCCCATGTGCCGAACCTCGCCGATCGCCACACCGTGGCTCACACCGACGCCTCGCAGCGTTGTCTCCATCTCACCCGTCCCGATCGTGCGGCGGGTCCCGCCGCCGCGGTGGTTGTCCTACCAGCCGTCACACGACGGCACTGACGTCACTTCCAGAGAAAGAGACTCTCGCCGGCCTTCACTTCGCCGTCCTCACGGAGCTCGGTGAGGGCCTCGGCCGTCGCCTCCAGAGCCACGACGGGACAGACGGGCGACTTGCCGGCGGCCTCGACGGCGACCGGGTCCCAGCGCACCACGCCCTGCCCGCGCACAACGGTGTCGCCCTTGTTCACCAGCAGTTCGAAACCCTCACCGTTGAGCTGCACGGTGTCGATGCCGAGATGGGTCAGCACACCGTGCCCGCTGTCGTCGACCACGACGAAGGCGTGCGGGTGAAGGGACACGATGACGCCGTCCACGGGCGCGACAGCCTCGGAAGCCTCGCGTACGGGGTCGATGGCGGTACCCGGGCCGACCATGGCCCCGGAGAAGACGGGATCGGGCACGGCGGCCAGTCCGATGGCACGTCCTGCGAGCGGGGACGAGACGGTGGTCATGGGAAGCCTCCCAGTGGCGGAGATGTATACGGGCCGTCACTGCCTGTCCCGGACGGCGCACTGTGCAGCAGGGTATGTCATAGGAAGTACCGGTTCCGCATGAGTGTTCCGATTAGAGGTCTAGACCACAGTCCCCACGGATTTGCACCCGTTCCACGGCTCCGTGTACAGTCGTTACTCCTGCCTGAGGTTGAGCGACGCGAAGCAAGGTGTCCTCGCCCCGGCGGAACCCAACTTGTCAGATCCTATCGCTGGATCGCCTTCTGCATGCCCGCAGGACGGTGGTCAGAAGCACCGGGAAAGCCTGATAGTGTTGGAAACACCGAAGGGAAGCGCCCGGAGGAAAGCCTGAGAAAGTCTCTCGGGTGAGTACAAATGAAGCGTCCGTTCCTTGAGAACTCAACAGCGTGCCAAAAGTCAACGCCAGATATGTTGATACCCCGACCTGATCGGTTTTTCGATCGGGTTGAGG